>CBIHPQ010000225.1:0-10966 GCA_966211825.1 uncultured Dyadobacter sp. | reverse complement strand
CGTCGCCTTCTGATCTTCGGTCAGGTTTTTACCTACATCATACACCTCCATGGCCAGGTGCATGAATTGGCTAGTCTTGGCAAGGTCGTACGGGGCGGGGGGCGGGCACCGGAACTGTGTCACCGAATCGAGTGCGAATGCGCGAACGGTGTTCCACATAGGTTCGCAAGCGTCCGCATAGGCGGGTGGCGTAGGCACCCAGGTGCCGGGTTTGTTGGTCACCGTATAGCGGTAACCGCGTATCTCTTTATAATGGTCTTTGGCCGAATATGCGAGCACATGCTTGGCAACCGTGTCGCCGTATGCGATGGAGCGTTCGTATACATCCTCTGGGATTCCCATATCCTGATATTTCTTAAAAAGCCCCTTTTCATAGTCATCCCACATATTCCCCGAGAATGTGAGCGTACGGCCCACCACCGTGAATGCTTTGACACTCGCAAGGGGGAAGCAATAGGCCAGCGCCGTATCCGGTTTGGGTGGAGTATTGAATTTAACCAGCTGACTTCCAAGTGATTGATATTCCTGATAGCCAGGGTTGAGGGCTTCATAGGCGGCAAGGAACGAATATCCGTAGATGCGGCTCGCTACCGGCGGCTTGAAAATATCGTGAATAATGACGTCCGTCAGATGCGTAGCCGTCTCATGAAAAAGCTTCGGGTCGCCTGCCTTTGCGTTGTATTCACTGGGTGACGACTCTTTTTTACATCCGTACAGAAAACAAATGACCAGCAGGGAGAGTAAACGGAACTTCATTCGATGTCAAGGGGAAATTGTAACTGAATAGCTCTACGAATATAGTAAGAATTAAGAATCTGGCGGTAATTGTGTACAAAAGAATGATTTAGTGTAACTTATATATTACTAATTCATAGAAAATGTTCGAACGGTACCATTATTTATTGTTATTTTTTAAGAATGCATATTCATTAACCGGGAAACCTTTTTTTTGTGAAAAAATTAATATCTTTTTGTACAATCAAGCGAGTATATCGGTCCCAATGGTACTTCTTCTTCAATCAACAGGAGTATCCGAATAAGATTGTGTAAGATATACACTGTTAGATATCCTGAACTCTGTTCGATTGAAAGTACTCACCCTAATCTTAAAGTTCACTCTATGTAAAGACTTCTCCTGACTACAATTTCTGATCCGCTACGTCAGATTTCGGAATGGAATCACAGACTGACCCTACGTTCCGTGCTTATACGGTTAAGCAAACATTTTACTACAACATTTTTAATCTAACTATTAATCTATGAGATTTTCTACTGGATGGACGCCTCGTGCTGTATCACGAAGTGTTTTTTCTCTTTGTCTGGTCCTGGTGACAGTCATGGGTGCATTCGCCCAGAATACCATCAAGGGTAAGATCAAAGATGAACAGGGACAAGCGCTGCCTGGGGTAAGCGTTGTCGTGAAGGGAACAACCGCAGGTACAGTGACCGACAATGAGGGACTTTATACAGTGAGTGCAGAGAAAAACGGTACGCTGGTATTCTCTTTCATCGGTTACCTCACGCAGGAAATCCCCGTTAGCAACAAAAGCGTCGTTGACGTGATCCTGCTGGCTGATACCAAAGCACTTGAAGAGGTGGTCGTGGTAGGTTACGGTACTGCTAAAAAAGCTACCCTGACAGGTTCGGTAACGGCCGTAAAAGGTGCAGAACTCCAAAAAGCGCCGGCTGCCAACTTGTCCAATACATTGGGCGGACGTCTGCCTGGTGTTTCCGCCGTACAATCGAGCGGTGAGCCAGGCTACGATGGTTCGGCGATCCGTATCCGCGGTACCAACTCATTGGGTAACAGCAATGCGCTGATCGTCGTCGACGGTGTGCCCAACCGTTCAGGTGGTCTCGACCGTATTAACCCTGCCGATATCGAAAGTATTTCGGTACTGAAAGATGCGGCGGCCGCGATTTACGGTTCACGTGCGGGTAACGGGGTAATCCTAATCACCACCAAACGCGGTAAAACGGGCAAGCCACAGATTTCATACGATATGAACCTGGGTATTTCGCAGCCTACGCGTACACCCGAAATGTCGAATGCAGCCGAATACGCTACGATCCGTAACGAATTGCAGATCTACGATAACTTGCCCGTAGGCGAGTGGCAGGGTGCATTGCAAGGGTTCAATTCAACCGGTTCTTACAACAGGATCGATAATGGAAACGTAATCAATGCGGTTTACAACCCTGAGGATATGCAGAAATTCAGAGACCAGTCGTCTCCGTTGCTTTATCCTAATACCGACTGGTACGGATCTGTCCTCCGCAAATGGGCGCCTCAGCAACGTCACAATCTGCAATTGACAGGTGGTAGCGAAAACATCAAATACCTGGCTTCATTGGGTCACATCAATCAGGATGGTTACTATATCAACTCTGCAACAGGTTACAAGCAGTACGATATGCGCATCAACCTTGACACGAAAATTAATAAGTATATAACTGCTAACCTGGGTGTTACATTGCGTGAAGAGTTCCGTCACTTCCCGTCGGGAGGTAACAGTGCGGGTGCGATCTTCCGTATGTTGATGCGCGGTAAACCGACTGAAATCGCGATCTGGCCAGACGGACGTCCGGGCCCGGATATTGAAAACGGTCAGAACCCTGCGGTAATTACTACCAACACAACGGGTTACAGCAACGACAAACGCGACTATATCCAAACCAACGGTGGTCTTGAAATTCAGGTACCAGGCGTACCAGGGTTGAAAATCAATACTATGGCCGCGCTGGATAAGCAGCTGCGCCGCGTGAAAAACTTCGAAACGCCCTGGACACTTTATTTCTGGGACAAAAAGACTTTCGAAGCAGACGGTACCACGCCGTTCCTGACAGGAACCGTTCGTTCGACTTTCAAAGACCCGCGTTTGACAGAAACTTCTGCACAGGAGCTTTCTATTCAGTTGACTGGTCAGGTGTCTTACGAAAAATCGGTCGATGGACATAACTTTAATGTAATGGCCGGTGTCCAGCGCGAGAAAGTAGATGCTGACGGTTTCTTCGCATTCCGCCGCTACTACATTTCACCAGTTGTTGACCAGCTTTTTGCGGGTGGTACTGCCGAGCAAAACATTGATAACTCAGGTACCAACCGTGGCGATTTGTATAAACGTGCACGTTTGAGCTACTATGGCCGTGCAGGTTACAACTTCAAAGAAAAATATCTGGCCGAATTTCTGTGGCGCGTAGATGGTTCGTATGTATTCCCTAAAGAAGGCCGTTTCGGTTTCTTCCCGGGGGTATCAGCGGGCTGGCGTATTTCGGAAGAGGATTTCTGGAAAAACAGTGTTTCGCGCTTCGTGAACAACGTGAAACTCCGCGCTTCGTGGGGACAAATGGGTGCAGAGCCCTACTTCCTCGGAACAGAAACTTTGGCTGAGTACCAATTCCTGTCAACAATGGGCTTCGGAAGCTACATTATCAACGATCAGGTGGCAAGAACTTTGTTGGAAACACGTATTGCTAACCCAAGCTTTACCTGGGAGGTTGCAAATAACACCAACTTTGGTATCGAAGGTACTTTGCTGAATGACAAACTTTCTTTCGAATTTGACTATTTCGTGAACAACCGTTCAAAAACGCTGATCCCCAAAGCGGGTTCTACGCCTTCATCAGTCGGTATTGATGGCCGTCTTCCGCCCCAAAACCTTGGAAAGCTGGTGAACAAAGGATGGGAATTTAAAGTGAGCTACGACGGCAATGCTGGCGATTTCACTTACTCTGTGAGCGTGAACGGCGGTTATGCTAAAAACAAGATTACGTTTTGGGACGAAACACCAGGTGCTCCCATCTATCAGCATACGACAGGAATGCCTTATAATTCATTCCTCATGTACAAATTCGACGGTGTTTTCAGGGATCAGGCGGAAATCGATGCGAATAAGCTTGATTACGGCCCGATCACAGGTAACCTGCGTCCAGGTGACATGAAGTTCCAGGATATTAATAATGATGGCAAAATCAGTGGGGATGACCGTGTTCGTTCCGATAAAACGCAACGCCCATGGTTTACAGGCGGAGCATCTATCAATTTGGGCTACAAACAGTTCGACTTGGCGATGTTGTTCCAGGGAGCAATGGGTGGTTTGCAGCTCGTAGGTCTTACGGAATCTGGTGACATTGGTAACTATCTGAAATACGATTACGACCACCGCTGGACCATTGATAATCCAACAAGCGAGTATCCGCGTTTGACTAACCGTAACAACAGGTACTATACAAATGTCGGCTCTGGTGGCGGTTTCACCGGCGGTAGCGGTGGTGGTATCAACGACTACTTCCTTAAAAGCAACAACTACCTGCGTTTGAAAAACGTCGAAATCGGGTATAACCTGCCATCGGAAATCGGTTCGAAAATCGGTTTGGCCAATTTCCGGGTCTACGTGAACGGTTTGAACTTCATCACTTTCGACAAGATCAAAGTGTGGGACCCGGAGGCGACTACTACGAGCGGTCAATACTATCCGCAAGCAAGAGTTCTCAGCGCAGGCGTACGTGTAGCATTTTAACGATTAAGAAATATGAAATTGAAATATAAAAGTCTATTGCTAATTGCCTTGCTGGGCGGAGGGCTTGCGTCGTGCGACACTGATTTTCTGGATGTGACGCCGCCAACCGAAATCCCGAGCGAAGAAGCATGGAAAGACGGTGCATTGGCCGAAGGTTTTGTGACCGGTATTTATCAGGGGCTTCAACAGGGCGGTTTCAGCGAGCAAATGCTCGCGTCGCTGACCGACGAAGCCGTGTTTACCCACACCGGCCGTAACATCAATACAGTAAACGAAGGTAGTTTGAGCCCGTCCAACCTCGGTTGGGTGGATGATACCTACGGTTGGGGTCCGATGTACACCCGTATCCGCGCTACCAACATCGCGCTGTCTAACCTGGTAACAGCCACATTCACGGACGAAACGCTGAAAGCCCGTTTGAAAGGTGAAGCGTACTTCCTGCGTGCTTATTATTACCAGCAACTGGTTCGTTACTACGGCGCCGTGCCTATCATCAAGAAAGTGTATGCCTTGAATGAGGACTACTCCGTTCCCCGTAACACTTTCGATGAATGCGTTAAGCAAATTGTAAGCGATGCGGATAGTGCTGCATTGTTGCTGGATGGTAAAAACCTTGCGAAAGGTCGTGCTACGAAAGCGGCTGCATTGGCGCTGAAAGCACGGGTTTTGTTGTACGCTGCGAGCGATTTGCATGATATCCCGACTGCGAAGGCAAAATCGGCAGTGATCGCTGCTTTCCCGAACCCTGAATTTCTGGGATACACTTCGGGTGACCGTAAGGCTCGCTGGCAGGCTGCTCAGGTTGCCGCAAAAGCTGCCCTGGATGCGGGTGGTTCCGGTTACAAGTTGAATCTGACTGCACCCGTAACCGCGGATCAGGGCAAGCTCAACTATATTTCCGTTGCGATGGCCGGTGCCAGCGCCGATAAATCTTTGGACGCTTCGGCGAACGAGATCATTTTCGGTCGCTACTTTACCCCGAGCCAGAACGAAGGTGCGCGCCAGACCGGTTTGAACAATGGTCCTAACGGTTATCACAACTGGGCAGGTAACACGCCGATCGGAACGCTGGTAGATGACTACGAAATGATGGACGGTACTCCGTTCTCATGGATGAATCCTACCCACAAAGCCAGCCCATACACAAACCGCGACCCGCGTTTCTATGCAACTATCATGTACGACGGTGCTACCTGGAAACCACGTCCTTCCGATGCGAAAGACCCCGCGAACCAAATCCAGACCGGTGCATATGACCTGCTCGATGACAAAGGCGCATTGTTCAACCGCAAAGGATTGGATACCCGCAGCAGCTCTATCGAAGACTGGAACGGAAGCCGCACCGGTTACTACATGCGTAAGTTCATCGATCCGAACCCGGCATTGTACGACAACACCGACCGCCAGAATATCCCCTGGCCGTTTATCCGCGTAACTGAATTGGTATTCAACTACGTCGAGGCAAGCATTGAGCTGGGCCAGGATGCGGTTGCGCTGGAATGGCTGAACAAGATCCGTTTCCGTGCCGGTATGCCTGCGCTGAAAGTGTCGGGCGCTGCTTTGAAAGAAGCTTATCGTCACGAAAAACGCGTCGAAATGGCTTATGAAGAACAGCGTTACCACGATGCACGCCGTTGGATGATCGCTCAAACTACATTGGGCCGCCCGTTGAAGTACATTAACGTAATCGGTAAGTTTAAGCCAGGCAAGTCGATGAAGGAGCCATATCATTACGATCCAACGGTTTACGACTACACTTATACCCCGGTTGAAGAGAAATCTCATGAAAACCGTACATGGGTAGACAAGATGTATTTCCGTCCGTTCAGCCGCGATGAAATGAACCGTAATGCAAAACTGGTTCAAAACCCGGGTTACGATAAATAGTTATATTTTATTGACTAATTTTACAGAAACTATGCCTTGGCTTACAAGGCATAGTTTCTTTTTTTACTCCGTTTAAACTCTTCATTCCTGTCATGAAGCAAATATGGCCCTGGAAAGCAGGCAGCATTGTTCTGATCGCTGGACTGGTTCTTTCCGGTTGTGACAAATCCTCCGATTCCCAAGAAGAAAAGAAAGGCCCGCAAGGCCCGCCGCTCTTTACACTCCTGAGCCCCGAAAAAACCAAAGTAGATTTTACCAATACATTGACAGAGGGTTTGAATACCAATGTGTTAATGTATGAATACTTCTATAATGGCGGTGGGGTAGCCGTCGGCGATATCAATGGCGACGCACTCGACGACATTTATTTCACCGGTAATATGGTACCCAACAAACTCTACCTGAACAAGGGCAGCATGGCGTTTGAAGACATCACAGCCATCGCGCAGGTAGGAGGACGGGAGCGACCCTGGAAGACCGGCGTGACAATGGCCGATGTGAATGGGGACGGGAAGCTGGATATTTACGTTTGCTACTCCGGCGCGGTTTCGCCCGAGAGCCTGAAAGACCAGCTTTTTATCAACAAAGGAAACAATGCCCAGGGAGTGCCGCAGTTTGAAGAAGTAGCTGAGCAATACGGCCTCGGCATTCCGAGCAACAGCACGCAGGCGGCATTCTTTGATTTCGACAAAGACGGGGACCTCGATATGTTCCTGCTTAATCATAACCCGAAAGCCCTCCCGATCCTCGACGAGGCAAGCACGGCGGACATTCTCAAAAAAGAAGATCCGGTTACCGGCGTAAGGCTGTTCCGGAACGATCCGCAGAACGGGACACCGCATTTTACAGACATTACCCGAAAAGCGGGCATTCACAGCTCACAACTGACCTACGGCCTGGGCATCGGCATTGCCGACATTAACCAGGACGGCTGGCAGGACATGTACATTTCTAACGATTACTCAGTCCCCGATTTTTTATATATCAATAACGGGAACGGCTCAGTCACCGTCGCGCTCGACGCCTGCATAGGCCACACGTCGCATTCCTCGATGGGTAACGATATTGCCGATTTCAATAACGACGGTCTGCCCGACATTTTTACGCTCGATATGCTTCCCGAGGACAACCGTCGCCAGAAATTGCTGACGGGCCTGGATAACTACGAATTGTTTGATTTCAATGTCAAAATGGGCTTTCATCACCAGTATATGCGCAATATGCTGCAACTGAATGAAGGCCTCGGCAAAGGCACGAAACATCCGGTTTTCTCTGAAATAGGCCAGCTGTCGGGTGTTTCCAATACCGACTGGAGCTGGGCATCGTTGTTTGCCGACTATGACAACGACGGCTGGAAAGATCTCTTCATTACCAACGGCAACCTGCGCGACTTCACGAATATGGATTTTGTGAAATTCATGGGCGACCATTTGAAGCGCATTGAAGGACAGGTGAAACGGGAAGACGTGCTGCAACTGGTGTACCAGATGCCTTCTTCCAACATGAAAAACTACCTTTTTCAAAACAAAAAGGACCTGACTTTCACCAACGTAGCCGACAGCTGGGGCCTCGGCGAAATTTCCAACTCCGGCGGAGCAGCCTACGCCGACCTCGATAACGACGGCGACCTCGATCTCGTCGTCAACAATATCAACAAGCCGGCATTCATTTACCAGAACGATGGCGACAAGCATTTAAAAAACAATTACCTCAAAGTAAAACTCACCGGAGCCGGCCAGAACACGCTTGGGCTGGGCGCGAAAGTGACCATTTACCAAAAAGGCCAGCAACAATACCTCGAACAAATGCCGACCCGCGGGTACCAATCGAGCGTATCGCCGGTACTGCATTTCGGGCTGGGTAAGGATGGCGCCGTCGATTCGCTGATTGTGACCTGGCTAAGCGGGAAGCAGGAAAAAGTTATTAACCCGAAAACACATGAAATTCTGGCACTTTCGGAGGCGAATGCGAAGTCGGCGGTGAGAGCCGGCAGGGCGGTGACACCTTTGTTTGCGGCTGTTACTTCGCCTGTGGCATTCAAAAGTCCCGGTGTGAAACTGAATGATTTCAAACGCCAGCCATTGCTGATCAACCCGCTTTCCTTTTCGGGGCCTTGCCTGAGGAAGGGTGATGTGAATGGCGATGGATTGGAGGATGTGTTCGTAGGAGGTGGCGCGGGCGACGCCTCCAAGTTGTATATCCAGCAAAAAGGAGGCGCATTTACCTCCAAGCCGGTACCTGCATTCGAAGCAGATAAGCAAAGTGAAGATACGGACGCATTGTTCTTCGATGCGAATGGCGATGGCGCGCAGGACATTTTCGTGGCAAGCGGAGGTTATGCGAGCTTTATGCCCGAAGATCCTTTGCTGCAAAGCCGGTTATATATCAATGATGGTAAAGGGAATTTTACCAAAAATGCCGGCGCATTGCCCGCTATGCTGACGAGCGTGAGCTGCGTACGCACGGCGGATATCAATGGAGACGGCAAACCAGATCTTTTTGCAGGAGGTCGCGTAATCCCCGGTCGCTACCCCGAAACGCCGCGCAGCTACATTCTCATCAATGACGGTACAGGGAAGTTCGCAGATCAGACGGCCGGTTTTTCGAAAGAACTGGAACGGATCGGTCTCGTGACCGACGCCGCCTGGACGGACCTGAACGGCGACAAGAAAGCCGATCTGATCGTAGTAGGAGAATGGATGCCGGTTACTGTTTTTATTAATAGTAATGGTAAACTCGAAAACAAAACCACCGAATATTTTGATAAGCCCTACAATGGCTGGTGGAACAAAATCCTCGTCGAAGACCTGAATGGCGATGGGAAGGACGACCTAGTGATCGGTAATATGGGTACCAACACCCAATGCAAAGCCAGCGACGCCGAACCGGTGGAAATGGTTTATAAAGATTTCGACGACAATGGCTCGGTGGACCCGATCATGAGTTTTTACATACAAGGCAAAAGCTACCCGTACGTAACCCGCGACGAAATGCTGGACCAGATGAGCATTATGCGTACCCGTTTTCAGGATTACAAAAGCTATGCGGAACTGACCGTAAAAGAGGTTTTTACGAAAGAAGAGCTGGAAGGTGCGAAGGAGCTGAAAGCCACTTATTTGAAAACAGCCTATTTCGAACGGTCAGGAAGTGGCAAGTTTGCGGAAAAAGCATTGCCGTTGCAGGTACAAGTGTCGCCGGTTTACACCATTACCTCACTCGATTATAATGGTGATGGTAAAAAAGACCTGCTGCTATGTGGTAATGTCAGCAAAGCCCGGCTTCGGTTCGGGAAATATGATGCCAATTATGGCATACTGCTGCAAGGTAACGGCAAAGGACAATTCGGATATGTGCATCAGGATGTGTCGGGCTTTGGGTTGAAAGGGGATGTGAGAAGCGTGTTGCCGGTTGGAAATAAGTTGTTGTTCGGAATCAATCAACAGGAAATTAAAGCATATCAAATTGGTAAAATTCAGTAACCTTCTTCTCGGAATGCTGCTGGCTGTCACGTGGACGGCCTGTAAAAAGAGTGAATCTAAAAAGGAGATCGATCCGACGGTAATAGGGCAGGTGACGTTGCAAATGACCGATGTAATGGTGCACGACGTCACAAACCCGCCGCTGGGCGCCCGGTTTTATTCCTACTCCTGCCTGGCTGGCTATGAGGTGGTGGCGCAGAACGACAATGCATATCCAACCATGCACGGCGTACTGAACAGCTTTCCGGAGATCGAAAAACCCAAAAGCCTGGAATATTCCTACCAGCTCGCCGCTGCATTGGCGATGCTCGAAACTGCGAAAAAAATGCAGCCGTCGGGAGCTTTGCTGCAAAAGTACCAGCAGAGCCTGATCGATTCCTGTATAAAAATCGGTTTTACCGAAGAGGTAATCGCAGGTTCGCAGGAATATGCACTGGCGGTAAGCAAGCAGATTTTGAAGTATGCCAAAGCAGACCGCTACAACAAGATCAGCAACTTCCCGCGGTACGAACCGCACGGCGGCCCCGGTACCTGGTACCCTACGCCTCCGGGTTACTTCCCTCCGGTGGAGCCTTATTTCAAAACCGTGCGTCCATTCACGCTGGATTCCGCCTCGCAATTCCGTCCGGCGCCTCCGATAGCATTCTCGGAATCGAAGGACTCGGAGTTTTATAAGCTCATGAAACTCAACTATGACAACAAGAAAGAACCGGAGCACCGTGTCATTGCCGCATTCTGGGATTGCAACCCGTTTGCATTGGAAAACAAGGGCCATTTATTGGTAGGAATGAAGAAAATCTCCCCCGGAGCACACTGGATGGGTATTACCGACATTGCCTGCCGCAAGGCTAAATCAGATTTTTCCAAAACAATGCTCGTCAATACCTCCGTCGCCATCGGGCTCATGGACGGCTTCATGGCCTGCTGGGACGAAAAATACCGCAGCAACCGGATCCGCCCGGAAACGGCCATCCGCAAATACATCGATCCAACCTGGACGCCCTTTCTACAAACCCCGCCATTCCCGGAATACCTGAGTGGGCATTCAGTCATATCGACCGCCGCGGCGGTTATCCTGAC
>CBIHPQ010000224.1:0-11079 GCA_966211825.1 uncultured Dyadobacter sp. | reverse complement strand
CTTCGCTCGCGAAATCGCGGCCCCGCTGTTTCGCAGCAATGCTGTTGAACGTCTCTGAAGTGTAGCCACCTACAAGGTTCAGGCTGTCATTCCCGAATTTTTTGTAATAGCAAAGAAAATATTCCTGCAAAAACGACCAGTATTTTCCGTGTACCAGGTCAAGCTGGTTGTAGGAATTGGTACGGAACTGGTCATTGATTTTGACCTCGAAATTTGTGCTTTCCGAAAAAGTGGCGTCCATCGCAAGATTTGCCCGCAGTTTGAGGCCCTTAAAAAGTTCCAGTTCGCCGGTAAGGCTACCCAGGATACGGTTGCGGATATTATTCTGATCCTGCATATCCACCGTGTAGATCGGGTTGTTGATGTCCCCGAATGCCCCTATGCCTTTGGTAGAACTGTAAGAACCATCGGCATTGCGGATCGGCAGGCCGGGATGGAAACGGATGGCACTCCATAGCAAACCGGTTTGCGACGAAGTGGTGTTTGGGGACGTGTTGTGCGTGTTCGTGAATTGAAGGTTCTGCCCTATTTTCAGCCGCGAACCGATCTTGTGGTCCGAATTGACGCGGAATGTGTACCGCTTGTAATAGGATTTACCGATGATGCCTTTTTCATTGTAATAACCACCAGAAATTGAAAAAGACGAATACTTGCCGCCGCCGCGGATTGCCGCGTCGTAGTTTTGGGTCACGCCCTGTTGCAGCAATGCATCCTGCCAGTTGGTTTTCTGGGTTTGATATTGGGTATCCTGCCAGATAGGCGGTATGGGCAGACCGTCGTTGTCGTAGGCTTCCTGTTTCAGCTTGGCCAAATCAGGCGCTTCGAGCATATCCAGCACCTTAATGCGGTTGCTTACCCCCACGTAGCCATTAATTGTGGCACTGATCGGATGATCAAAACTGCCGCGTTTCGTTGTGATGATCACTACGCCGTTGGCCGCACGCGTTCCATAAATAGCTGATGCAGAAGCATCTTTGAGGATTTCAATCGATTCAATGTCGTTCGGGTTCACGTCGTTCATGGAGCCTGCCGGAACGCCGTCGATCACCACGAGCGGATCGGCGTTGTTCACCGTTCCGAAACCACGGATCTGGATCGTTCCCGCATCGCCCGGCGCACCGCCGTTGCGGATTACGTTCACACCCGCCGCGCGTCCCTGCAATGCCTGCTGTGCGCCGCCCGAAGGAAGGTTTTGAAAATCAGCCCCTTTTACAGACGATACTGCGCCCGTCACATCCTTTTTCTCCTGCGTTCCATAACCTACCACCACTACCTCTTTCAATGCGCTCACATCCGGGGCCATCGTGACGTTGATTACCGAGCTATTGCCCACCGCCGCGTCCTGGCTCACATAGCCGATGAATGAAAACCGGAGCGTAACGTTACCATCCGGCACGTTGAGCTGGAACTGGCCGTTCTGATCGGAAGTTGTGCCTTGCTGGCTGCCTGTAATGAGGATATTCACCCCCGGCAGGCCGTCACCCTTCTCATCTACTACCGTACCTGTAATGGTACGGTCGGCTGTCATACCCATCGACGAGGCATGAAAAGGGGCCGCGCTTTGCGGGTCGCCCTTTTTTCTCAAAAGGATCCGCGAGTTACCGACGACTTCGTAAGAGACGTTCAGCGGTGTGAGCAGCTGGTCGAGCACCTTGTTCAGTGAGCCTTGCAGCTGCCTGGCGGCCACGGTACTTCTTCCCTGGATGCTGCCCGAGCTGTATACGAATTTGACGTCGGCCTGCTTTTCGATCTGCCGCAGCACCTGTCTGATCTCCAACGACTCCACTTTCAGGGAAATCTCCTTATTAAGTAACTCCTGGCTATAAACGCCGTGTGCCATGGAGATCCCGCAGCATATCAAAGCAAGCAAAAGTTGTTTAGCCGTAGCACTCATGACTTTGTAAACAACCCTTTTGTAGGGTATTTTTTTATGCATAATTTTAAAGGTTTTTGTGGACTGAACAACTCAAAAACAAACGGTATCCTTCTGCCAGGAAGGGTATTCAAACGGCCGGACATGTTAGCGCATGGCCGGCACTTTATAAAGCTCACTCTCTGATTACCAATCAATTACCACAGCCCTCGCCGGAAATAAACAGCGACGCCCCGCGGCGCTCATATTCCACATTGACCGCCTTGCAGATCAGATCGAGCTGATCGAACATGGGCAGTTCGTTGAGATCGCCCGTAAAAAGGCAATTCCGCAGCACATCGCCCTCTACGACGATATCGATGCCGTAAACCTTTTCCAGCATCGTCAGCACATCGGTCGCCGGCGTTTCGGCAAATTCGAACCGCGCGCCGGATTCAGCCGGTTTCACAGCCACCGGATTTTTGACAATCCCCAATTCCATTTTCCGCGAGTCCTTGTCAAACACAACCTTCTGATTGGGCGTCAGGATGAACCCGTTCCTGCTTGACGCCTTGCGATCGGAAGTTTCATAAACCGAGACACGCCCGGTAGCAACCTGCACTTCGATGGAGCCCGCGCCGTCGTAAGATTTTACATTAAAACTCGTCCCCAGCACCTGCGTGGCCAGATTTTCCGTGGAAACGATAAATGGCTTGGTCACATCTCTTTTCACCTGAAAAAAGGCCTCCCCGTGCAGGTAAACTACCCTTTTGCGCTCCCCGAAATGTTCGGGATAACTGATCCGGCTGTTGGGTTGCAGGATCACCACACTGCCGTCCTCCAATGTCAGCCGCTGGGGCTTATGCGAAGTGTTGCTCACTGCAAAGCCTTCGTCGTCGTTATTCCAGATCGAACTCAGTGCCGGAAAATAGGCCGACCGCTTTGGTGCATTGTACCAGAAAACCCCGGCGAGGAGCGCCACCGACGCCGCAGCGGCCATCCACCATCCTATTTTCACCGGCTTTCTGGTCGTATTCGTTAGCAGTTTCTGCCGGATACGACGCCCTATTTCCTCTTTTTCAGACAACAGCACCTCCGAATCGTCCGCAGGATTGTCTTGCAGGTATTGCTCCATTCGCTGGTCCTCTTCCGCCGTGGTTTCTCCGGCAATATATCTTTCAATCAATTCCTCGTATCTGTCTGGTGTCATTTGCGGAGCGTGTATAGGGTTTAGTTGTTGGAATAATACATCCAGAGATTTTCTTTCAATGCCTTCAACGATTTGGTGATATGGTATTCCACCGCTTTCTCGGAAATATTCAATTCTTCGGCGATGTCCTTCACCGGGCGGTTTTCGAAACGGCTCAGCTGGAATACGCGGCTGGTTTTTTCCGGCAGTTTGCGCATTACCTCATCCACGGCCCTCGACAAATCCGAAAACTGCACGATCTCGTCGGTCGAATAGGTTTCCTGTATTTTATGAAGGATCAAATACTCCTGGTATCGCCGCCAGGTAATCTGTGACTTGATAAAATTGGTGATCCGGTATTTCATCGCGATCACCAGGTAGGTTCCCAGATTGCGGATCTCGGTATCCAACCGCCTGTTCCAGAGGCTCTCGAAAATATCGTGCACCAGCTCCTCCGATTCCTCCCGTGATCCTACCTGATGATAGGAAATGCAGAACAGCTTATACCAGTAACGGTCGTAGATCTCCTCGAAAGCGCGTTTGCTGCCTTCCCGGAGCTGCGTCACCAGCTGTTCATCGGTTAGAAATTTAGTCATGAGGGGTGCTCCTTTTCGCGGATCTGTAGGTATAGTCAAACAACTTTCACAAACCCCTAAACGGTTTACAAGATTTTTTAAAAAACTATTTCCGCAGGAACTGGCGGAACTCCGAATCGATCTGAAACTCAGCCACACCATATGCGAGCATGCGCTCACAATCTTTTTTTGCGTCGGCCATCCTGTCTGCGGATTTGCGGTAGTGAAACTTGTTGATCGCCGCTACGACGCGGATGCTGTGCTTCTTCGCCCACGCCACATCCTCGCGAGTGAGGTTGGCAGGTCTTTCGAACAGGTAATAATGATCGGGCCGGTAGCCGGGCTTTTGTATGTTTTCCTCCAATTGCTTCCGGGAACAACTCAGCCTGACTTTGCCTGTGAAAAATCCGGTGGATTCGTCGGTACCGATCATTAGGGCCGTTTCTCTGAGCCGGTACCGGTCCAGCATTCCGATTAGCTTATTAAAAAGAGTGGAATCCATCCCGGCTATCTTGTTGTCGAGCATAATGGCCATCTTGTTTTCGGCACAAAACCTGAACACATCTTCCAGAAGCATCGGATGATTGCCGTCCAGCTTGCTGGTAAGCTTGCTTGCTTCCGCCCACTGCGTCTCCGTCACTTTGCGGCGATCACCATAAAACCGGTTGAAATCCGCGTCGTGATTGGCGATCAGTACACCGTCGGCCATCACGCGCATATCCGTTTCGACCATTTCGTATCCCTGCCGTGCCGCTTCCTTCAACGCAGGCAGTCCGTTTTCCGTAAAAGTGCTGTCCACCACGCCGCCCCGGTGTGCGGTCAGGTTCAGGCTGTTACCCTGCCCGTATACGTTGGCGGCGAACATTACCGGAACAAAGGCGAGAATTAAGGGGAATAGTTGCTTCATGAAATATCTTTATGAAAGTGCAAAGGTATTGCCCGACAGGGTTCCCGGAACTATCTTAACAATAACATAAAGTAAGGAAAAACAGGCCAATCAGGGTGCAGTTTAGCCGATTACTAACTGAGCCCTGCCTATTATACAACAACTTTGGGAAGATCCATTTTCGTTGTTTGATTTGTAACAGTCATCCTGATAAATTTCACACACATCACGAGTACACTATTCACACACTTTTGTGGTTAATGACAAAAAAAAGGGCCGTATGGCCCTTTTTTTATGGAAGATCAAATTCAGATCAGCGTTTCTGCCATTTGCAGGAAGATCGCTCTCTTGTAATATTCAGGATCATATTTAATGAGCACTTGCGTGCCTTTGCGAAGTGAATCGTATTTAGCGTAAGGAAGCACCTCCCTCATTTCGGTAACAAAATCATTACCCGCTTTTGGCTTCACCTGCACCTGCACTTGAAACTCCGGCAGGTTGTTGAGGTATTCACCCGTCGGCCGGATGGCCAGCACGGTAGCGCTCGCCTGAACGCCTTGTTTGAGAATCTTCTTCTTTCTCTCCTCTGCGATCCGCTTGCGAATAGACGATAAAGTCCAAAAAGCTACCATGCAGACCAGAATAAGCGTAGCGCCGATTTCCCTGTTATTAATTTCCACAGCTAAATTTTAGTTAAGAGTGTGATGCCCAAAAATAATGGATTAACTCTAAAAAAAGTACTATTTCATTTATTCAACGGTCGATCTTGTGATCAAAAGGCAAAAGTCATTCGTTTGAGCCAAGTATTTCCCGGTAAAAAGCAATTTCAGCCTAAAAAATTGCGCACGTACAGCTATGAACGAAAGGCAAGCAAAACAAGATTTTTTTATAGATTTTATTGAAATAATTACTTAAATTACAACGGCATGATTGTCCTGCATTCCAAAACCTATTGATCAACCGTTATTTACCATGTCAATGGAAATCAAATCGAACCACTCGACCGGCAACCGACCTGAGGGAGACCGCATCCTGAATGCACCCTATGTCTTCACCGATATCCCGATGTACCTCGAACAGCTCAGATCGGAAAAATCCTGGGAAAAGAATGACAGGAATGCAATTACAGTCTACAAATCGGACAAAATCACGATCGTGATAGCCATCCTGAAATCGGGCGCGACGGTGAACGACCATTCGATCGATGAATGCCTTACTTTCCAGGTATTGTCAGGTGAATTGAAAGTGGAAACGGAAGGCCGGGTATTTTATACCACAAATGGCCAGATGATGTCGTTTCACGCCCATCTTGCGCATTCGATCAAGGCAATGTCCGACTCGGAAATCCTCATTACAACCTACAAATAATATCGGCACATAGCTGGCAGAGTTTTTGATCACCAGGCAAAAAAAACTGACGATTCAAATTATGCCATCAACGATTGTATTGCAATGCAGCAAAGCACTTTCGGAGCGCCAACTCATGGTCGCGTTTGTCGAAAGTGCCACCGCCGGAAGACTTGCCGCCGAGTTTTCGCTGTGCCCCGAGTCGGGAAGCACATTGAAGGGCGGACTGGTTTGCTACGACGCCTCACTGAAAGAAAGTATCCTGCACGTACCCAAGGACATGCTGCGCCACTTCACACCCGAGAGCGCAGAGGTCACGCGCGAACTTGCGGAGCGGCTTCAAACTTTCATCCCCGCCGACCTGCATATCGCCGTGACGGGGCTCACCTGTCCCGGTGGAAGCGAAACGCCCGAAAAGCCCGTCGGTACTATGTTCGTACACCTTTGCATGCGCGGGAAATCTGTGGCCATCCGGGAAGTGTTTTCAGGAGAAGCTGAGGAGATCGTACTTCAATGCATCGACCGGATCGCCGCCCTGATCCTCTCGGAAATTCCGGTAACCAGCGAGCAGCTGTAAAATGCGGACATAAAAATAGGCCGGGTGGATATCCGGCCTATTTTGTTTGCTGATGAAAAGTAATTTGCTGCACCTTTTAATGATATGCTTTTTCCGAATCGCGGAGCCTTTTGATGGTATCGTGTCCGCTTCTCAACGTTGCTTTCTGGCGGGTAATCAGCGCGCGCAGGTCGGGTGTCAATTCATCCGATTCGAGTGCGGAGTCATAAGCCTTTTGCGCGGCGTCTTCACCAAATTCCGAATTTTCCAGTGATGTTTTGCGGCCATCGCTGCTGAACGCAGCCCGGACGTCCATCCAAACCCTGTACAACTTGCCTGATACCATGGTACCGGTCGCAGGCTCGCCTCCCAGGGAGGTCACTTCGCCATTCAGTTCGAGTACATTATCCCGGCTGTGATTGGCCAGGCTGTTGTAAAGCGAACGTAGATCGGTATCGCTGGTTTCCGTTTCGTCGTAAGCTTTTTCGTAGCCGGCGATACGGTCGTTGTTAATCAGGATCAGGTCATTCAGAGTTTCTATGATTGCTGCATTTTGTGCCATGATTATTCATGATTAGTGATGCGGCGATCTTAAAAATTATTGTTCCAAACCGCTGACATGCTGCCAGGGGTGATTTAGCCGGGTACCTGTGGAGGTTTTTGCGCCGTATATGCAGGCAATGAGCCGCTTAATGAGTCACCGGCGCTATTTTTCACTCAGTTTTCTCCTGACTTTACTGAGGAATTCCGGCGAAAAACCCAGGTATGAGGCAATGTAATGTTGTGGAACCCGCTGGGGGATGGCAGGGTAACGATTGAGGAAATCGAGGTATTTCTCGACGGCGCTGGTGGAAATGGTCCTGAAAAGCCGCTCCTGCGTTTGCGCGAGATTGCGCTGTACCATCAGGCGGAACATTCGCTCGAAACCGGGAACCGTCGACAGCAATTTTTCCTTCGTTTCAGGGGTCAGGATCAGCACTTCGCAATCTTCGAGCGTTTCGATGTAAACGTGGCTGGGTGTTTGATTATGGAAACTGGTGATGTCGCTTACCCACCAGTCTTCTACGGCAAACTGCAAGGTAACCTCAGCGCCAGCACTGTCGATATAATAGGTACGGATGCAGCCTTTGAGAATATATGCCTCAAACTGACAAATTTCCCCTTGTTGCAAGAGGAACGTCTTTTTGGAATATGATTTAAATTGAAGTAATGAATCGAAATATTCGAGGTCTTGTGGCGTAAATGGCAAGCACCTCAGTGCGTAGCTGTTAATCTTGTCAAACATAATCCGGTCAATGGGTTAGCCTCCGGCCAATGCTTGCCGGATCTCAGAATAAAGTAGTCCGCTGCCGCCCCCGAAATGGCGCAGGCAGACGATCTTCGGGTCGATCGATTGGCAGAGCGAGATGATGCGCTCACCGGTTTCTTCGTCGACACCGACGCCCAAAAGTACTAAATCGATCGAATTTAAACGAAGCGCCTTCTCTGCTTCTTCCGGGGAACCGGCCGGTATTCCGTGCCAGGATTCATTCTGATTGATCAACCGGATGATCGTTTCCAGAATTTCGGGATGGTTGGCAATTGCCAGGATATTGATTTGCGACATATTGCTGTTCGTTATGCCGGTGATCGAAACGGAGCACCGGCAGATGACATTCTACCACTTCTCAGGAACTTCGATGACGAGCAGAAAGCTCTTCTCTACCGCCCTCACCGAAACCACCGATTCGGGCCAAAAACCATAACCGTCCCTCTTCGAAAGTGACTGACCATCCACCCCGATGTTTCCTTCAATTACAAAAACATAAACTCCATTGCCCTCTTTTTTGAGCTCGTAACCGATTTCGAGGCCCGGATCGAGCTCAGCCAGATGGAACCAGGCATCCTGATTGATCCAAACGCCCTCATCGTCGGGAAATGGTGAAAGAATTTGCTGAAAGCGGTTATGCCGGTCGCCTGAGGTATAGTCGAGCTGGTCGTAGCGCGGAGCGACATTCAGTTTATTGGGATACAACCATATCTGAAGAAAAGTCACCGGCTCGTCCTGGTCCTTGTTGAATTCTGTGTGATAAACCCCTGTACCGGCGCTCATTACCTGTATTTCACCCGGACGGATGACGGCTACATTACCTATGCTGTCCTGATGTTCCAGCGTGCCTTCCAGCGGGATCGAGATAATCTCCATATTATCGTGCGGATGCCGGCCAAATCCCTTGCCGCCATTGACGGTATCATCGTTCAGTACCCGCAACGCTCCGAACTGGATGCGTTGCGGGTCGTAGTTTCCGTGAAAACTGAAAGTTTGGGCACTTTTGAGCCATCCATGGTCGGCCTGGAAGCGCGACGCTGCCGGATGCAGTACGGGATTTTTCATGATTTCTTCAAAATCGTGTTGTTCACCAATTGGATCTCCTCTCCTGAAATCGTGTGCTGCCGGCCCGGATAAATCACCTGGTTAACGATCGCATTCATATCTTCCAGGATCGTGACACTCTCCTGCACGCGCGACACGGGCACATGAGGATCAGGGTTACCGGTTGAAATAAAGACAGGTGTCTGTTTAAAATCGCCGTCATAATTGTCGATCACTAACTCCTTGCCTACCAGACCTCCTGTAAAAGCAATGATACCGCCATATCTCCGTGCATTACGCGAAGTATATTCCAGGGTCAGACAAGCGCCCTGCGAGAAACCGGCAAAATAGATCTGGTCGGCGGGTATCCCGCCTGCCTCTATTTCGGCCACCACGTCGCCGACCACCGCCAGCGCCGAGTCCAGCGAAGGTTGATTTTGCGCAACCGGAGCCATAAAACTATATGGATACCAGCTATTATTGGTGGCCTGCGGCGCGTAAATCGCAAAATCGGGCAGATTCAAAACCCTTTGGAGGGAAATAATATCAGCAGCAGTCCCACCCCGGCCATGCAACATAACAATCGCCTTTTTGGCCTGCTGAATGGGTAGTCCGCTTGTAATGAATTGTTTGCTATGGGTATGCATGATGGATTTTAATTTTGAATGATTGAATGACCGAATGACCGAATACTGCTATTCAGTCATTCAATCATTTGATCATTCGATCATTAATTAAGTATCGGCAACACTTTCACAATCTGCTCTCTGCGAGGTTCGTATTGAGCGGGCAGCATCAAACCTGAACCCAATTGTTCCACCGTTTCGTCGGTAGCGAAGCCGGGGTTATCGCTGGCAATTTCGAACAGTACGCCTCCTGGTTCGCGGAAATAGAGCGAATAGAAGTAGTTTCTGTCGATTTTATCGGTGATCTGCAAACCGGCGTCCAATACTTTTTTGCGGAATTCCATCAGAATATCGTCGTTGGCAACCCGGAACGCAATGTGGTGAACCGAACCTTTGGCCACATGGCCCGCTCTTTCACCGGGAGCTTCCACCAAATCGACGATATTCGCATTCTCGACGGCGTCCGTCACAAACCGGAAGCGGTTGACGTGTTGCTCAGCCAGACGGTAACCGAATATGTCGGTCAGCACCTTGGCCGTTTCCTCAATGTTGTTCGACGTGATCGTCACATTATGGAAACCGCGTGTGGCATATTCCGCTGTCACTTCCGACGTTTCCCAGGGAGTCCGGTTATCGGTGATTTTAGGGACTGTCAATTCAAATTTCAAACCGTCCGGATCCAGGAAAGTCAGATATTGCTCTCCGAATTTTTCGGCAGGCTTGTTATAAGTTATTTTGTTGGCTTCCAATCTTTTCAACCAGAAATCCAGACTGCCCTCTGGCACCGAATAACCGATCTCGGTTGCCTGGCGCGTTCCGCGGCGACCATCGGGGATTTGGTTACCCCAGGGAAAGAATGTAAGGATTGAACCGGGCGTACCGTTTTGATCGCCGTAGTAAAAGTGGTAGGTATTGGGATCGTCGAAGTTGACGGTTTTTTTCACCATTCTAAGGCCCAATACCCTTGTATAAAAATCGTAGTTCGTTCTGGCGTCACCAGCGATGGCTGTGATGTGGTGGATGCCGTTGATTGTATTTTCCATTGTCTTGTTCAGTTAAGATGTTTCTTTGTTTTGATGATACAAAGGTACACCCCCGGGCAGGGGCGGGGCATTGAACTAGGACAAGAAAACGGAAATTTGAAAAATTATTCGGCCGCAATGATATTCCTCAGTAGGGCATCATCCTCCACTACCCGACCGGCCTCCCTGGCCGCTTTCAGGTAAACGCTCATGGGATATTTGCCGTCAAATGCGGGGTCTGTTTCCACCATGGGCACTTTCAGGCGGGCGTGCTTAATGCTCGCAAGGTCTGAAAGCGAGACGTAGCTCAGTTCCGGATTGCCCTGGCCCAGGTCGCAGAGACCGAAGGCGATGTTGTTTACGGGATCAAGCTCGGAGAGCAGCCAGATGGCCTTGCCATATTTGGAATGCAGCTTCACAACGGGCGCGTGATCCTTCGCAAGCTGGTTTTGTACCTCCTGCGCATTATGGACCATAATTTCTATCAGATTTTGGGGGATCATTTTTGACATGGCGCAAATTTAGAATTTTTGCAGGGAGCACCATAAAGTAAATGGAAGCGGTAGCACACGCGTTTCAGATCACATATTTACCTAACTTCCCTTCACAAGTCGTCTTTTCCACGACTTATCCAAACTACGTATGCGGTCCGCGGCGGGACTGGCGTGGTCAT
>CBIHPQ010000223.1:0-11161 GCA_966211825.1 uncultured Dyadobacter sp. | reverse complement strand
CGACTTTGGCAAGCGGCGGCCATTCGCCCCGGGGTGTGAAAGTGTTTTGTACATGAATATCACCCGAAGCATAGACCATATACACCGATTGGACATCCATTTCACCTTTTGATTGCTTCAATGTCTGGTTGAGCGTGACTTTGTAGATCTGCGCAGTCAGTCGCTGGGTTTTCATTTCCTGGGAAACGCGTTCCAATGTATCGAGCCCGAAATTCCGCCATTGGGTAGCAAAGCTTTTGACGCCGCCGCCTTCGTCATTATCGGTCGGTACGCGCCAGAAATTGGCATATGGGCCGTTTTCGAGCATTTCTTCCTTTTTGTTTTTGAAAGAAATCATACGGCCTTCGTTTTTGTCAAATACTACCGTGAAATCCTGCCCGGAAATCTGCACGCGGGCGGCTGTGACCTGGGCCATGCGAAGCGGGCGCTCGCCGTAAAGGCTGAGGTTGGGGCGCGGGGCAGCCGGTTTCACGACGGGAACCTGGTACCAGGCAACTTCGTGGCCTTTGGGAGCCCAGAGCGTTGCTTCTTTTAATTTCAAACTGAGGTTCAGGAAATACTCCGCATTGGGTTTGGAGGTCGCAGGCAGCTCGTAAGGAATGGTCAGTTTCTGTTTGTGATGCGGTAATGCATTTAGATTAGTAATGCTTCCGCCTTTGCCGACAGCCTTGCCGTTTTCCATCAGCGACCACACGAGTTCGTAGGCATTCAGCGATTGAAAATCGTAGGCATTATGTAATGTAATGGCCTTGTCGCCGGCTTTCAGCGTGTCGGGCACTTCGAATTTGACATATTGATAAACCTTCTTGACCTCGTTCAGCTCAGGCTGCGGTGTGCGGTCGGGGTTCACGAGGCCGTCGCCGGCATTGGCGCCATCGATGTAGTTGAAATAGTCCCAGTATTCGGTACCATCGGGGCGTTTCAGTTTCAGGCCCTGGTCTACCCAATCCCAAATGAAGCCGCCCTGCATGGTCGGGTGCTTTTCGATCACATCCCAATATGCTTTCAGATTGCCTATGCTGTTGCCCATTCCGTGCGCATATTCGCAGACGATCAGCGGACGGGCCCGGTCTTTTTTGACGAGCTCGGTCATGTCCTGCGTGGATGGGTACATTACGGAAATAATGTCGAAACTGCTCAGCGTCGTCGGTTTGTAGTCTTTGCGGCCTTCATAATGGATCGGCCGGGTGGGATCGGCAAGTTTGATGAAATCGCCCATATCCACGAAGTTCTGCCCCATTCCCGACTCATTACCCAGCGACCAGATGATCACCGACGGATGGTTTTTATCACGCTCCACCATTGCATTACCACGTGCCAGAAAAGCTGCGCGCCATTGCGGATTGTCGGCCAGGATAATGTTTTTGCCCCAGAGCTCGTGGCTTTCAATATTAGCCTCATCCATTACATACAAGCCATACTGATCGCACAGGTCGTACCATTCCGATGTATTGGGATAATGCGAGGTGCGAACGGCATTGATATTGTGCTGCTTCATTAAGGTAATGTCCCTAATCATCGACTCCCGGCTGATCACGCGGCCGGTTTCGGGGTCGAATTCATGGCGGTTAACGCCTTTGATCGTAATGGCTTTCCCGTTTACGAGCAATTGCCCGCCTTTGATCTTCACATCCCGGAATCCCACGCGCTGGCTGGTCGCTTCGAGCACTTTGCCGTCGGAATTCATGAGCTGGACCGTCAGTGTGTAAAGGTTAGGAGTTTCCGCGCTCCATTTGGCAGGGCCAGGAACCGGCATTTCGGCACGTACTGCCCCTTCCTTACCCATTTCCAGCGTGCCGATCATCTGGCTCACCGGCGTGATTACCGCGTTTTTGGATGCGTCATACAATGTGAAGAGCACCTGGTGCGCGTGAATGGGCTGCTGGCCATAGTTTTTAACATACGCGCTCAGTTTCAGGGTCGCATTTTCATGATTGGCATCGAGGATCGTCCGCACGGAATAATCCGTAAGCACCACTTTGGGCAATACCAGCAAATTCACATCGCGGAATATCCCCGATAGCCGCCAGAAATCCTGGTCTTCGAGATAGCTTCCATCCGACCAGTTGATCACTTCGACGGCCAGATTGTTCACCCCGGCTTTCACATCCTCCGTCACATCGAACTCGAAAGGCGTCATACCGTCCTCATGGTAACCGATGGCCACGCCGTTCAGCCATACATAGCAGGCGGATTGTACGCCTCCGAAATGCAGGAACACCTGTTTGTCCTTCACGTCGGTAACCGTGAACGTGGTGCGGTACATGCCCACCGCATTGGTATCGGCGGTAATGCGCGGTGGTGTGGCTTTGAACGGGTGTTTGATATTACTGAAAATCGGGCGGTCGTATTTGCGGCCTTCCCGGGCGCCTACCACCTGCCAGTTGGATGGTACGGGGATGTTATCCCAGCTGGCATCAGAGATTTTGGGGTCGTAAAAATTCAGCTGCGCTTTCGACGGATGCTGCGCCCATTTGAATTTCCAGGTACCATTCAGCGACTGCACGAACGGACTTTTTTTGTCCATCGCCAACGCTGTTTTCTCTGTCGGGTAGGGAAAGAAATCAGCGCGGGGCTTTTCGGTATTGATGCTGATGACCTGCGGATCCTGCCACTCGGGAATGGCCTGAGCGTGAACGGCGTGGTTCAGAAGTTGTAGTAAAAAAATTAGTATTGGGAATCCGCGTCGGGTAGAAAATTGCATATCAATTCCTGTGGTAACATTCGGCCGGTGCTTTGTTTTGATTGAGGGAAAGCACATGTTTTTATTTCAGGGCTAAAATTAGATATAATCAAAAAGAAACGGAGGCAAAACGAGGGGTTCATGAAGTTTTATTTGAAGAATGCCTTTATTTTGCCCTCACATGTAAATTTTCTGCTATGCTGTTAGCTGTCGACTTAGGCAATACCGACACCGTTTTCGGGCTTTATGATTCCGGTAACTGGGAGCACATCTGGCGTATGCGCTCGCTGGTACAGGAAAACGAGGCGCATTACGAATCGAAGCTGCGGCTGCATTTCCTGGAAGCGGGTTTGTGGTTCGGAGATGTGGAAACGGTGGTGCTGAGCAGCGTCGTGCCGGCATTGACGCCCGTGATTTTGAGAATGCTTCGCTCGCTGTTCGGGGAAGGTGTGATCGTGGTCGGGCCGGAGATTTACCCTGCATTGTCCATCGCGATCGACCACCCGCACGAAATCGGGGCTGACCTGATCGCCAATGCAGTGGCCGTTTCGACGCGCTATAAAGAGAATTGTGTAGTGGTCGATTTTGGCACTGCATTGACATTCACGACGGTTTCAAAAGACAGCAAGATCCTTGGCGTGGCGATATTACCCGGATTGGTAACGGCTGTAAAAGCATTGTTCGCGAACACCGCCCAATTGCCGGAAGTGCCGTTGCAGCTCCCGCAATCTGCTATCGGCAAAAACACCGTCGAAGCCATTCAGGCGGGCATTTTGCTGGGTTATGAAGGATTAGTCAAATCGCTGCTGGGCCGCATCCGCGCGGAGCTGGGCGGCGAATGCATTGCAGTGGCCACGGGAGGGCTGTCCTCGATTATCGACACGCTGCGCGACGAGTTCACTGAAATTGACAGAAAATTAACCTTGGACGGCCTCCGCATTATCGGCGAAAGCCTCAGGGCGTAGTTTTGAAACAGCCGTCGGCGATCAAGGGTAGTTCAGAAATGGATTTATTATACAAATACACCCAGCAGGGAATGACCACCTCCTGACTGTTTCTGACAGGAACGACTCTCCGGACATACAAACTTGCCGCCTCATCTTCCAGAACATCCTCATATTCATCGAGATCTTTTAATATTTCAGGCGAGCTAAGCTGATAGATCTCCCCATGCACCTGCGTGGGGGCGCCGGGCTCGTAAAGTGCACCAGGATACCATTCTACGCGGAATAATTTCCCATTGAAATATCCTTTTCCCAGATACTTTGAGGACAACCTCAGCCTCCGTGCGTAGGGATTATCAAAACCCTGCATCAAAGTGCCGTAAGTAAATAAATTATATAACTTTTCCATTCTGCTGCCAGAAGATCAGAAATTCCGCTTAATGCAGAACTGTATTTTTCTTATATTTACATGTAAGCTTCTTCATTATACTAATATACCGTTATGTACGAAAAGAATCTTGGTACAAAACAAAAAGCATTAAGGATCAACCTCGACCGCCGGATTTACGGATCGTTTGCGGAAATCGGGGCGGGTCAGGAAACGGCGGCTTACTTCTTCAAAGCCGGCGGCGCATCGGGAACCATCGCCAAAACAATGTCGGCCTACGACATGACGTTCAGCGACGCGATATACGGGACAGAGGAGGGCGGAAGGTATGTGGTGGAATCGCGCCTGATGAAAATGCTCAACCGCGAATATAACCTCGTCGAAAAACGGCTTTCTGAAAAGCGTGGTGTAGACAGCACCTTTTTTGCCTTCGCGAACACCGTAGTAGCCCTTAATTTTCAGAAAACGAACGAGTCTCACGGCTGGATAGGCCTGCAATTTCAGCTTACCCCGATGGGCCCGACGAACTACGTCGTGATCCACGTGCGGATGCGCGACGATGAGAACCTTCTCCAACAACAGGCTTTGGGCATTATCGGCGTAAACCTGATCTATGGCTGTTATTACTACCATAAATCGCCCGAAATCCTGCTGATGTCGCTCATGGACGATCTTACCATCGACCGCATCGAGATCGATATGGTACGTTTCAGCGGGCCTGATTTTGCCAAGGTGGATAACCGGCTGATGAGCCTGCGGCTCGTGAAAAACGGCTTTACCGACGCGGCATTGTTCGGCAGCGACGGTGGCGTGCTGCAACCTTCGGAAGCATTGTATAAAAAGCACATTCTCATGATGCGCGGTCGCCTGCGCCCGATCACGAATGTGCATATCGACCTGATCAGCAACGGCCAGCGCCAGTTTCTGGCCGAGGAGGATGTGGACGAATCAAAGGTGGTACTGATCTCGGAGCTCACATTGCATAACCTGAAAGCCGGCGACCGGGACATCGACGAGAAAGATTTCCTCGACCGTGTGGACATTCTTTGTTCGCTCGGGCATATGGTAATGATCTCCAACCACCACGAATATTACCGGCTGGTAGCCTACTTGTCGCGACTTACCAAACTAAAATCCGGCCTGCTGCTCGGTAGCCCGAACTTGCAGGATATTTTCGAGGAAAAGCATTATCAGTTCCTGCAAGGGGGCATTCTGGAATCCTTCGCGACGCTTTTCAGCCGGAAGGTGAAACTTTATATCTACCCGACCCTGCAGCCGGATGGCTCCGTTTACAGCTGCGAGAACTTCCGTGTTCCGGACCATTTGCGGCCATTGTTCCAGTATCTGGTCGTGAACGACAAGATCGAGGACATCCGGAATTACAACATCGAGCATATGCACATTACCACCGACTCGGTACTTGAAATGATCAAGCGCGGCGAGCCGGGCTGGGAGAAGCTCGTGCCGGAGAATGTGGCACAAATGATCAAGGAAAAGTCACTTTTCGGATTGCCTAGCGAGCATAATTACGTCGATACTGTGAAGCAGATTCACCAGGCTGTGGGGAATCTGTAAAAGCCACGAAGGCACTAATTAGCACGAAGGGCCTTCGTGTTTCTTAGTGCCTTCGTGGCAAACAAAAAGTAAGCAAAGACACTTCTTAGCTTTTGGATATAAATTCCCCTTTATGTCCAAAATTCTTAACCCGCCCACCACTTTCCTGGGGAGACTGCGTTACCTCGGTCCCGGTTTCATCCTCTCGGCGGCCATCGTCGGCTCCGGCGAGCTCATCGCCACCACCGCATTAGGCGCCAAGGCCGGATTTGTGATGTTCTGGTTGATCATCCTAAGCTGTCTGGTCAAAGTAGCATTGCAACTGGAATTTGGCAAGAATGCCATTTACACAGGCACCTTCATCATGCATAACTTCAATAACCTGCCAGGCCGCCGGCTGGGCAAGGCACATTGGAGTATCTGGCTCTGGCTTTCGTTACAAGGGTTGAAATTGTTACAGGTAGGCGGCATTGTGGGTGGCGTGGCCATTGTACTCAATATGGCCTTCCCGCTTGTTTCGGTCAATTTCTGGGCCATTATTTCGGTATTACTCACCTCTTTCTGGGTTTACAAGGGCAATTACGGGCCTGTCGAGAAAGGCTCGCTGGTGATGATCATCCTCTTCACGGTCGTAATCCTGATATCCGTTTTCTCACTTCAATGGACGCCTTATGCTATACAATGGCCGCAGATTGAGAGCGGCTTGCAGTTTTCGCTGCCCACAGCACTGGTCGCGACGGCATTTGGCGCATTCGGAATCACTGGCGTCGGAGGCGATGAAATCATGTATTACAATTACTGGTGCATCGAAAAGGGTTATGCAGCCTACACCGGCCCGAACGACGGTACGAAAGAGTGGTCGGAACGAGCCAAAGGCTGGTTCAATGTCATGTACCTCGACGCGGTACTGTCGATGGTCGTTTACACCATTGTAACGGCGGCATTCTATCTCCTGGGCGCGGCGGTGCTGCATACCGGCGGCAATGTTCCCGAAGGTTATCAGATGATCGACACACTTTCCCGCATTTTCACGGAAACGCTTGGCCCCTGGGCTAAAAACATCTTTTTGGTGGGTGCATTTTTTGTGCTCTACTCCACATTATTTACCGCCGCAGCAAGTTGGGCGCGCGTATGGGCCGATGCATTCGGTCAGCTCGGCTGGATGAAGTTCGACTCGCCACAAGATCAGCGCAAAAGCATTGGTATCTTTTCCTGGGTGCTTCCTGCGGCCTGGTGCGTGCTTTTTTTGTTTTTTCAGGCACCGGTAATGATGGTCATTCTCGGCGGCATTGCCACTTCCGTGCTTTTGCTGCTGGTGGTTTATGTATCGCTGGTCTTTCGATACCGCGAGTTGCCGGGAGCATTAAAGCCTTCACTGACTTACGACGTCTTTTTCTGGGTGAGCGTGCTGTCGATCCTTTTTGTGAGCGGCTATGGCATTGTTCAAATTATGTAGGATTGAATAGTACTTAATTTAAAATGAGTAGTACTTTTTCATAGCTAACGAATAGGGGAGTTACTTCTGAATATCGTCTAACTGATTGCCGGTCAGGCCAAATGTATTTCTTGAATCCTAAATTCTTTTATATGGACAAACCATCCGAAGTATCGAGAAGAAATTTTATTAAAAACACGACGGGAGCGGCAGTAGCACTTTCCATTCCTTCCATCATTCCCGCAAGCGCATTCGGCGCGAATGATCGTGTACGCGTAGCCGTGCTGGGCGTGAACGGGCGCGGGCAAAGCCACATTTCGGGCTTCAATAACCTGAGCAATGTGGAAGTAGCAACGCTGTGCGATCCCGACAACAACATTTTGCAGAAACGCGCACAGGAATTCGAGCAGAAGACCGGGAAAAAAGTCAAAACCGAAAACGACCTGCGCAAGGTTTTTGACGACAAGACAATTGATGCCGTAAGTATCGCCACGCCCAATCACTGGCATGCATTGGCAGCCATCTGGGCGTGCCAGGCGGGTAAAGACGTGTACGTCGAAAAACCCGGCTCGCATAACCTGCACGAAGGCCGTAAGCTTGTCGAAGCCGCTCATAAATACAAACGCGTGGTACAGCACGGCGTGCAGCTCCGGAGCTCGGAAGCATTGAAGGAAGCCGTGAAACACCTCCGGGATGGCCTTATCGGCAATGTGTACATGGCCCGCGGCCTCGTTTACAAATGGCGCCCGGACATTGGCGACAGAGGCACTGAACCCGTGCCGGCAGGATTGAACTACGACCTTTGGACAGGCCCGGCGGAAATGAAGCCATTCTCCCGCAATTACGTGCATTACGACTGGCACTGGCACTGGAACTACGGCAATGGCGACATCGGCAACCAGGGCATCCACGAAACGGACATGTGCATGTGGGGCCTGGGCGTAGACACGTTTCCGGACAAGATCACGTCCTCAGGCGGCAAATTCCTCTGGAACGACGCCAAGGAAACGCCGGAAGTTCTGAGCTCTTCTTATGTGTATACCAAAGAAAAGAAGATCATTGAATTCGAAGTACGTCCCTGGATGACCAATGAGGAAGGTGGTGTTGGCATTGGGAATATCTTCTATGGCTCGGAGGGTTATATGGTGGTAAAAGGTTATGATTACTACGAAACCTTTCTCGGCAAAGAGAAAAAAGCAGGTCCTTCACGGAAAGCCGGCGGTGATCACTATAAGAACTTCATCGATGCGGTGATAGCCAAAGATCCTAAGCTGCTGAATGGCCCCGTCGAAACCGCGCATTTATCCTCCGGTCTGGCGCATTTGGGCAATATCGCCTACCGCACCGGCCGCGCATTGACTTTTGATAATAAGATAGAAAAGTTTGTAGGGGATGAGGAAGCTAACAAGCTGCTGACGAGGAAGTACCGCTCGCCTTATGCGCTGCCGCAGGTGGTGTAGTGTTCATCGAGATTTAGGAATTATTGTTTAATTGAAAAGTTCTCTTTGTGAGAACTTTTCTTATATTCACACACTTTAATGAAAGTACATTTGATTAAAGAATCGACTGTTGACAGTTTTGTTCGGGATCACGCGAGAAGTAGGGTATCGTTTGACGAATGGCTTCGAAAGCTGAGAACTGCCAACTGGTTTTTACCTGAAAATATCCGTGAAAGCTATCCGGCGGCTGATTTCCTCGGTAATGGGACTGATAGAGTAGTCTTTGATATTGGCGGAAACAATTTCCGCATGATCTGCAAATACTATTTTGGCCCAAATCGTGTGCATTTATCGATATGCTGGATCGGAACGCATGCAGAATATACGCATTTGTGTAAGCGAGGGCAGCAATATTCAATTTACATATACTAGCATGGAAACGTTGAAATACAAGGTGATCAGAAACTTGGAGCAGTATAATAATTACTGTAATGAACTCATACAAATGTTAGAGTCCGACAATCCTGATCAGTATAATGAAGAAATTGACCTGCTGACAGTCCTGATCGAACATTACGACGCGGAACATAGTACCTTAAATACTGATATCGACCCTGTCGAGTTGCTAAAATTACTCATGGCGGATCATAAGATGAAGGCAAAGGACATTGCCGAGCTGCTGAATATCAGCAAAGGATACGTTTCCGAGATTCTGAACTACAAAAAAGGTATGTCCAAAGACGTTATCCGAAAGCTGGCTACGCGTTTTGCGATGAGGCAGGAGGCATTCAATAAGCCTTACCGATTGGAGGGCGAAAGAATGATGGTGGAAGATGAGGATACAGTAGCGCATGAAACCGTGCATTCGTAAAGACCAATTGTAATCACATTAACCACACTGGTAGCATAACCCCAAGCAAAACAAAAAAGCGGTCGGCAGATTTCCTGCCGACCGCTTTTAAATATAAGAACCGCTATTTAAGCGTCGAAAAGTCAAATGATTCCAGATATTTCGTCGTGAAATTGCCGGATTTGAAGCCGGGATCATCCATCAACTTAATATGGAACGGGATCGTCGTTTTAATGCCTTCGATCACGAATTCCTGCAATGCGCGCTTCATGCGGGTGATTACCTCCTCGCGTGACTGGCCGCTTACGATCAGTTTCGCGATCATCGAGTCGTAATTTGGCGGGATCGTGTAGCCGCTGTATACGTGGCTGTCGATACGCACGCCGTGACCGCCCGGGAAATGCAGGTTGGTGATTTTGCCCGGTGCAGGACGGAATCCGTTAGCCGGATCTTCAGCGTTGATCCGGCACTCCATTGCATAGAGCTTTGGCGTGTAGTTCTGACCTGAAATAGGCTCGCCTGCCGCTACTTTAATTTGCTCCTTAATGAGGTCAAAATCAGTGACTTCCTCCGTGATCGGGTGCTCTACCTGAATACGGGTGTTCATTTCCATGAAATAGAAATCACCGTGCTTGTCGACGAGGAACTCGATGGTACCGGCACCTTCGTAGCCGATCGCCTGAGCGCCTTTGATGGCCGCAGCACCCATTTTCTCACGCAATTCGGGGGTGATAATCGGGGAGGGCGTTTCTTCTACCAGCTTCTGGTGACGACGCTGGATCGAGCAGTCGCGTTCCGAAAGGTGGCATACTTTGCCGAACTGGTCGCCGATGATCTGGATTTCGATGTGGCGGGGCTCTTCCACGAATTTTTCGAGGTACAAACCGTCGTTTCCGAATGCAGCAGCAGATTCCGTACGGGCGTCTGTCCATGCTTTTTCGAATTCATCCGGCTTGTTGATGATCCGCATTCCGCGTCCACCACCACCGGCGGTCGCTTTCACGATCACAGGATAACCGATGCCTTCCGCTAGTTCTTTGCCTTGCTCAACAGATTCGAGCAAGCCTTCCGAGCCGGGAACGACCGGGACGCCGGCTTTGATCATCGTCGCTTTCGCAGTCGCCTTGTCGCCCATCCCGTTGATCTGGGCGGCGGTGGCTCCGATGAATTTGATGCCGTAATCAGCGCAGATTTGCGAGAATTCGGCGTTTTCAGACAAGAATCCGTAACCCGGATGGATCGCGTCCGCGCCGGTTACTTCCGCTGCTGATATGATATTCTGAATGCTCAGGTAGGATTGCCTGCTGGGCGGAGGACCGATACAAACGGCCTCGTCGGCAAACCGTACGTGAAGACTATCGCGATCGGCTGTCGAGTAAACTGCGACAGTTTTGATGCCCATTTCGCGACAGGTCCTGATTACACGCAGGGCGATTTCGCCCCGGTTAGCAATGAGTATCTTTTTAAACATGTAATTCTGTGGGTTTTCGTTCGCTGCGTTATGCAGGTTCAACCAGGAACAACGGCTGGTCGAATTCTACCGGAGTTGCATTTTCAACCAGGATCTTGACGATTTTTCCTGATACTTCGGATTCGATCTCGTTGAACAGTTTCATTGCCTCGATCACGCAAACTACTTTCCCTGGCTTGATCTCGTCACCAATATTGGCAAAAGCAGGCGTTTCAGGGCTTGATGCGCGGTAGAACGTACCGATCATCGGGGATTTAATGGTAATCAGGTTCGAAGAAGCAGGTTCATTGGAAACCGATGGCTCTGCGGAAGCGAACGGTGCAGCTGCTGCGGGAGCCGCAGGAGCGATTGCAGGCGCATGTGCCGCAACGGGAGCCGGGGTGTAGGATACAACCGG
>CBIHPQ010000222.1:0-11165 GCA_966211825.1 uncultured Dyadobacter sp. | reverse complement strand
TCAGGCGACGGGCCACGGCCTGGAAAACCTGCAAGCGGAAGTCGAAAACCATGAAATGACAGTTCGGTGAATATGTAAGGCAAAGAAAAGGCTTTCGTCACAAATGGCCGCACGCATTGTCCGGCATTTGCACGCCGTGTCCGGTTTCGAACATTCAATTTTCTAGCAAAACGCATTCAGAAGCTGTAAACGGCATTTCCAAGTGTCGGCATACCATTTGTTATACATTTACAGAAATAATAGAATCCCTATGAAAGGAACCTATTTGGGCGAATTTGAAGAGGTAGTACTGTTGTCTGTCGCGATATTGGCCGGCGACGCTTACGGGGCCTCCATTACCAACGAGATCGAGCAGCAAATGGGGCGGTCCGTCAACCTGGGCGCGGTGCACGCTGCATTGCACCGGCTAGAAGAAAAAGGCCTGCTATCCTCGCGCCTGGGCGGGGCCACCGCCGAGCGCGGCGGCCGCAGCAAGCGGTTTTTCACCGTTACGATGGCCGGTAGCAAGGCCCTCGACAATATCCGCGAGATCCGCAACCGCATGTGGAATGCCATTCCCAAACCCGCCTGAGCATGAAAGCACCCATTCAACCGCCCCGCTGGCCCGGCCGCCTGTTGCGGCTGTTCTGCGCCCCACACCTGGCAGAAGAGCTCGAAGGAGACTTGCAAGAGCTCTTCGCACAACGTATACACCTATACGGCGAGCGCGCAGCCCGTCACCGTTACGTCCGAGATGTTTTCAGCATTGCACGTCCGTTTGCATTCAAAAGAGAAGTATCAAAATACCCTCAACCATCTGTATTTCAATCGGCCATGATCAGAAACTATTTCAAGATCGCAGTCCGGAACATGTGGAAAAACAAAGGTTTTTCTTTCGTCAACATCACGGGGCTCGTCACCGGCATGACCGCCTGCCTGATGATCCTTCAATATGTGAGCTTCGAACTTAGTTTCGACCGGTTCCAAAAGGATTTTGGCCGCATTTATCGCATTACCAATGACCGTTTCCAGCAAGGCAAGCTTATCCAGCACGGCACGATCACTTATCCTTTGGTAGGCTCCACGATGGCAAAAGACTTTCAGGAAATAGCATCCTACACGACGCTTTCCAATACCGGCACATTCAAATTACAGCAGAACCGGAAGGTTTTTGAGGAAAAGGGCGCGTTTGCGGACGAACATTTCCTGACATTCTTCACCTTCCCCCTACTGGCCGGCAATGCAGCCACGGCCCTGAAAGCACCCAACACCATTGTGCTCTCCGAAACCAATGCCAAACGTATTTTCGGGGCCCAGCCCAAAGATTACCCTGCCCTGATCGGGAAGAACGTCCTCGTAGACCTTGATACGGAGCCCTATCAGATCACGGGCATTATGAAAGATTTTCCAGCTACTTCGCATTTGCAATTTGGGGCGATTATGTCTTACGAAACGCTCGCACGCACCTGGGGAAACTGGGTTAAAACAAGTTGGGACGGATCGGATATGTGGCATTACGTGAAGCTCAAACCAGGCACGGACGCTGCAACACTGGAACAAAAATTCGCGGCATTCAGCAACCGCTATTTTCAGGCCGACAAAGTTTCGGGCAGCGTCGAAAAATTTTACCTGCAACCGCTTGGCAAGGCGCATTTGTTTTCAGACTACGAGTACGAGATCGGCAATGTAAATAATGGGAAGGCTGTGCTGACGATGCTCATCATCGCCGCCTTTATATTGATTATCGCCTGGATCAACTACATTAACCTTTCCACGGCCCGGTCGTTGGAACGGGCCAAGGAAGTAGGTGTGAGAAAAGTTGCCGGGGCCACTTCCGGGCAGCTTATATGGCAATTTCTGGCAGAATCAGTACTGCTCAACCTGGCTGCCTTAGCCCTTTCCCTGGGCCTGACAATGCTGCTCCAACCCGCGCTTAACAAACTCGTCGAAAAGCCGCTTTCCCTCTCCATTTTCGCAGGCGGAAGCCTCGGCGGGCCGGCGATACTGATCTTGCTGGGGATTGTTTTTCTGGCTGGTATGCTGCTATCCGGCTTTTATCCGGCATTCGCATTGTCTGCATTCAAGGCCATTCATGTGCTCAAAGGAAGTTTTAAGCGTTCCACGAAAGGTGTCTGGGTAAGGCAGTCGCTTGTTGTATTTCAATATACGGCCTCGATAATCCTGATCGTCGGCACGTTGATCGTTTTCCGCCAGCTCGATTTCATGCGGAAAGAAAACCTGGGGTTCAATATGGATAAAACGCTGGTTATCAGAGGGCCGGAGCTGACACGCTGGGATTCGTCTTCGATTACAAGGATTAATGCATTCAAATCGGAAGTGAGGCAATACCCGGGCATCAGGGCCGTCAGCGCATCGGGAAACTTGTTCGGTAACAGGCTATCCCGCACATTTAATGTAAAACGCGTGGGTTCTGATCAGGAAAAAGGAGCCACTTTCAGCAGAATGGACATCGATCTTGATTTTTTTGACACCTACCAGATCAAAATGCTAGCCGGACGCGACTTTATCCCAACCGATTCCGACCCGGATGGCCGCAAAGTCAAAAATGCGATCATCAACCTCTCTGCCGCCAAATTGCTGGGCCTGCCCAAGGCGGAAGCGGCAGTAGGACAAAAAATCACGCTTTACGGCAAGGAATGGGAGGTTGTGGGAGTGGTCAGCGACTTTCACCAGCAGTCGCTCAAACATGCTATCGAGCCAATCATTTTTCGGCCATTCTATTACAATGGCGGCTACTATTCAATCAAAATCGCAACCGACGACCTCGAAAAGACCATCAGTCAGGTAAAACGGCAGTATGACAGCTTTTTCTCCGGCAATGATTTTTCCTATTTCTTTATGGACGATCAGTTTAATAAGCAATACAAAGACGATCAGGTTTTCGGAAAAGTGGTCAGCTTCTTTTCTCTGCTGGCTGTTTTGATTGCTTCCCTGGGCATATTCGGGTTGTCGTCCTACACAATCGCCCAACGGACGAAGGAGATCAGCGTCCGCAAGGTACTGGGTGCATCCGTGGCGGGCATCGTCACATTGCTCTCCCGCGATTTCCTCAAACTGGTCCTGATTGCAATCATCATCGGCTGTCCGGTGGCCTGGTACGGGGTTAATCTGTGGTTAAATGACTTTACCTATAAAGTCAGCATTGAATGGTGGATGTTCGTCCTGGCTGGGCTAATGGCCGTTGCGATCGCCTTGCTGACCATCAGCTCCCAGGCGATCCGGGCCGCATTAGTCAACCCCGCCGAATCGCTTAAAGGGGAATAGGCGGGTCGAAGTGGTCAGGGGTGGTTAGGTGTGGTCAGGTATCGTCAGGAGTGGTCAGATGCGATTATGAAAAGCTGGGGTTGTCATAGGTAGTCATTTATTCATTATATTGGTAAAATCTGGCACCACTTTCAATTGATATTTAACCTATTGTATTTAATAACACTTGGCAACACCTGACCAAACCTGACAACACTTGACAACACCTGACCAAACCCCATGACACCCGACCTAAACCGCCGACACTTCCTGACCCAGGCCGCATTGTCTGCCGCCGCATTGTCGCTGACGCCCGAAATGCTCTTTGCGACAGCACCCAAAGCATTTACCGTGCAACAGATCATCGACCTGATCCTCAAAGAAGGCAACCTGAAACCGATCCCTGACACGGTCGATACGATCAAATCCGGCAGCCCCGACCAGACGGTTACGGGCATTGTTACCACCATGTTCGCCACGGCGACCGTCATCGAACAGGCAGTAAAACTGAAAGCCAACTTCATCATCGCCCACGAACCTACGTTCTACAATCACCGCGACGATCCGGATTGGGTAAAGGGTAATGAGGTGGTTAAAAAGAAGCAGGCATTACTCGAAAAGCACAAAATCGCCGTCTGGCGCTTCCACGACTACTGCCATTCGCTGAAACCGGACGCGATCCGTTACGGCGTGGTCAAAAAGGCGGGCTGGACGCAATATTACAAAAACGAATCTCCTGCACTGACGATCCCTGCGCTGACATTAGGCGATCTGGTAAAGCATCTCAAAAGCAAGCTAGGCATTCAAAAGCTCCGCGTCGTTGGTGATTTGAACCAACAATGCTCCAAACTCGCGATCATGCCCGGAGCTGCGGGTGGCCAACGCCAGGTATCGATCGCCGAAGCCGAAAAACCCGATGTCCTCATCGTCGGAGAAACCCCGGAATGGGAAGGCGTCGAATACGCCCGCGACGGAAGGTTACTCGGCTCAAAAATGGCGCTGATCGTGCTTGGACACGCTGTAAGTGAAGAACCGGGAATGGAATATTTTGTAGAGTGGTTACAGCCAAAACTGGGCGGGTTGAAGGTGACGCATGTGGCGTCGGGGGATCCGTTTCAGTGGGTTTAGTGCTGAGCCAATATTCTGATACGATGTTCCAGCAGTCCTTTTCAACAGCATAAGCCGGAAGCCCCGTAAGCCGGCTCACCAAGCCTAAAATTTCCGCGCGGCGTTCCGGCGGCATTTGAAGCCATTCAACCATAATATAGTGTGTGAGTAAGTGAAAAAGTTACTTCAATAGCCTGGCAATCCAAGTGGGTGCAAGTTGCAGGTCATGCTGCACCACCTTCGCATTCTCCTTATTGAGTATGGATTTTAAATGCTGCAAAATTCTGTCATCGACACGCGCTTTTCCAAGTTCCTGTAACGCCTGAATGACCAACATGCTCCAATGTCCTTTGAAAGCCAGCTTTCGCGCCGTGGTAGCTTTGAAAGTGATCGTTTGCTTCCCCACCTTCAATTTTCTTGGAGCTCCATCAGTCAGATACACGACATTCATTGGCACCTGTGTCGATAATCCGACCACATATAATGCTGCCGCTCCGGAAGGAATGATTCGCGCACGGTCCCGGCGGGCAATATGCCCGGCAATTTCCTCCGTCGAGGGGTAAAGCACTCCAAACGCCGGATCCTTTTTCGGGTAAAGGTAAATCCCTTGCGCAAGCCTTTCGAGCACGCCGTTTTTTTGAAGCCTTGACAATGCTTTCCGGGCGGCTTCATCGTCCCCAAATTCGGAAAATTCGGTTGAGAAAAACAGCTTTCCGCGCCGTGTCTTTACAATCCTGTTAAATATCTTATTATGAACAGATTGTAACATAAAAATTCATTTTAAAAGTGTCACAAATTTATTAAATTTTTGTGACACTTTTGAAAACAAAAACTGGCATCTACCTTCCTTTACGGATCCGCTCGATACTCTCGAAGAAACCCAGCAAATCCTTGAAAGTAAAAAAGGTGTTAGCGATTTCCGGGCTGTAACCCAGCTCCTTCTGTGCGAGCATGTAGCCGCTGAACATCGTCCAGAGCTCGTCTACCATACCGTCGGTGCTTTCGCTGCTCAACAATGCATTAACCTCCCGCCCATAGGCGAGAAGCCTCGAATCCGGAGATTCGGCGTTTAATAGTGTGTTCATAATTAACTTTTTAAGGATGAACAGAAGGCCCTGTTTTAGGTGTCCTTGTGCAAGTTAGAGCACCCGGGGGGCTTTCGCCTTTCCCGCACCATAACAGGGCATAACTTACGAGATTTTTTCATAGTACTAACTTTTTAAAGGAGGTTGCATGTTAGGGAGAATTGTGGAGTAATGCAACCTGTCTGATTAATTTCCAATACAAAAAAGAACTAATGAAAGGAGTCATAACCGTTTGCTAATCAAAGCCAACCGATTGTTCAGCCCCGAATCCAAGCGACTACATTGCCCAAAGAGAAGGACGGTCAAATTTCAACAAAGCGTCAATTCAATGGCAATGAGATTCTGCTGAAACGTCTTTTGGTAAATCACTTAGACTTGCTGAATTCAAACTTTGAAACGCCTGTCGTCTTCTTGGCGAGTAACATCAAGTTCTGAAATGCAGCACCATCATCGGTTCTATATCCACCCCATTTTATCCTCCGAATTTCATTAGTATCCGTAAACAAAACATAGTCAACGTAGTTTTCTCTCTGAGGCCTTCTTGACCACATGCCTTTGAATATAGCCTTACTTCCAACTCCATCAGCAACGACATGAATTATTGGCCTAATGTACATTTTATAAGGCATAGGCTTGGATTCTGCACTTATTTGTAAACCCTCACGGGAAGAGCTAAGTAACCAACCCGATTTTACCAAAGACTTCGATATTTTGGCAAAGAGAGAGTCGGTGGGTTCAGTGGATGAAACCGTTATGAGGTCTGCCTGGCCGGGAATACCCAAAAGCTGCTCTTTCGGAAAAAGCAGAAATTTGCATGATACATTACAAACAGCTATAAAAAAGACTAGTGACAATAAACTTTTGCCCACCATTTTAATATTCTTACAATATTCAATTATCCTGCAATTGTGTACTGATAGCATCAACGATCTTCTTTTCAAGATTTAAAAGCCGCCTCATTGAGATTTGAGACGGCCCTTGAACAACCTTAAATATCACGCTATCATCCCATGCGGATCAATCACAAACTTCTTGGCCGCGCCTTTATCAAAATCTGCATAGCCTCTCGGCGCGTCCTGTAAGGTAATTACTTCCACATTCACCGCCTTTGCGATTTTGATTTTATCGTAGAGGATCGCATTCATCAGGTTGCGATGATACTTCATTACCGGACATTGGCCTGTGTAGAATGAGTGCGATTTGGCCCAGCCGAGGCCAATCCGGATGCTAAGGCTTCCTTCCTGTGCGGCTTTGTCTTTTGCGCCGGGGTCGCCGGTCACGTAAAGGCCGGGGATGCCGATGGCCCCGCCGGCGCGCGTGACGGCCATTGCGGTGTTCAACACGGTGGCCGGGCGTTCTTCCACGGCATGAGCGCCATGGCCGCGGGCTTCGAAACCTACGCAATCCACGAAGCAATCCACCTCGGGAATGCCTATGATTTCAGCAATGGCTTGTTCCAGGGGCGTGTCTTTGGTGAGGTCGATCACCTGGCAGCCAAAACTGGCGGCTTGCGCGAGGCGTTCAGGGATCATATCACCGACGATCACCACCGCGGCTCCCAGCAAGTGACAGGAGGCTGCGCACGCAAGGCCTACCGGGCCCGCGCCCGCCACGTAAACGATCGAGCCCGGCCCTACTCCGGCCGTGACGGCGCCGTGATAGCCCGTCGGGAAAATATCGGAAAGCAGTGTGAGGTCCTTGATATAGGCCATTCCCTGGTCTTTGTCAGGAAATTTCAGAAGGTTAAAATCGGCGTAGGGTACCATTACGTACTCGGCTTGCCCGCCTACCCAGCCACCCATATCCACGTAGCCGTACGCGGCGCCCGGGCGTGCGGGATTCACATTGAGGCAAATGCCGGTTTTTCCTTCCTTGCAGTTGCGGCAGCGGCCGCAGGCAATGTTGAAGGGTACCGAAACGAGATCGCCGACCTTGATAAACTCGACGTCGCGACCCGCTTCGATCACAATGCCGGTGATCTCGTGCCCAAGAACGAGTCCCGCAGGTGCTGTCGTGCGCCCGCGAACCATGTGCTGGTCACTTCCGCAGATGTTCGTGGAAACGATTTTCAGGATGACGCCGTGCTCGCATTTCCGGTCGCCGATAGACAGCTTAGGATACTCGATTTCCTGCACTTCGACCTCTCCGGGCCTGATGTAAGCTACTCCGTGATTTTGACACATAAGCCTAGGATTTAAGGGTTAGTACTAAATCTTTGTTTCTTGCAAGATGATCTTACAACTATGAAAGTCAAGCCTCATTACACCTTAATTTACTCCTACATAAACCACAAAAAGTTACAAATCACCCCCTGATTGTACCAGAGGGCGATTTTTGGAGATTATAGGAACCAATGGAATCCTCAGAGCTTGACGGCCAGAATAATACCGGTCGCCCACACCTGTTTGGTAATGGCCAGGTCCCGACGGCTGTCGAGATATTCGATGAGTTTCAGCGCCTTCTGGTCGTGTCCTTCGGGCCAGTTGGGTTGCGGCAGCATGTCGTCGATGATGTAAAATGCGCCGGGATTGAGCATGTTGAGCACTTCATCCAGCAAAAGGTATTTTCCATGCCAAGTGTCGGCGAAAATGTAGTCGTACTTCTCGTGGAGATGCGCATTCACCCAGTCTTCGCCGTCGGTATGCACCAGCGTGAGGCGTTGGTCGCCGCCGAGGTGGTTTTCTGCGATTTCGAGGAAGCGGGCGTCATTGTCGATGGAAACGAGCGTGGAATGCGCGTCCATACCGTCGAGAATCCAGGATGTGGAGAGGCCGGAGCCGGTACCGAGTTCGAGGAACTTACTGCCGGGCTTGGAGGCGGCCAGCGTTTTGAGCAACGAACAGGTGTAAATGTCGGAGGCCATCGTGAAACCGGAGGCTTTGGTTGCCTCGTCGATGGAAAGGTAGGCAGCCGGTAACGGCTGGCGGATATCCTGGTTCATAAGGTGTTTGGTAGTGGATTTAAAAACTGCAAAAAATCAATTATTAGCGACATTTGAAAGGATGGGATAAAAGATTTACCGCTTAATAAATTGACTTGAAAATCACGTAATTACTGAACGAGTAGGCTGGGCTAAAACCTTACTTTTGCCACCAGCTTCTGCAAATTACATTCCCCATCTATTCCACTCAAACTCAACCGCGATGAAAAAGCATTTCCTCTCATTCCTTGCATTTGCCGTCATGGCTACCACGGCGATCATGATCGCCTGTACCGATCACGGCGAACCGGTGCCCGAACCCACACAGTTTAGTGTAAGCAGCTTCACCAGCGGCCTCCGCGCTCCCATCGGGATGGCTATCGATGAAAAAGGCCAGTTTTGGGTAACCGAAGGTGGTACCGGGCAAAACGACGGCGCATTGGTGATGATCACGCCCGGCGGAGTCAAAACAACTGTTGTTACCGGCTTCCAATCCGTTATAAACCAGGGTAACGTTGAAGGTATCAGCCATTTGTATTATGAAAACGGCACCGTATACTTGCTGCATGGCGTCGAAGGGTTTCTCTATATTATCGATGTTTCCGGTTTCAGCTCTGGCAACCCTCCTATTGACAAGAATACGATCCCGAAAGAGAACATCAGGGCATATGTAGCGACCCTCAATCTTACATTCGACAACAATTCGAATGCATTCAGCCTTACCAAAGGCCCTGACGGTCACCTTTACATTGCCGACGCCGGTGCCAATGCCGTTATCAAACGCGACAAGGACACGCACACACTGGATTTGTTCACCACTTTCCCGCCTGTGGCGCCCAACAGGGACCCGGTTCCTACCGGCATCGTTTTCGACGGTACCCACTTCGTATTGAGCAGCCTGACGGGCTTCCCTTTCTCGCCGGGAGCCGCCAATGCGTATAAGGTCAATACCAGCGGTGTGATGGTTCCTTATAAATCGGGCTTCACTACCCTTACCCACCTGGCTTTAACAGCGAACAACAAACCGCTGTTCTTGCATTACGCCGACTTCACAATGCCTCCGGGCGGCCCTGGTAATCCTCCGGGTTTCAAGGCAAATACCGGCTCGGTGCTCAATGAAGACGGCATGGTACTGTTCAGCGGACTGGACAGACCGACGGACATCAAACGTTGGGGCGACCGCACCTTTTACGTGCTCAGCCTTGGTGACGGCACTATCAAGAAACTGGATTATTGATTTATAGTATTTTAAATGCAAAACAGGCAGGTATTCGCCCGAATGCCTGCCTGTTTTGTTTTATAACAAAGTTTGCTGTTTTTCATCCGCTTCGCGCGGGTTCACAACCTGTGCCGGGGGATCGTCCGGCATGGTGTCGCCCAGGAGTTTGCCCCACGGTTTCAGCTCGTCGATGCGGTCGAAGATGATTTTTAACACGGCTACAAACGGTATCGACAAAAACATCCCGCTAACGCCCCAGAGCGTACCGCCGAGCAATACTACCAGTATGGAAATCAATGCATTAACAGAAACTTTTGAGGACACTACTCTCGGCACGATGATATTGTTATCCAAAAACTGGATTACGGTATAGGCCCCGATGATCAGTAACGGTGTGGTATATCCGTCCTTCGTGATAAACGAAATGAGGACCGGTAATGCAATGGCGATAATGCCGCCAATGTACGGGATCAGGTTCAGGATCGCGCCGATCACTCCCAGCAGCAGCGCATACTGCACGCCCAGGATGAGCAATGCAACGGAGTTCAGAGTGGCGATGATGGTCGTTTCAATCATCAATCCCACAATATAGCTCTGCACCGCGCCCTTGGTTTCCTGCAAGATTTCGGCCACCTGTTCCGAATTATCTTCATCAAAAACCTCAAATATAAAATTGAGTATCAACGGCTTGTAAAACAAAAGAAGGAATATGTAAAGCGGTATCAGTATAAAAAAACTGATAATTCCGAAAACTGTATTGACCGTTTTGCCGACATAAGCCCGGCTGTTGTTGACTGCCTCGTCAAGCATGCTCATTTGCTTTTCGGTGGAAATACCAAAGCTCGTAGATAGCCAGCCTTGCAAATTACCGAGCAGTTTCAGCGCCTTTTTTTCCAGTTGCGGGATCATGTCGCCGAACTGGACGATCTGCGAAGACAGAAAAAACATGATTCCTGCCACAACCAGTATCGCGAGGAAAATCGTAAGCACAATGGCCACGATTTTGTTGAATTTCCATTTCTGAAAACGGTTGTAAACCGGGTTAAGCAGTACGGCGATCAGCCCGGCGAATGCGAACGGGACGATGATCTCCTGCAACAGGTTAAGGGTATTAAAAAACAAATAAAGCCCGATGAGCACCATCGGGGCTTTGATGTAGAAGGGAAAGCCGTCTTTTGCGGAAAGCCACTCAGGCAGCTCAGGGGCGGATTCGGGTTTGCGACTTTTAAAAAATAATCCCATAAAGAAGGTGTCAGAGATGAAAAGGTAAGGTTCACGTCGGGCGACTATTCAGTGCCCTCATATTCACGGACATCCTGGTCGGAAAGCTCGACGATCGAAATCACCTCTCCACGAGCCTGCTCCGGCCCGCCGCGGTTAACCACGTTGGTGATATACGAACGGCTCGGATACGTCTCAGATTCAATAAGATGCCTTTCAAAAGTCAGGATATTCTCTTCCGAAGTGGGAGCAATGGTAATCATGAAATTTCGCATAATTTTCGTAGTGGATGTTTGTGACGATATAACAAGAATGATGCCAGAGGGAGGAGAGGGAAGAAGGAGGAAAGGGAGGATGGAGGAAAGGGAAG
>CBIHPQ010000221.1:0-11186 GCA_966211825.1 uncultured Dyadobacter sp. | reverse complement strand
AAATGGTATTGTTTCAAAATCATCAACAGGTCGCTATTCAGGGCATTTGACCTTCGTGTGGAGGTTATTCAAAAGATACCGATGACGGGACCGGAAGGTAAAATAAACCACAGAACCGTACCGCTTACGCTGGTTAAAGACCAGTACAATTATGTTGCACCGTTCCGGGTCGGGGAGAAATACGAGTACGCCCTCTGGTTTCTGACGATCGACGACATCTCTACGATGCTCAATGACAATGAGCACCACATTATTGAGTTACGGGTAATTTGCAAACACGAGGTTACGGGTCTGGGAAGCGTATTTGTCAAAACTTATTCGAAACATGATATCAAGGAGGGCACGTTCAAGTCGGGTAATACATTTGAAATAGTGAATTGAATTTTGTATCATTACATTACTTTTAAGCCATAAGATTAAATCTAAATCTGCTATGAAACCAGACATTATCGTGATGTAAGCCTTTAAGGTTTACTCTCAGATCTAACAATTTAGAATATAGGGCATCTCATACGAGGTGCTCTTTTTTGTTCTAATGCCTTGTCAATTCTAGTACCCGGCCGCCTGACCATCCTTTCGCATTTCTGACGCGCCGTGGTAAATCTTCCGCACGCTGTCGAACAGGATGGCCTGGTAACCGCCGAAAAAATCGGTTTGGATCAGGTGGTGCCCCTTGCGTGCCAGCGCGTCGCGGGTCTGCGCGGGAATGCCACTTTCCATCGCCACGTTGCCGCCTTCCGTCATCACCGTGCCGATGGGCTCGCTGCTGCCTGAATGGCTGAACCGCGCCGCGTCGCCGGCTTCCTGGACATTCATGGCGAAATCGATGATATTACAAAGTATCTGCAAATGCCCCTGCGGCTGCATGGCCCCGCCCATTACCCCGAAACTGAGGAAAGGCTGGCCGTTTTTCATCACAAAACCGGGGATAATGGTATTGAACGGGCGTTTCGCCGGCGCATACACATTGGCGTGGCCGGGCGTCATCGCGAAGCTGCTGCCCCGGTTGTGGAACACGAAACCCAGGCCGTCGGGCACCATGCCGCTGCCGAATTCGAGCATATTGCTCTGGATGAGCGACACGATATTCCCTTCCTCGTCGGCCACCGTCAGGTAAACGGTGTCGCCGTCTTTCAGAACCTGTTGCGCCGGGTCGACCTTGGCCGATGCGTGATTGGCATCGATCAGTTTGCGGCGTTCGTCGGCATAGGCGTCGGAAAGCAGGATTTTTAAAGGTATTTTGGCGAAATCAGGGTCGGCGTAGTAGCGGGCGCGGTCTTCGAAGGCGATCTTTTTGGCCTCTATCAGCAAATGCAGGTATTCGGCGCTGTTATGTCCCAGCTTTTTGAGATCATAGGGTTCAAGCAAATTCAGCATTTGCAAAACCGATATTCCCTGGCCGTTGGGTGGCAGTTCAAATACATCATAACCTCTGTAATTCACCGATACCGGCTCCACCCAGGTGCTTTTATGGGCTGCCAGGTCTTCCTTGCGCAGGTACATGCCCGTTTTTCGCGCATAGGCATCGATGCGATCGGCGATTCTGCCTTTGTAAAAAGCATCCCGGCCTTCCCGGGCGAGTTGCTCATAAGTAGCGGCCAGATCGGGATTACTGAACACATCACCCTGTGCCGGAGCTGCTTCATTGATCAGGAATGTCTTACTAAAATTAGCAAACTCCGTAATGTCCCTCTGGGCTTTCAACCTTTTTAGGGCCACGTCCCACGAATAGGCGATCACCTCGGGTACAGGCGCGCCTTCGCGGGCATACCGGATGCCGGGCGCGAGGATTTCCGCCATTTTGAGCTTGCCAAAACGACGGTGCAGCTCAAACCAGCCGTCCACAGCCCCGGGTACCGATATGGAAAGCGGCCCATAGAGCGGCACAGCGGACTTCCCGCCAGTCAATTCCTTTAATTTATCATAACTCAAACCCTTCGGAGATCTGCCGCTCGCATTCAGGCCGTACAGTTTGTGGTCCCGCGCCGACCATACGATCGCGAAAAGATCGCCGCCGATACCGCCATTATTGGGTTCCACCGCGCCAAGCACGGCATTTGCCGCAATGGCGGCATCCACGGCCGTGCCGCCTTTTTGCAAAATGGAAAGCCCGGCCTGGGTAGCCAGCGGATGGCTCGTCGCCACCATGCCGTGCTTTGCCAGTACCGGGCTTCTCGATTCAAAATTGGAGCCGCTGATGCGGTCGCCCCGGCCGGTTTGTGCCAGCGCCGGGACATACGAAAAAATACACGCTGCCAGCGCAGCGGAGATGGAAAGAGCCTTGATCATAGGTTTAGGTATTTGAAAAACCTAAAATAGACAAAATCCGGCCCTTTTCGTCATCCGCTACCAGCCCATATAATAGGTATCGCTCAGCCAGGTCGGAGGCGGGAGGTGGAAATGCGATTCCAGCATTTTCTCGGCCTCGCAAAATGCGCCTTCCACCCAGCCCTGCTGGTCGGAATAGGCTTCACCGACGACGTAAATGTTCTCGTCCCCATCAGGCCGGCGCATGTAAGGCATCACATTCCAAACCGCCACACCCGCCTTCCAGGCATGGTACCCGGCGCCGAACGGATCGTCGGACCAATCGCGGAAGTAGGTCACGTACGGCTCGGGAATTTCCACCTCCGCACCATGCAGCTCTCGCAGCTGCGACATGATCTCGTTCACCATCAGCTGCGTAGCCTGCTCTCTTTCAAGTGCTTTCAGTTCCACCAGCGAAGCCGATGCGGCCGCACTTACTTTAAACAGCACCGTGTCGTCCGACAGCGCCTTCCAGAATGTCTCCGTTTCCATATCCCCGTAGCTGCCGAGGAGCATGGAATTGTCGTTTTCAGGATCTGTTCCGAAATAGTAGCATTGGCGCATCGGCAGGTCGGTAATGGAGTGCCCGGAGTCGATACCCAGCTTTTTCCACCACGGCTCGCGGAAGCCCATCAGGATCTTGAATGCAGGCTCCATGATCACCGAGCGGATATTGCGGTCGAGCACGGTGTTTTCATTGGAATTGAAAAAGAAATTCTGCTGGTCGAGCAGTTCGAGCGATTTCCGGGGCATCCCGAGGATAATGTGGTTCGCATACGCATGCCAGATCGTGTTGCTCTGAATATTGAGGAACGTAAGCTCGTAACGGAACTGGTCGCGCAGCTCGTGGCCTTTCGAGAAGGTCAGCAGCTTGTTTTCCGACCAGATACACGCGCCCTCAATGCCCATATATTGGTTAGCAAGCGCATACGCAATGCTGTCATAACCTTCCTCGATCGTTTTATAAGTCACATCGGCCGAAAAATCGCCTACCATATAGGGAAATGCTTCCGCGGCATTCCAGTTGATCGTGTTGGAATAATAACCACCTGCATTGGCTACAAACTGGTATCCTTCTTCCGAAACCTGGTCTTTGATAAGGTTCCAGAACCCGAGGTCGTTCACCTTGCGGCCGTCGTAGGGCGAGCCGGGGAAATGGTAGGTAAGTTTCGGCTTCACCGCGTCCCAATCCTGGCTGGTGAGCTGGAAACCGTAGTCGTAAATACTTGGGCCTTTGGTAACCCTGTCGGAGTAATTAGCCACGAACCAGGGATCGGCCATGAGCACGTCGTAGATGATTTTGTTGAAAAGCTGATCGGAGCTGAAACCAATGTCGTCGTCGTTGAGATAATAGCGGGTCACGAGCTTTTCGCCTTTGTCCTGCGATACATTCCAGGCATTTTGTTTGAAATGCTGCTTGCGGAGGTAAAAAAGCAGGTCGGCCGGATTACCCATTGGAAATGCGACAGGCGTCATGTGGTCTTTGAGCACGGGCGTGCGTTTGCTCAGGTCCTTTTCGGACAACGGGTAGCCTTCAATGAGCGTGGTCACGATTTCCTGGGACGTAAGGTAGCGCATGCCTCCGAGTTCCCCCCAAAAGTTCATCCCGGGCAGGACCACCGATTCGAGCCGGCCGCCGAGCCTTTCGCTCATGTCGAAAATCTGCACCTGCTCTCCATTGTATTTGCCCACATCCGTAAGCCGGAAGGCGCTGTAAAGGCCCGAAGTCCCCGCACCGATGATCGCGACTTCCGTCTGCAACCCGGGCTTCATTCCATTGTTTAGTGGCGTGTTTTTGTTCATGTTGATGTTTTTAAATGGCTTTGAAATAATTGTAACCCAGCTTGAAGGGCGAGATATCAAAGGTAGAATGGCCGTCCAGGGCCAGCTCGGTCAATATCTGACCCAAAAAAGGCGTGAACTTGGCCGCCCAGCCGGTGGCATACACTACGATGTTATGGTGGTTGGGCACATAAGGCGGCGCAAAATCGATCAGCAGCTCCTTGTTCTCGATCTTACTGAGCGCGATCAGGCAGGTAGAGGTAAAATAGGGCGTCGGGTCCAGGCCGGTCATGTGCTGGCGCACCCATTCCGACGTGTAGGCAAGCTCCTGCGGGTTGGGTACGAGCGTGCGCTGCTCGGGGCTCGTGAGCGGGTCGATCACAAAGTCGGGTGCCACGCGAATGTACTCAGGATGGTCCCAATCCACGCCCGGAAAGCCGTAGAACTGGTTTCCGTTTGAGCCAATGGCATTCTGGAACACAAACCACGTCGGGTACCGGATCTTCGGATCGGTCTTTTTGAAATAGGCCGAAGACATATTCCAATACGTCGCCTCGATGGTAAACCCTAGCAGGTTGATCACACCGTCCACATACGGCCCGGGCACGAGCACCAGTTTTTCACTGGTAAAAACCCCTTTCGGCGTAGTCACATTGAATAGCTTGCCCTCCTGCTCAATGGCCGTCACCGGCGACTCTTCGTGCAGGGTCGTGTACGGGCTTTGCTCGCAGGCCTGGTACAAAGTTTCGATCGTGGCGCGGAAATCGATACTCGCGCCGTCGGCCTGGAAAAGGCCGGTATAGGTGTCGGGCAGGTCACGGAAATGGTATTGCGACTCTATTTCTTTCGCAGTAAGGCTGGTATAAGGCACATTCAATGCTTTTAGAGCCTGCTCGGCCTCAGCGATATTACCCTCGGTAGAATGCACCGAGGGATCACCGAACCAGAGCGTTCCTACCTTGTCGAGGAGTTTTTTGGGGGTCAGCGTTTGCAGCTCGTCCCAGTAGGGCTGCGCGTCGAGCGCCATTTGCACCATATACGCTTCGGGGTACGGAATGCGGTACTGCCGCGAAACGCCCGCCGAGCTGCCGAGCTGGTTTTTGAAATTGAACTGTTCCAAAACCAGGGTTTTAGCCTTTCGTTTTCCCAGATGGTAGCCGGTAGAGAGGCCGATCGCCCCTCCCCCGACCACGATCACATCAAAATGATGATCCGCTGGTTGCGCCATGATGTCGTGTTTTATTGTGAAGGTTTTAGGACTACTTATTGTTTCACCATGGTATTGATGTTCACATGCGGCCACTGGATCAGCTTGGAAGGATCGTGGAACTGCGGAATGAACTCAATAATGGAAGTCTGCGAATATTGGAGTTGCAGGAACGAGCCGCCGGTGTTCGGGTTCTGCACGGTTTCGATCCAGTAGGTTGCCTCGAAGCTTGTCGTATTGGCATTCTGAACGATAAACGGAATGTTGGTAATACCGCCTTTATTGGCAGTACTGACCGAAATAGCCGTCGTGGAGGTAATCGTCTGACCGGCAATCGCATCCTGCAACGTAGCATTCGGGTTTGTTTTGTTGAAACCTGTCTGCGGCGTGAGGTACGGGTCGGTATAACCCAATGGCTTGGAACCCGGGCCGGTGATGGGCAACGTGCTGATAACCGGGATGTTAGGCGCACCACTACTTACCGAAGACCCTCCCAATGCAAGCAGCGAATCACCGTGTGGTACCGATGCCTGGCGGGCAATGCTGAACTCGTCGGGGCAATCCTGCAACAAGAGCCAGGTACCGTTTTCGGCGTGCAGCAAGCTGCCGTCGATGTTGCTGTGAATGTGGAGGCTGTACAACAAAGTAGGCACCTGCTGTACAATGTGCGTTCCCCGGTTGGGTGTAGGCGTGCTCAATGGCGTGATCGTCAGCGTCTCCGTGTACGGCTGCACGAGTAAAATAAATCCGCCCCGCTGGTTAGGAACGGCCACGAGGTTCCAGCCTTTGGTACCCACCCAGGTGCCGATCAGGTCGGTCAGTGGACCGAACATCGAGGTGGTTTCTTCGGGCTTACCGCCCAAGCGAGTGGTTTGAAGGGCGTTACTAGTAACTTTTAACATGGTGTATTATGGTTTATGGTGAAAAAAGAAATGCTAACCGAATACGCATGGCTACTAAATCCGATCGCTCACTTCCTGCCAAAACCAACCCCGTGCGGATCTCACCACGTCATTTTTTATAGAACTAGTTTTATAAATTCGACAAACAGATCAAATAAGTTGTCACCAAACCAATACTACTTGCTGACTTATTTAACGGTAATCCGGGGTGTCGCGCGACCGTCGGGAAGGTCGCTGCGGACCATAGACGATGGACCGCCGACCGGCCAACAATTCCCCGTCCCCATTATGTACTACAAAAGGAATTATTACTTTTGCATTCATATCCTTTCCGGTGGGATGAACCCGCCTCTGCATTTATGAGTGATTTGAAAAACGACATCCAGCGCCTGGAAGCTTCTACCATGACCGATATGGTCGAATTGAGGCTACGGGAGTATTTGAAAAGAAAATCCTTCGTGCCCGGCGATGCCTTGCCGAAGGAGCAGGAACTGGCCGATGCGCTGGGCGTAAGCCGCAATGTGGTGCGAGAGGCGCTTAGCCGGCTGCGTATGCTCGGGATGATCGATACGCGCAAAAAACGCGGGATGGTGCTCACCCAGCCCGACATTCTCGGCTCGCTCGAACGCGTCCTCGACCCGTTAATCCTGGGCAAAAACACATTGAAAGACATTTTCGAGCTGCGGCTCGTCCTCGAAATGGGCCTGGCCGACCTCATTTATCTTCGGAAAACCCCGGAAGACATCGCCACACTGGATACCATTGTGGCACAGGAGGTCAATAAGCAGCAGAAACCCTTTCGCGTCGAGCACGAGATCGCCTTCCACGGCAAGCTTTACCAGATGACCGGCAATGACACCTATATGCGTTTCCAGAAAATGCTGCTGCCGGTTTTTGAATATGTACTCGACTATGAAATCCAGGTCAACGGCCAGGCCGAGGTTGGAAAAGTCACGCATCACGACCTGGTTGAAATACTAAAAACAGGTGATGCCGAGGATTTTCGCAGGGGAATGAAGGCGCATTTGAAACCGCATTTCGATCGTTTGAAGGCCTGAAAAGTAGGTTGGTTGGGCAGGTTTATTCGATGCTAGACGTTGGCATTGCTGTTACATGCCCAAGGGCATTTGATATCGTCTTGGAGCACGATTTTGCTACCAATATTACATCGCTACGCGATTGATGTTGCATATGTCCGGTCGGAATCCATAGAAAAGGCTTCTGTTCACGTAATCACGGTAAATTACTCACAAATAGACCGATACTAAATTCCCTCAGTAATGTTTTGTGACACGTAGGTCGAGTTACCTACCACTAATGTTGCATCGCTGCGCGATTGTCTTGCTGTATATTGATCAGAACCCAGTTAAAAATGCCGTTAGGCATGTAATTTTGGTAGAGAATTCACTAACACGCGGGCATTAAATCCCGTTAGGGATGCAACAACAACTTTAAACCACACAACGGCACCAAGTTTTTGCATTATTTTTTGAATAAATATTTGGATGTTCAGTACCAATGCATTTACATTTGTTAATATGTAGAACATAACTACTAATAAACATATCAATTCCTGACTCTTTAAAATTCGTTCTTATGAAGAAAATGTACGAGACGCTGCTGGTCGGCTGTGCATGGCTGCTTCTGGCACCGGTCGTGATGGCGCAACAGGTGACCGTTACCGGCACTGTCAGATCAGCCGGTACGGGCGAAGCGCTGCCGGGTGTCAGCATTATTCTGGGTGGCACCTCTTCCGGATCCACCACCGATGCTGAGGGGAAATACACGGTCCAGGCACCTGTCAATGGGCGTCTGATCTTTTCCTATGTGGGTTTTGAATCTCAGGAGGTTGCCATCGACAACCGTTCGAAAATTGATATTAGCCTTGTGGAGAGCGAAAAAGCATTGAGTGAGGTGGTTGTGGTAGGGTATACAAGCCAATCCAAAGCAAAAACGACTGCGGCGGTCTCGAAGCTTGGCACCGAAGAGCTCCGGAATACCTCCAATCCCAATCCCGTGCAGGCTATGCAAGGCAAAATGGCGGGCGTATCGGTACCGGTCAACTCCGGACAGCCTGGCGCAGGGGCAGCGAATATCATTATCCGCGGCGGGACGAAGCTCAACGTTTATGGTACAGGGTTAGGCAACAGCGGCGGCAATTCCATCGGTACCTCGGAGTCCACCGGGCCGCTGGTGATCGTCGACGGGGTTTTCAGGTCATTGAATGATATCAATCCCGACAATATCGAATCGTTTCAGGTCATGAAGGACGCAGCCGCGACGGCCATTTACGGCGCCCGCGGCGCCAATGGTGTGATCGTCGTCAAGACCAAAGGCGGTAAGTTCAATACCAAAGCCAACATCACCCTCAATCACCGCACCACCTGGGAAACCAACGCACGGGACTATAAATACCTGAATGCCAGAGACTATCTCGCATTGGCCAGAAGGACCGTCCAGAATACCTTCGACCCGATTGACAAAAACAACCTGCTCAACAACGGAGGATTCTCGGCCGGTACCCGCATTTACACCGCACCGGGCCAGTATGGCAACAATATCAACCTCACTGCATTATACGACAATATCGTGGCCGTGGAAGGTCAGGGATATGTGGATCGCCTGCTTGCCAACGGCTGGGAAACGATGGACGATCCGATCAACCCCGGTACGAAGTTACTTTTTGCCGACAACCACTACCAGGATATGCTCTGGAACACCGGCGTGACGCAAAACCATAACCTGTCCATGGACGGCGGCAGCGACCGGGCCAGTTACAATGTATCGGCAGGCTATACCAACCAGGCCGGGACATTTGCCGGCACCAAATACAAGCGTTACGATGTGCTGGGAAACTTCGGTTTCAAAGCAGCCGAGAATTTCCGGATCGATGCCATGGTGAACTACCAGAATGTGCTGCCCAATTACGTGGAAGCATTTCAGAACGAACTCACACGCGGCACGCGCCTGACCCCGCTCATACGCATATACAAGGACGACGGCAATCCGACGCCCGGCGAAAACTACGCTACCCGCAACCGCTTCCACACACTGAAATACGACGACGTGCGCTCCTCCACCGAGCGGGTCATCTCCCGCGTGGCCGGCGACCTGGTGATTGTCAAGGGACTGAGTTACAAGCCCGCCATTTCGTATTTAATGCAGGATTACCGCTATATGTTCATGCGCAAAGGCACGCCTGCTTCTGAGATCCAGCCCGCCACCCAGCGCCAGAAGAACGAGGATACCAACAATTTCCGCCAGCTGATGATCGACCAGATCCTGCAATACGACCTTAGCGTGCACGACCGGCACAGCTTTACCTTTCTGGCAGGTTTCAATTTTACCAAATCCACCAACAGCATCATTAATATCGGCTCGCAACGGGCAACGAGCGACTACATTTTCACTATTAACGAACCTACTACCTCAATCATCAACGGCGTGGTGAATACCAATGTGACGGATTTCAAAACCACGCTCACCGAAAGCCGTTCGGCCAGTTATTTCGGGCAGTTCAATTATGATTATGACGGCAAATACCTGCTCAGCGGGGCGTTGCGGTACGATGGTTTCTCCAATTTTGCCCCTCAGAACAAATATGCATTGTTCCCCTCAGCATCGCTGGGCTGGAACGTGCATCGCGAGAAGTTCTGGAATATTGCGCCGGTAAGCATGCTGAAATTCCGCGCCAGCTGGGGCCAGGCCGGTTCCAGCGACCTTAGCCTGACGGACACTTACGGCGGCTATTCGGCGGCTACTTATGCATTAGGTTCCGGTATTTTAAGGGGCAATCTGTCGAACCCGAACCTCAAATGGGAGCTCACCGAAACCACCGACCTGGCGCTAGACGCCGCGTTGTTCGGCGACAGGGTCACATTATGGGTTGATTTTTACAACAAACTCACCAAAAACAGGCTGGAATCGAAGCCGTTGCCTTCCGAGGCCCCGTTTCCGTCCATTACCTACAACAATGGGACGTTGCAAAACAAAGGGGTGGAAATAGAACTGGGTGCGACGGTGGTCAAAGCCGGGGCATTTACCTGGCGGTCTAACTTCTCTTTTGCCCTCAACCGGACCATTATCAAGAAGTTGCCGGACAATGGACGGCCGAAAAACCGGCAGGGCGGCGACCTGATCTACGACCGCGCTACCGGCAAAAACGTCGAAGCCGGCGGGCTGGCCGAAGGCGAACGGCCATTCGCATTGCACGCCTACAAAGTGCTGGGCGTGTTCTCCACCGAGGAAGAAGCCAAGGCCTGGAACGCCACCAAAAAGGACAACCTCGCCTCCCCTTCCGGCATTACCACCGGCAAACATGCAGGCGACTTTATTTTCGACGATATCAATAATGACGGCGTGATCGACACCAAAGACCAGGTATTCATCGGTTACCGCAACCCCGACAAGATCGGCGGAATGCAGAACACGTTCACCTACAAATCGCTCTCCCTGCGCGTGGCTGTCGATTATGCGCTCGGGCACATGATCAGCAATGGCGCATTGGCCCGCTCGCTTGGTACGGGAAGGGCATTCAACGAAGGCGCGCCTGCCCAGGCCCTGGGGCCGGATATCTGGCAAAAACCGGGTGATACGGGCAAAAAATACGCCCGTTTCTCCTTCGCGGACGCCGATTTCGGTCAGCGCAACTACCTGCGCTCGGCTACATTGGGCAACAACAACGGCTATGGCTCGGACGTGTCGGCGATGATCGAAAAAGGCAATTTCCTGGCCATGCGCGAGATCTCCCTGGCATATGACTTGCCCAAAAACCTGCTCAGAAAGATCCGTTCGACGGGCATGAACGTGTTCGTAAGCGTGTATAACCTCGGCTACCTGACCAAATACAAGGGCATTAACCCGGAGACTTACACCGGTTTCGACGCCGTAGGCTACCCGCGCCCGCGACAGTTTTCGATAGGGACGACGGTGAAATTTTAGCGACAGCCCATTCAACTCCAACGAAAGACTTTTATGAATACCAGAAT
>CBIHPQ010000220.1:0-11209 GCA_966211825.1 uncultured Dyadobacter sp. | reverse complement strand
GTCTTTGTCGGGGGCGCGTGGTGTGGCCGCGGGGGTCCTTTTTTAAAATTCACTTCCCCCCCGGGGCTTCCGCTTACCCCTCAAACACACGACCGGTTATCATCTTTATAAAGTTCCTGCGTAACCCGGTAGTCGGGTATCTGAATAGTATCGAAGCCCATTGCATTCTAAATTATTCAATGTCAAAGCGATGCAAAGGTAACTTTCAGGCAATACCGTCAAATTGCGAGTGCCCGATTTTTATATTTTTTTATACTTTTTAAGGAACCCTTACCATTTGGCACCTGCCGGCCGCTGTACCTTTGTCAGCATCAAATGAAAATCAAATACATCGGGATCAATGAGAAAGATAGCAATAATGGGAGCGGGCCAATCGGGGCTACACCTTGGTATCAGACTGGTCAGAAGCGGCTATGATGTGACCATCATTTCGGAGCGCTCGGCGGAGGAGATATTCAACGGACCGCCAACCGGCGCCACTTACCTTTTCAGCGATTCGCTGCAACTGGAAAAGGAGCTGGGCCTCGACCTTTGGGCCGACACCGCAGTCCATTCGACCGGGTTCAATATCAACTTCGGTACGCCTGCCGGTGACTTTGCTTTCGGCATCAAATCACGCACCAGCAAACCCGGGGTTTCCATCGATCAGCGTCTGAAATTCTATCAATGGATCAAATTATTTGAAAAACTGGGTGGCAAGTTCATCGTAAGCGACACTACGCCATCCGACCTGCTGGCATGCACCGCCCAGTTTGACCTTGTAGTGGTTTCATCCGGCAAAGGCCCTCTGGCGAAGCTGTTTACAAGAGACGACGAACGGTCTACACATCAGGCACCTGCCCGCAAGCTGGTACAGATCCATATCAACGATTTCGAGCAAACACATAGAACCCGGTTCAATTCGATTACGCTGGATGCAGTGATGGGCGGCGGAGAGATCATTACTGCTCCGTTTTATCAGAAGGATGATATTCAATGCGCATTCCTGCTCGTAGAAAGCATTCCGGGCGGGCCAATGGACGTTTTCGACGCTGCCGACTCAGCGGCCGACATCCTTGATAAGGCCAAAGAAATGATCCGCGCACGCCTGCCCTGGCGATATGCGGCATTCGAGAATGCGGCGCTGGTGGGCAACAATGCATTTCTGAAAGGCTCGTTCGCGCCTGTGGTAAGAAAGCCGGTCGTGCAGCTCAATTCAACGGCCGCCGTGCTGGGCGTAGGCGACACGGTCATTCTCAACGACCCGATCGTCGGCCAGGGCGGGAATAATGCTTCCAAAATGGCGAGTGTTTATGCACAGGCAATTATTGACCGCGGTGATGCCCCGTTTGATACCGAATGGATGAACCGGACTTTCGAAGCGTTCTGGCAGTATTCGCGGCATGTCAACCGTTTCTGTGATGTTTTCCTGACGCCACCGGCGCCGCACGTGGTCGAAATACTGCAAGCCGCGACGCACCACCCCGAGGTCGCCTCCGATTTCGTGAACGGCTTCAACCATCCGCCGAGCCTGTTCCCTTGGCTCGACGATGCGGACGCAGCCCGGGAATACCTCACACGGAAAACCATGATCCCCGCATCGGCCGCATTCTAGGCATTTAAGAATTTCCTCGCAGAAACACCCCAATTACGTATACCCGGCACCGTTGGGTTGCACAGGCATCTTTTGGCTGATGATATCGGCCGGACAGACCTCCCTTTGCATGAATTAATGCTTTCAAGAATTTCCAATTCCATTCTATATCCATATCCATTTAAATTTTATCCATGAAAACTTTCACAACATTCAAGACAATTTCGGGCAAGATCACATTCTTCGCATGCATCGCCTTCCTGTCCGCCTGCAATTCCGATGACGACGGTCAGGATCCGGCACCTTCGATCAACTTCACTGAAATCAAAGGCAGCGGTGAGATCAACGCGCAGATTTCAGCGTTCAGGACTTTACTGGGCGATCCTCTGAATACAACCGCCAATGCAACCGGCCGCAGGGAGATCAACTGGGATGCCGTACCCGACAACCAGACCAACACTGACACTTTCCCTGGTGACTTTTTCAACAGTACCGACCCCGCTGTGGCGGTGGGCAGGAAACGCGGCATCGTCTTTTCCACACCGGGCAAGGGTTTTCGGGTAAGTGATAAGGATTTCAGCGACGCCGTTTCCGGGAACAGCGAGCAATTCAAGGCATTTAGCCCGGCACGTACATTTGCAGCCATCGGCAGCAACAAAATGGATCTGACTTTCAAAATCCCCGGCACAAACAATGGAGCATTCGTAAGAGGTTTCGGGGCGATATTCTCGGATGTGGACAAGAATAACGTTACCAGCATCGAGTTTTTCGAAGGGGATAAAAGTCTGGGCAAATTCGACGCTCCCGCCCGTACAGACGCTAATGGCTTCTCATTCCTGGGTGTCGTTTTCCCCGATAATAAGGTAACCAGCGTGACGATTACGACCGGTTCGGCGGGTATCACAGGCGGGTACAGCTACAATGCCAATGACGACCTGGTAATCATGGACGACTTCTTTTACAGCGAGCCGGCAGCCGGCCAATAACGAATAAGGGTTTCACTTCATCAACTTCACAGGCCGGGCATTGTTCCGGCCTGCATGCGTTCAGGGCTGCATTATCGTGTAATTCTGTTCAGGCATGGTTTTAATATCATTTGTGAAACTGACCTTTGGGAAGTCCCTGCAAGCCGCCAGATATCTGCTGCGCTTCTTTCCGGGCACAAGGCAGCATTTTTTTTTCACAGATTATTTAAAATTTGACAATGAGTTTGGAACCCTCAGAATCAAGAAAAATACCCGGCACACTCCCTAAATCGCACACCGGCATTCGCGGTCTGGATGAAATAACAGCTGGCGGATTACCTTCCGGCAGGCCTACCCTCATCTGCGGTGCAGCAGGGTCCGGGAAGACATTGTTTTCAATGGAATTTCTCGTTCACGGCGCCACCCGGTTCAACGAACCCGGTGTATTCGTAGCTTTCGAAGAAAAAGCGGAAGAACTTGCCGTAAATGTAGCATCCCTCGGTTTCGACCTGCACCAGTTGCAGCAAGACAAGCTGATCCGGATCGACCATGTACATATAGAACGGAGCGAAATCGAAGAAACCGGCGAGTATAACCTCGACGGCCTGTTTATCCGGCTCGGCTACGCGATCGACAGTATCGGTGCCAAACGTGTGGTACTCGACACGATCGAAAGCCTGTTTTCCGGACTGACAAACCAGGCCGTGCTAAGGGCCGAGCTCCGCAGGCTGTTTGAATGGCTCAAAGAAAAAGGGGTTACGACCATCATTACCGGCGAAAAAGGCGAAGCGTCCCTGACGCGCCAGGGCCTGGAAGAATATGTGTCCGACTGCGTGATCCTGCTCGATCACCGGGTCGAAAACAAAATATCCACCCGCATTCTGCGGATTGTCAAATACCGCGGATCGGTGCACGGAACCAACGAATATCCTTTTCTGATTGATGAAGAAGGGATTTCCGTGCTTCCCGTAACATCACTCCGGCTGAATCACCCGGTTTCCTCTAAAAGGTTACCCTCCGGCATTGCGGCATTGGATAAGATGCTGGGTGGCGAGGGGTTCTTTAAAGGCAGCAGCATACTGGTCTCCGGCACCGCGGGAACGGGAAAAACCAGCATAGCGGGAAGTTTTATCGACCAGGCTTGTAGGGATGGCTTGCGTGCAATTTATTTTGCATTCGAAGAGTCGCCCCACCAGATCGTCCGCAATATGAAGTCGATCAATATCGATTTGCAGAGTCATCTCGATAATGGTTTGTTGCTGTTCAATGCGTCGCGCCCTACCCTTAACGGTTTGGAAATGCATTTGCTGACGATTATGAAGCTGGTCGAAAAGTTTAAACCCAGTGTAATCGTTCTCGACCCCATCAGTAATTTGATCACGGTCGGCTCTACAAGCGAGGTCAAAAGCCTGCTCACCCGTCTTATCGACTATTTACAGAGCCAGCAAATCACCGTCATGTTCACGGCATTGGCCCTCAATGAAAACAAAACCGAGCAAACCGATGAAGGCGTGTCGTCACTGGTGGACGTGTGGATACTTGTGCGGGACATCGAGTCCAACGGGGAGCGCAACCGCGGATTATATGTCATGAAATCACGCGGGATGAAGCATTCCAACCAGGTGAGGGAATTTGTCATTACCGACGGCGGCCTCAAACTGGTGGAAGTATTCCTCGGCCCGGAAGGCGTGCTGACCGGCTCTGCCCGGGAGACGCAGCAGCTTTTGGAAAAAACATCCGAAGCCATTCGCGGCCACGCACTGTCCAGAAAAGACCGGGAGATCGAACGTAAACGATTGGTCCTCGAAGCGAAGATCGCGACGCTGAAAGAAGAGTTTGAATCCTTGCAGGAGGAGCTTAACAAAAGCTATGTAGAGGATGATTTGAAAAAGAGTATCATGGAAGATAACCGCAAGGAACTCACCCGCAAGCGTGATAACCTGCTTTAATACCCTATTATGGAAGTAAATGAAGAAATATGGGAGCTCAGGCTGTATGTGGCCGGCAAAACAGTCCGGTCCGTCGCTGCACTCGCCAATCTGAAAAAATACTGCGAAGAGTATCTGAAAGACAAATATGTTATAGAAGTGATTGACCTACTGGTTCATCCGCAACTGGCGGAGGGTGATCAGATATTGGCTATCCCAACGCTTGTTAAAAAGGTGCCAGAACCCATTCGCAAGATCATCGGCGATCTTTCGAATGAGGAAAAAGTACTGGTAGGACTCAATATTCGCCCTGCAAAATAAATCAGATGATTGAAGGAACACAGGGGACGCAGACTTGGGACAATGACGACGAAATGGACAACCATTTCGAGCTAAACCTGTATATAGCCGGGGCTTCGAGCAATTCGATCCGGGCGGTAGCCAATCTGCGGGAGATTTGTGAAAAGTATATCAAAGACAGGTATACACTCCGGGTGATCGATGTACATCAGGAAAAGTCGCTCGCGCCGCAGGAACAGCTGGTTGCCCTGCCTATGCTGATCAAATTAAGGCCACGCCCCGAGCGAAGGCTGATTGGGGACATGTCCGACACACAAAAGGTTTTGAAAGGCCTTGGCATTTCCGGTGAATGATATGAGCGATAAGAAAACTTACGAGCAACTCCTGCGGGAAAACGCCGACCTGGTTCAGCGCCTGGAGGAGGCTACCGATACCATAGACGCTATACGCACCGGCCAGATCGATGCCCTGGTCGTCAACGACGAAAAAGTCGGCCATCAGCTTTATACGCTCAAAACCGCGGACCATTCCTACCGTGTGTTCATCGAAAAAATGAACGAAGGCGCTGTGACTTTGAATGAGGACGGCATTATCCTGTATGCCAACTCGCGGTTCGCATCCATGCTCGACAAGACCTTATCCCACATTGTGGGCAAGGTTTTCGAGTCGTTTGTTTCCACCGACTGCCAGGACGATTTCAGGGAAGCATTCGGGGACGCCTGGCAAAAGGATATGCAGATAGAGGTGAAAATTTGCCAGGACAGCACCTCAGTGCCCTGCCAGTTATCGCTGGCCGTCCTGCAATTGGATGAAGGCCCTTCGCTCAGCATCATCGTGACCGATCTTACTTTTCAAAAAAGCATCCAGGGCTTGCTGAAAGAAAACAATGAGCAGCTCATGGCTACCAATGCGCAACTGGAAGCGAGCAATCATGACCTGCAACAGTTTGCATCAATTGCTTCTCACGATCTTCAGGAGCCGCTGAGGAAGATACTGATCTTCGCCAATATGCTCAGGGACAGGCACGCCCATAACCTTTCCGATGAAAGCCGCAAATACCTCGACAAAATCATCTCGTCTTCTCAAAGAATGCGTTCGATGGCGTCGGACATTCTCAATTATTCCGGGCTATCGAAAAACGCCCATTCCTTTGATGAGATAAACCTGGAAGCGGTGGTCGCCGAAGTGCTGGACGACTACGAATTGCTTTTGCAGGAGCGGAATGTCGAGGTGGTGGTGGAGGAGCTGCCCGCTATCGAAGGCAACCGCGCCCAGATCAAACAGGTGTTCCAAAACCTGATCAGCAATTCGATCAAATTTGCCCGGCATGACCATCCACCGGTCATCCGCATCTTCTGCAAACAAATCGGTCCCGACGAAACGGAAGGGAGAGACGCAACGCTCTGTCATATCGTCGTTGCCGACAATGGGATCGGCTTCGAAGAGGAATATCAGGAAAGGATCTTCTCACTTTTCGAAAGGCTCAATAACAAGGACAAATACGAAGGCTCAGGTATCGGGCTGTCTATCACGAGGAAAATCATCGAACGGCATCATGGAAGGATTTCAGCCGAAAGTACCCCGGGTGCCGGGGCGTGTTTTACCATCAGTCTGCCGGTCAAACAGCCTAATGATAACTGAGCCAGACAGTTCACTCATTATCGGCATATTATTATATTCCTTGTAATAAGTTTGGAATGTTCGTAAATGTTTTCTATCGTTGAATAGAATAAGAACATTTGTCGGACCGATAGTCTTTTTTTAAGTCCAAACGCAGCATGTTCAGGGTAATATTTCTCTTCTTCAATCCAGCGTTTTGTTGGGAATTTATCAAATCGGTTATGGCACATTATATACTTAAAATGTATGATACCGATCTGGAAAATGAAAGCGAGGAGCTCGGTCTGATAATGGACGAGGTGTCCGATGATGAGGATCAGGAGTTGAAATTTGTCCTCGCGCTGGTTGTTCTTACCGTCGTTGCAGGCACAGTCCTCCTCGGCATAGGCATCGCTTTAAATATCTTTTTTGGAGTCTGATTCATTAATATCAAGCTACCCTCCCATCGTTTCCGATACCTGGATTTTATCAATCACTTAACACTTTGTATATGATTAATTCGCTTCTGTTAAAACCTTTTGGATTAAAAGTATCCCGGATTAAGAAAGAGGAAAAATTCACAGACGATGAAACCTTCTTAGCTTTATATGATCAATGCAAGCCATACACCATGACTTCAATTGAACGCATGTACGCACTCTTCAATGCGGTGAAATATGTGGTCAGGAACAACATTCCTGGGGATTTTGTCGAATGCGGCGTCTGGCGCGGCGGAAGCTCGATGATGATTGCGCTCACCCTTTTACACCTTCGCAACACCCAACGGAAGCTGTTCCTGTACGATACATTCGAAGGAATGTCCGAGCCGACCGAGCATGATAAGACGTTTAGAGGCGAGGTTGCCGACGAACTGCTGGAAAAGAATGTTAACAATAAAGAAACGTCTGTCTGGTGCCTCGCGGATATCAACGATGTTCAGCAAAATATGGGTATTACAAAATATCCGTCAGCGAATATCCAGTATATAAAAGGAAAAGTAGAGGATACTATACCATCCACATTGCCTTCGGATGGTATCGCATTGTTGCGGCTCGATACCGACTGGTACGAATCCACTGCACACGAATTGAAGTACCTATACCCGCTCCTGGCAGTCTCCGGCGTTATGATCATCGACGACTACGGGCATTGGGACGGCTGTAAAAAAGCAGTGGACGAATATTTTGAGACCAGGCCTCTCCTGCTCAACCGAATAGATTACACGGGACGAATCGCTGTGAAATCTCAGTAGCCGGCCTCGAACATTGACCGTCGCTTACAGTTTCGCGAACACCGCCTGGATTTTATCTTCCATGGAATTCGCACTGAAATTAGTGACAATGGTTTTCCGGGCCGCTACACCCAGGCTTCGCCTTAGCTGCTGATCCTGAATTAACTTTTCCAGCGCAGCTGATAACGCCTCGTTGTCTCTTTCATTCACTAAAAGGCCATTTACCCCATCCTGGATGGCTTGCGGGATTCCCGCGTGATAGGTAGAGACAACGGGTTTTTCCATGCTCATAGCCTCCAATATGGAATTGGGCAACCCTTCCATATCGCCCCGGTCGTCGGTCCGGCTGTTGAGAACATAAATGTCTGCACCTTTCATATGCTCATTGACGACTTCGTGGGACTTTGAGCCCAGCAAAAGTATTTTGTCGCCCAGTCTCAGCTGATCAACCAGGTCTTTGCACATTTGCATTTCCGGGCCGTCGCCTATAATTCGCAATTCGAGGTTGTCATGCCGGCTGCAAAGCCAGCTAAAAGCAGTTATTAAATCAGGAACACCTTTTTTGGCTACCAGCCGGCCCACATGTTGTATTACGATCTTGTCACCCGCCGCTTTTTCCGGCATGGCCGCGGGAAGAAATTTCTGCTCGTCGGTTCCGTAAGGGATCAGGTGAACTTTATCGCTAAGCCGGCCGAGGTTGAGGGTATCGATGAAATGCGGGCTGACAATGATCACCGCTTTCGCATAATCGATCACCTCCTGAATGCTATCCGCATATTCCTTGTTATCCAGCATTGCCGGGGCTGCATCGATCCCGTGGAAACTGACGACGATCGGGATACCCAACTTTTTGGCAACCGGAAGCAGCTCCACACCCGACGGCCCGAAATGCGCATGGATCACATCGATCTTCCGGTTTCTCAGCTCCCGGGCCACCAAAAGGCGGTTTTGGAAGCTCAGTTTATGCCCCCCTCCCGCCAGTACTCGAAAGGCCTTCGTGACGAGCTTGTCGGGCAAGCCCTGGTACGGAGCCAGCGCTACTTTTTTTACATCAATTGGAAACTTATCTTCATTTTCAAAACGATAGGCCAGCATCGTCACTTCGTGATTCCTGGACAGACCCGTTACCTGACGATGGACAAATGTTTCACTGATCGGGAAAAATGACTGATTAAATACCAAAATGTTCATATCCTAAAAAACTTAGACATCCTACTTGCCTGAATGAATTCGCAATGCAAAGTGACCAATGACCTACTTACACAAGTAATTAGTAATCAACAACTAAGCGCGAAAAACCTCAGATCAGCCGTACTGGCCCGTATATGCCCCAAATCGCGGTTTATGTAAAACGGTCAAATATACAATGGCCGATCTGCAATTCGCCCAAAAAGAGTTATAAATTGCAGCTTCAGGGGCTAAGCAGTCTGATGATTAAGGCATTTAGCAACTGATCCACCAACTTACAAACACTATACTATTTTTCGCATGACAGAAAGAGAACCAGGAGTCGAACGCTTGTATCCGTCGATATTCGGAAGAATGGCCACCAGGTATTATTATCTTCGCCAACTTCGCCAGGCTATTGAGGATGTTATTCAAAATTTCGTGGCGCGCGATTCAAGAAGCCTCACATTGGCAGACTACGGCTGCGGCAACAGGCCCTATGAGTCGTTGGTAGCGCCATTCGTTCACAAGTACATCGGCATTGACCTGCCAGGAAACAAGGTTGCCGACATTTTCATTTCCCCCGAGGGACGGATCGAGCTCCCCGATGAAAGCCTCGACGTCGTGCTGTCAACCCAGGCGCTGGAACACGTCGTCAACCCGACCGAATACCTGAAAGAAGCGCTGAGGGTACTCAAAACCGACGGACAACTGATCCTGAGCACTCACGGTTACTGGATGTTCCACCCCGACCCTACTGATTTCTGGCGCTGGACCTCCACCGGTTTGAAAAAGGTGGTAACCGACGCCGGCTTCGAGGTGATCCATTTCAGAGGGATAATCGGCCGCGCAGCCATGGGCCTGCAACTTTTCCAGGACGGCTTTACTTTCGCGCTTCCTCCTTTCCTGCGGCCCGTTCTGGCCATTATATTTCAACCGCTTATTTTCCTGTTTGACAAAATACCCTCGCAGGGTGGCAAGGACAAAGACGCCTGTACGTACATCCTGGTAGCGAGAAAGAACGCGCCGAAAGCATAACGGTTTATTTTTCAGTCCGGGGCGGGCATGTAATAAAATTTACAAAAAATGCGGGTTGATCAGGAAATCAAGAGGGGGACTTTTTTTGTTTTTATTTCAAAGTACAGCAACATACTGATCGGGCTGGTAATCAATTCGATACTGGCCCGGTTCTTATCCCCTAACGAATACGGGGTCGTTGGGGTAGTGACCGTATTTATTACTTTTTTCAGCATTCTCGGCGATATCGGTGTTGGAACGGCGATTGTCCAGAATCGCGACCTGACGCGGAAAGACATTTCCGACATTTTCAAAATCACCATTCTGCTGAGTGTCTGCCTTGGGCTGTCGTTCTATCTTTTGTCATACGGCATTGCCTGGTTCTACGAAAGCGACATTTACATCCTGATTGGCCAGCTGCTGGCGATCAGCGTCTTTTTCAGCTCACTATCCGGCGTTCCGAGGAGTTTGTTAATGCGGGACAAATCATTCAAACTACTGGGCGGGATCGAGATTATCGCAAGCGTCACCACAGGCATTCTGGTTGTCTTTCTCGCAGTAAAAGGGTACAGCTATTATTCGATCATCTGGCGATCGATCCTCTCGAACCTGATGATCTGCCTGATGTGTTTTTACTTTTCCAAACTAAAATTGGAGGAAGGGTTCGGGTTTGGCGGAATCAGGAAAATCGCCCGGTATTCGAGCTTTCAATTTGCATTTAACTTCATCAACTACTTTTCCCGAAACCTGGACAACATCCTGATCGGCAAGTACATGGGAAACCAGAATCTCGGTATTTACAGCCAGTCGTACCAGCTTATGATGTATCCGGTGGCCAATCTCACGCATGTGATCACACCGGTACTGCACCCGGTGCTGGCCCGGTATATCGACCAGCCGAAAACGATTTTCGAAGAGTATCTGAAGGTCGTCAACATACTGGCTATGCTCGGCATTCCGATCTCGATATTCGTTTTCTTTTCTTCGAAGGAGATTGTTTACCTGGTATTAGGCGCCAAATGGCTGGATGTGGCGCCGGTTCTTCAGGTATTTGGCGCCTCCATATGGCTTCAAATGGTCAATTCGAGTGGCGGGGCAATTTTCCAGTCCATGGGTCGCACCGATATGCTTTTTAAGATGGGGATTTTAAGCACGTTCACGACGATCTCCGCGACGCTGCTCGGCATTTTTTATTTTGAGTCACTCACCCTCACTGCCCTTTGCATTTCCATCGCCATCGCGACCAATTTCATTATCGTATATTATGTACTGATCAACAGGATCCTGACCGCAAGCTTCACTCGGTTTCTCAAAACGATAGGCAAGCACATCAAGCTGGCAGCCGTGCTTATTATACTCCTGTACGTGACGCAATTACTGGGCAATTTCAAGGAAGGCAATGCCGGTCTCCTTTATTTATTTATCATAA
>CBIHPQ010000219.1:0-11308 GCA_966211825.1 uncultured Dyadobacter sp. | reverse complement strand
TGAAGCATCTCACACCTTATTTTACCAAAAGAAGTCCTGAGCAATACCCAACCGTTTCCAACCTGAACCCTGCAATGCTGAACCATTACCTTACCCACGCCTGGCGGCATTTTGCCAAAAACAGACAGTTTACAGTACTTAATGCCGTCGGACTTGCTACCGGCCTCATTTGCACATTGCTGATTTACCTCTGGGTGAGCGATGAGCTGCATTTCGACAAATTTCATGATAAGGATTCCCGCCTTTATCAGGTCATGATCCACGAAAAGGGCGGCGACAAGCTCGTAACCTCGGAGGGTACCGGCGGGATATTAAAAGAATTTCTCACCAGGGACATGCCGGAAATCGAAGTGGCAGTCAGCACTACGCCTGCCAGCTGGTTTCAGAAATTCAGTCTGTCCCAAAATGGCCGGACGGTGAGTGCAGCGGGGAACTTTGTTAGTTCCGATTACTTCAAAGCATTTTCTTTTCCATTAATACAAGGGAACCCGCAATCGGTCCTTACCGACAAAAATACGGTCGCTATTTCCGAACAAATGGCCATCCGGCTGTTCGGATCACCCGTGAAGGCCCTCAACCAGTTGGTGGAATGGAAATGGCAGGCGTTTTCGCGCAAATGCCTGGTAACTGGTGTATTCCGTGATCAGCCCCGTAATTCGAGCGAACAGTCGGAATTGCTGATACCGCTCAGTGCCTGGGACGACATGCTGCCCCAGGCCGGAATGCCCAATACAGCCAGCGGCCCGTTCCATAACTACCTCGTGCTAAGGCCCGGCGCCGACGTGCATTTGCTCGAACAAAAACTGGCCGGCTATGCGAAAAAGCATTTCAAGGACGCCAATTCGAAACTATTCATCCGCAAATATTCCGACGGCTACCTTTACGGAAAGTATGAAAACGGCGTACAATCCGGCGGGCGGATCGAATATGTGAAGCTTTTTAGCGCCATCGCAATATTTATATTACTCATTGCTTGCATCAATTTCATGAACCTCTCCACGGCGAAAGCCTCCGTCAGGGTAAAGGAAGTGGGTGTCAAGAAGGCGCTGGGTGCAGGAAGGCTGACGCTCGTTTTCCAGTTCCTGGGTGAATCCATCCTGATGAGTTTCTCGACGCTGCTGATCGCACTCGGCGTTGTTTGGCTTACATTACCTTATTTTAATACACTCACAAACAAACAATTGACCCTGCATTTCGACGGGCCGTTTTTAGCGTCGCTAGGCATTATGATGCTGCTAACCGGCCTGCTTGCCGGCAGTTACCCTGCATTGTACCTGTCGCGGTTCAACCCGGCCCTCACGCTGAAAGGCAAACTATTGCACGGGATCGGTGAGCTCTGGGTTCGAAAAGGGCTGGTCGTGTTCCAGTTTGCAGTGTCGGTGGTGTTCATTATTTCGGTGGTCGTGGTTTACAGGCAGATCGATTATGTGCAGACGAAAAATCCGGGTTATGAGAAGGATAATGTCGTGTATTTCGAAATGGAGGGGCGCGCCGCCACGCAGACTGAGGCATTTTTACAAAAGCTGAAAACGCTGCCGGGTGTGGTGAACGCGTCGAGCATCCAGCAGAAAATCGTCCTGCCGGCCTTCCTGCCCTCCACCGGTGTGCGCTGGGACGGCAAAAATGCGAAAGATGAGATCCGTTTTTACAAAATGCCCGTCAATTACGGCCTTACCGAAACGCTGGGCATCCGGATGATCGCCGGCAGAAGCTTTTCGAAGGATTTCGGATCGGACTCTGCTGCCGTAATATTGAATGAAACGGCCGTGCGCCAAATGGGCATCGCCAGTCCGATCGGCAAACAGATCACGATCGATGGCTGGAAGTGTAACATTGTCGGTGTCGCGCAGAATTTTCATTTCAACTCGTTGCACGAGACCATCAAACCATTCATTTTCAGACTTTCGCCACAGGAAACCATGCTGGCAGTCGTCAAGATCCAGGCTGGTCAGGTACCTGCCACCATGGCGCGAATGCAGGCATTTTATGCCTCCTACAACCCCGGCTACGCTTTTGATTACGCATTTCTCGACCGCGATTATCAGATCCAGTACGCCTCAGAACAGCTCGTGGCCCAGCTGGCCAGGTATTTTGCGGGGTTGGCGATATTGATATCCTGCCTCGGTCTTTTCGGATTGGCGGCATTCACAGCGGAGCGACGCCGGAAGGAGATCGGCGTACGGAAAGTTCTCGGCGCGACTACGGGCAGCGTCGTAGCAATGCTCTCCCGGGAATTTCTCGTGCTCGTGGCCGTGGCCATTGCCGTAGGCTGTCCGCTGGCGTGGTGGCTTACGCAGCGCTGGCTGGGTCAGTTTGCGTACCATATCAAGGCGGGCATAGGCATATTTGCGGGCGCGGCTTTGGCCATGATGGTCATTACTTTGGCGACGATCAGTTTCCAATCCATACGCGCCGCATTGACCAATCCGACGCAGTCGCTGAAATCGGAGTGATTATGAGTATATTTTGAAAATACCCCGGACCATGTACCGCATTCTGCTGTTACCAGTTCTGCTCGTTTTCTGCCTGCCGGCCGCCTGGGCGCAGCGCGATTGCGCGTCGCAACGCGTCCAGGACAGTTTGTTCCACACGTATGCACATAAGGCGCGCGCATACGGCCCGGACGACTCGCGCTGGGACGCGACCTTCGATTCGCTTCTGGTGATCTGCCCCAACATCGCCGAGGCTTACCAGGAAAAAGGCATCCGGCAAATGTTTACAGGGAACTTCAACAAAGCAATTGCTTACAACGACACTGCCGTAACCCTAGATCCTAAACGCTGGCTGGCCTACCGCGGGTACCTGCATTGCATGCTGACGCAGGATTATCAAAAGGCCATTACCGACCTGAAAGCAGCGGAACTCCTGACGCCCAATGCGTTCACGATGGATCATACCTTTTCATTTTTCATCGCATTAAGCCACATGGAATTAGCCAATTACCAGGAAGCAGAAAAGTATTTCCTGAAAGATATTGCCCAGCAACGACGCGGCGAGGGACGCAATGACATTCATTTCAACAGCCTGCTATATCTGGGAATTTTATATTATGTGATGAATGAATTCGATCAGGCAGAACGGAGGCTCAACGAATGCCTGCAACTCTACGAAATGCATCCCATGGCCAACTATTACATGGGCATGACTATGAAAATCACGGGAAACCAACGTCAGAACGGCTATTTCGAAAAGGCCCGGCAAGCGATGCAGGACGGTTACGCATTGAATGAACCCAACCTGCGTTTCGCAAGATTTCCCCGACAAATCACAATGGAAGACATTGAAAAACGCTGAAGGTCACAGCTTAGGCTCCACCCAAACCGCTGCCAGGCACACCATTAGCCAGGCATACCACAACCAGCCCGGCAACTTGCGGGAGGCCTGCTCGTGTTCCGCGGTGTTCTGCAAACCCGGCTTTTGAGATGAATGGATAAAATGCTGCATTTGCCATGCGTACCGCAGCGGTGAGTAATCCTGCACATAGAACTCCGTACCCGGCGGGTCATTCAGCGACAACCAGCCAGATTGCACCGGCAGGTAAGTAGCAGTGGCCGAGAGATTATTCAATGCAGAAATGCTTGTGAAAACGGTATCCCGGCCTGGGGTCAGAAACCGGGGCATTGGCTGGTAGTTGTTCAAATGCAGGGCAGTGGGTATATTCTTGAAAACCGGCGCATCGCAATGGATAACGGGCCCTTTTGCGGGGCTCGCGTATGCAAGTATTTCACTCCATACTTTCCCGTAACCAGCGCTGTCGCCGGAAAACTGCATCGCAAAAGTCTCATTCAGGAGGCTTACGGCGATTTTTCCGGTTGTCTTTTCGGTCATCACGGTATAATGCGGTGCCTTGGTCTGAAAACCGCGCGTCTCGAAACGGAACGGCTGCGCAGTGAGTAAATCCGCCACCGGCACCGACTCCTCATTGGAAACCTTCACAGCCTGAAAGCCCGTACCCAATGCGGCATTGATCGCCCTCAGCTCCGTCAATGGCTCGCCCAATTGTAAAAAAAGCACGCTATTCCCTGCATTCACTACCTTTCGGATGGCCCCATCAGCGGCATTCGACGCCGTGGTGATAATGAGGTCGGGCTCAGCGGGGCGGTTGATTTTCAGTCTATTTTGTATGTTTTTGGCTAATGCGGCTTCATATAGAACAGCGTGGCCCTGCTTTCCGAGCCAGGTAGCCAGGTTACGGGTTTCAAAATCGGGGTTATCGAGCAGGAAACGGACCGTGAGCTTTTCTTCCGGCTGCGCGAAGAAGCGGAGCGTGTCGATCGTCCTGCCGCCGAGATGCAGCGTCGTGGTGGTACGGCCTTCGGTGAATGCAGGAAATTCGAGCAGGAAGCGGTTTGTACCGGCATTCAACTGTAAACTATCCAGCGTCCGGCCGCCATACCGGATCTGTAACATCTGCCTTTCCCCCGTTTGAATGCTGCCTTCGATCCTTTGCAATTCGCCTTTCCGCAGTATCCCTTTCCAATGCAGGTCGCGGATTTCGCCCTTTGCGAAATAGGGCAGCCATCGCACTTCCGGCGGGTTTCCGGACTGGCAGATCGCTGCCAGAACAGCATCGTCGAACTGCTGTCCGGCGATTATGAGCGTGTCCAACTCCCTGCTACGGAGCTCGTCCGCCCCGATCACGTCGGCGCCGCGTAAACTGTCGCGCATGTGAACGGCAACTTCCGGGGGGACATTTTCAGCAATCAGCAATCCTACTTTTGAGCGGGTACTGGATTTAAAATAAGGATCGAGCAGCCACGCCAACACACTTATCCAAAGCAACGCATTCAAAACCAACCTAATACCAAACCTTCCCGAATGACGATGCCGCGCGACGAGCAACCCGCATTGCACAGCCAGCAACACTAATGCTACAATCGCCAGCAGCAGGTTTACAGGTTCGGTCCAGTTGAAATCGGTATGGATCATTCAGTGTTAAATTCTTTCTAAATTTTCTGGTAACAGGCTAACGCAATGCTTTTCGGAATGCCGCTTCCAATTTTTTACCGCCCGTCCACGACGGCCGGCTTTGCAATGTGGGATCCGTCCGCTTATATAAATCGCGCTTCAAATCCGCTATTTCACTCACATTCAACGCCCGGCCAGCGGCGAGCTTCTGCAATGCGGCTATGGTATTCCAGTTTTGCAAGCCGCCATTGAACGGCCCGCTGTCGGTCAGCCGCTGCGTCAATTGCATGCTCAAAGCAGCCAGTTTCGCCTGCTCCCGTTTATGCGGATGTTTTTTTTCCAGGTAACCGAGCATGGTCGCAGCCAGCGCAGCGGTTGGTTGTTGGTCAAACTGCTTTTCGTAGTCCCATTTGGTCGCCAGGTCTTTCAATTCGCCAGTCAGCCGCTTCTCCTTTTCTTTGATCGGCGGCGGGTCGTAACCACTCTTTTTGACATAAGTTCGTGCCTTTTGCTGGGCAGTTTTAAGGTATTCCAATGCCTTGTGCTCAAATGGAAGCGCTTTTTCAGGTTCATAGGTGCGCAAATGCAGCTCCGATTGCCACATTTGTTCCAAAGCCATTTTCAACAGGCTGCGCGTCGACTGCTCGTAAAAAGTATTCGTCTCGGCATCGTCGTGCGAATGCGTGTATTGCTCCATCAATGCAGCAAGCGGGTCCTTCTCACCCGCGGGCTCCTGCTTGTGCTCATGTGCGTGGCCGTCCGCAGGGTCGCCTCCGGACGGCTTGCCGTCTGGCGAGTCTCCCACGCGCGACTCGGCCCCTTCTCCCTGGCCGTCGGAATGATGCGTAAATGCATCTATAACATTGCCTGCATCAGCCCCCGCCCCGTCGCCACCGATACTGGTTTCGAATTCCTCGCCCAGATATTGCCCATACCGCAACCTCAGCACTTTCTGATCGAACCCGATTTCGTTGGAAGTGGAATTGAATTCGTTGTTTTTCAACCTTTTCCGTTTGGCAATCAATTTTTCGGTGTCGATAATGATTTGCCGCTGGCTCCGGAAATATTCGGGCATAATGTTCACGGCCATGGTCGCCAGCTCGGCTTCTTCGATTTTCGCAGTGTCCTTAAATACAATAAAATAGGTATCACTTTTGCTAAAATTCGCTTCTTGCTCGCGGTTATCGGCCGCTGCCCAATAGTAGTAAAGCTCGTCGCCGGGCGTGAAGTTAAGGGCATTGAGGTCGATGGTTTTCTGAATTTTCGCCTCCCTGAAACCAGCCGGGCCTACCGGCATCCGTATTTCCCGGAACTTGACGTTTTCACCCGAACCACGGGCCACCGTAGCGACGATGAACGCCTGCCTGACCCTGAAATCGTCGGATATTCTGGCGGAAACGGTGATGTTCTTCGGGTCTTTCAGATGATGATAGCGGTAGAGCTCTTTTGAGGCCGGCTCGATGCGCGGCGCGAGGTCCGGTAATGCTTCCAGTTTGTAAAAATCGGATTGATAGATCAGTGAATCTCTCCAATAACCTTTGATAGAATACAGGCCGGAACCGGCAATGCGGTCTTTATGGACGTATGAACCATTGGATTCGCGCAGGGCAACCTTCTCGCCCCGGCTGTTGGTAATGTAAACCGACAACCCCGCAGGATCGCTGAACCGCACCGTCCATTCAATGCCAGAGCCCACTATCGAACTGATATTCAGATCGTCCGATTCGCTCCCCAGCAGCCCTGTGTAACCCGGCGGAGTCACTTTCACATGAGCCGAATGGTACCGGGGAACTACCTGCCGTTCAGTTTTGGCCAAGACAGCCTGTACCGACCGGCTATTTCCAGGATTCTTACGTTGGCTACTTAAAACCCACCATCCATGGTTGATTGCCACTGCGAGCAACAAAATGCCGAAATACGGCCAGAGGCCACGGTACACCGCCCGGCGCGGGAAAGAAATTTCACTGGCGGCGATCCGTTCGAGCTGCATTTGCTCCGCAGTATTCAGATCCTGCTTATCGAGGAGGTCGAGACTGTATTCCGCGCCCGGATTATGCTGGTGGATAAGCGAGATGGCGACGCGCTTCTTATCGGTAAAAGCCTTGGTTACCACCAGCCCGATCACCCAGCCGACCGTCACAACCAGTTCGATTAACCATACACGGTCACCCATGAAAGCACGGGCCACGAGGCGGAACGACACGCCCAGCAAAAAGAACTTCAACAGCGCCAGCCATTGCATATGCGTGTTCACCGATTTGACGAGCTTCCTTAAATCAGCCATGGTTTCCCGCCGGTTTTCGAAGCGCCAGCCAGCGCTCTGTGATCATCAAACAAACCAGGATAAGCAACAACCAGGGCCGCAGATTCGCCTCGCTCCGCGCATTCGTTGCAGGTATTTTTGTAAACAATGCATGAAGCTGGCCTTTGCTCAAAAACAGGCCATCCGCTTTCAACTTCATGCGTTTCACCATTAAATCGCCGAGCCATTCAGGAAACCGGCCGCTTTCGACCAGCTCTGAACCGCTAATGTACAGGCTATCCCGCAGCTGGATCACATTCGGCGGAGCGCCCCAATGCCGGATGTTGCCCGAGACAATGTACATCGTTTCCGGCATCGGATCGACCACTGGCTGGTTGGTGAATACCCAGTCGTATCGTTTTTCCGGGTTTTTCTGTTTTTCCAATTCAAAATTAAAACCGTACATTTCGGTGAGCGCATTCAGCGCGGCAATCACGGTTTTCTCCTCGTCGGCGTCACGGTAATCGAGCAAAATGCGGACAGGCGTTCTTGCTGCCGATGCTGTTTTGTTTAAATCAAAAGGCTTATTATGGGTTGAATCAGCCGCGGAGAAGAGCTGGTAATCGCCGGGGACATAAACCCGCGGCAATGCTTCCGGCGACAGGTCATTTTTGAAATACAACTTAAAAATATTTTCCTTACCCATTGCTAATGCATTGATATTCTGCTGCAAATGCGAAAGGTCCTGCCCGCCGACGGGCAATGCGTTCAATGCATCCACGGTTTCGGGTGTGATGCCAGCCCAGTATGCTTTTTCCCCATTTTTTAACGCCGTTTCGAGTTCAAAACGGTAAGTTGCCGTTACCAGCCGGTCGGGTTGGATCAAATGGACCACTTCGGGCTGTGCTGCGCCATTCAGCCATTCGGCGACGGGTTTACCCAATATCAAGACTATTAATGCAACCAGAAGACAACGCAAAAGCATCAGCCAAACCTCATTGAGGCGCAAGCCGCGGTGTTGGAGCGTCGTTTGCTCGCCCAGCCAGCGCATAGCGGCCCATTCTATTGTTTTGCCCTTTTTCTGATACCAGAAATGGATCGCCACCGGCATCGCCACGGCCAACATTCCCCAAAGCATGTATGGTTGCAGGAACATCATCAGCCTTTTCTTCTCGTTAAAAATGCTTTCAATACCATACCGATCGGCTCGCTCATGCGTGCCCGTACCAGCCGTACGTGAGGGATTTGCAGCGCCGTTTTCAGATCGGCCAGGTAGGCCTGCATGGAAGTACGGTATTGTGCTGCAACAGCGTCGGCATCCAGCTCGATCTCACTTCCGCTTTCGAGGTCTTTGAAGCGGTAAAAACCTTTCAGGTCAAAATCCATTTCCTGGTCGCCGAGAAGCTGGAAAATCACGATCTCGCGATACGGCCCGGCCAGCGAGCGGATCCACGAAAGCCATTCATCCCCTACCTGCAACAAATCGCTCACAAATATGACCTGCTCCTTTTTCTTCGTCTGGAAATCAACCTTTTGCAGCGAGGAGCCTTGCCATGGCCCTGCGGCAGAAGTTCTCTCCAAACCGACCAGGATCTTCTGAAATGCCTGCCTCGCCGACGAAGCAGAGCCCGTGCCGCTAATCGTCTCCACTAGCCCGTCTTTCAGCCCATACAGACTCATCTGGTCATTTTGAATGTAACATAAATAGGCCAGCGAAGCCAGTAGCACTTGCGCATATTGCAGCCTGCTGACGCCATTCTCGGCATAATTCATCGAGCCGGACAAGTCGAGCACCAACCGGATCTGCCGGTCGCTTTCCGTCGACGACACCCGGACGAGGTGTTTGTCGGTCCTTGCAAAAAGCATCCAGTCGATTCGTTTCGGGTCATCGCCGGGCTCGTAATGTCGGTATTGTTCGAATTCAATGCCGATCCCGGAGCGCTTACTGGAATGGATACCCAGCATCAGCTCGTCACTGACCAGCTTGCCGGTCAGTTGCAGGTTTTTGAGCTTGATAAGGCTGGACGCCAGTAATCCGGTTGATTTTTGCATTGTCTTCTATCCAAATATCGTTACCTCAACGCCGCCAGTAACTCCTCGATCGCCTGGTCGCTGGTAATCCCTTCGGCTTCGGCCCTGAAATTCATGGCAATGCGGTGCCGTAGCACCGGGAATGCCAACGTGCGAATGTCGTCGGGGATGACCGAAAACCGCTCGTGCAACACGGCGCGCGCCTTCGCGCACAGCACGAGCGCCTGGCCCGCGCGAGGCCCCGCACCCCAGTCGCACCACTCTTTCACAAAATCGGAGTTGGTATTCTCCGGCCGCGTAGAGCGCACCAGCTGATTGATCTGAACCAGCAATTCATCGGCAATATGCACCTGCCGCGTCAGTTTTTGGAGATCCGCCATTTCCTGATCCGACAAAATACGCGCGATTTCAGGTTTGGCCGTGCCAGTGGTGGTGCGCAGGACATCGAGCTCTTCGTCTTCGCTCGGGTAACCCAGTTTGATATACAACAAAAACCGGTCGAGCTGCGCCTCCGGAAGCGGATAAGTGCCGGCCTGCTCGATCGGGTTCTGGGTGGCAATAATCAGGAAAGGGTTGGGCAATGCGTAGTTTTCGCCCCCGTACGTCACGCTTTTCTCCTGCATGGCTTCCAGCAGCGCTGCCTGCGTCTTCGGTGGCGTCCGGTTGATCTCGTCGGCTAGTACTACATTTGCAAATATCGGCCCCTGGTTAAATTTGAAGAACTTCTTTCCGGTTTCATGGTCTTCTTCCAGGATCTCCGTGCCTACAATATCACCGGGCATCAGGTCGGGCGTGAACTGTATCCGCCGGAAGCTCATATGCAAAGCCTCCGACATTGTTTTGACCATCAATGTCTTAGCCAACCCGGGCACCCCTTCCAGAAGACAATGCCCCGACGCGAGTAATGCAATCAGAATTTCGTCGATAGCATCCTTTTGGCCGACAATCATTTTAGCGATTTCGGCTTTCAAAAGCGGCAATTTAGCAACGAGGTTCCGGTAATGAGATGTTGAGCTTTCCAATTTGAATGAGTGAATGAGTGAATGTTTTTGCAGGCCGCCCTACCCCGTCAACGCATACACCACAATATTCACCCCAAAACGCGTATTGTCAACGGCCAGGAAACGTTTGTTCCGGAAATCGTAGTCCCATTCGCAGCCGTAATCCTTGTTGCTGTATAGGACGCCGATCTTTCCGTTGATCGTGATCGCTTTGAGGTAGTCGTGCACGAGGTCGTCGCCCCAGCCGTTCAACTCGAAAGAGGTGGTCGGCGGGCCGTCGGCAAATTTGAAAAAACTGTGGTAAACAGGATGGTCGTTGGGGATTTTCTGCAAGGCTTTCGGGCCGAATGTCCGGGCCATTTCCTGCTCGAACGATTTGGCAAAAAGGCCGTCGATGTCGTGGTTGCAGTCGTCGACGAACACGAAACCGCCGTTTTGCACATACCTTTTGAAGTGGTCGCGCTCCTGGGCCGAAAATTCCACCAGCTTGTGCCCGCTCATGTAGCAGAACGGGCTTTTGAATATTTCGTTACTGCTTAGCTGGACTACTTTTTCCTTCTCGTCGACCGGGATCGTGGTGTACTCAACCAGCGAATGCAGCAAATTGGACGGCATTCGCTGGTCGGTATCCCAGTTACCGGAGGTGTATTGGATTCTGGTGAAGAAAAAAGGTTTCAATACTAAACTGCGTCAGATAACGATGAGAATGTGAACTCCCGAATTTTCATCGGCGGGATCAGGTAATTGCTGTTGCTTTCAGTGCTCACCACGCGTTCGGGTTTGCCGAGCGTTTCGAGGTTGTTGAGCATGATCACCGGGCTTTCGTTAAAACGGAAGTTTTTGATCGGATGTTTGATCACGCCGTTTTCAATGTAAAAAGTTCCGTCGCGGGTGAGGCCCGTGAGCAGGAGTGTCTGCGGGTCGACCTCGCGGATATACCAGAGTTTGGTCACTAAAATACCGCGTTGCGTGGATTTGATCAGCTCTTCCATGCTGGCAGTACCACCCGCCATGATCACGTTCGTAGGGAACGGCACTGGCTTTACATTGTTCTTTTGTGCCCAATAGCGCGAATAGACCAAATTTTTGACCACACCATTCTCGATCCAGCTGATCTTGTTGGCTG
>CBIHPQ010000218.1:0-11325 GCA_966211825.1 uncultured Dyadobacter sp. | reverse complement strand
TTGATCGTGATCGAAGGGGACGAGTACTTCACTTCGCCCATTGATCCAACACCGAAATTCATTCATTACCAGCCGCATATCGCCCTGATCAGCGGCATTGCCTGGGATCATTTCAATGTATTCCCAACCTGGGAGTCGTACGTGAAGCAGTTTGAGCTGCTGGCGGATTCCCTGCCCAAAGCCGGCGCGATTATTTTCGATGAAACCGACGATATGCTGGATGTGATCGGTCAAAAAGGCCGTCCCGACGTTGCCAGCACACCTTATAATGTACATCCGCACCGGATCGAGGACAACAAGACGATTTTGATCACCGCCGAACAGGGCGAAGTGCCCATCCTGGTTTTCGGGAACCACAATATGAAAAATATCAGCGGCGCGCGTGAAGTCTGCGAACGTCTCGGCGTGACTGACGAGGAGTTCTATCAGGCGATCCGCACATTCAAAGGCGCTTCGAAAAGGCTGGAACTGCTTGGTACCAGCGAAACGGTGAACATTTACCGTGATTTCGCCCATGCTCCTTCCAAAGTGGAAGCTACCACAAGTGCTTTAAAGGAACAATTTCCTGAAAGAACACTGGTAGCATGCGCCGAGCTTCATACATTCAGCAGCCTCAACAAAGGCTTTTTATCACAATACCGCCGCAAACTGAAAGCAGCGGACGTAGCCGTCGTGTACTTCAACCCGCTAACATTGGAGCATAAGCGACTGGAACGCCTGTCGGAAGATGACATCAGAACCGCATTCAAGCGCGATGATCTGAAAGTATTTACAGATTCGTCGGAATTGGAAGCATTCTTAAAATCGCTGACCTGGAAAGATGCCAATCTGCTGCTGATGAGCTCCGGCACCTTCGGCGATCTTGACCTTAAAAAACTGGCTGCGGATATTTTGGCGTAACCTGCCGGATCCGGGCCTTACCTTATAAATCCGTTTATCTGATGCAATCGATAGTTGTATACTGCGGTTCAAATCCGGGAAATAAAGCGCTATACGCCGAAGCCGCCTATGAATTGGGCGCCGCGTTGGCAAGGCGGAACATTAAACTTATTTACGGTGGCGGGAATATGGGCCTCATGGGCCGGGTAGCCGATGGCTCGATGGATAACGCCGGATTTGTGACGGGCATTATCCCGAATTTTCTGGCTAAGCTGGAAGTGGCGCATAAGACATTGTCGGAACTGCATTTCGTGGACACTATGCACGAGCGCAAAGCCAAAATGGTGTCGATGTCCGACGGCGTGATCGCATTGCCGGGCGGCTATGGTACTTTCGACGAACTTTTCGAAATCCTTACCTGGGCCCAGCTCCGCATATTCCACGGCCCGGTAGGCCTTTTGAACATCAACGGATTTTACGACCTTTTGCTCCTGCAACTCGACAAAATGGTGGATGAGGGCTTTTTACGGCCTGATAACCGCAAACTTTTGGTGGTTGCCGGAGATCCCGAAACGCTCCTCGAAAAAATGGAAACCTTCCGTTTACAAAACCTGGGAAATAAGCCGTTGGACGGGTCGTTGTATGTAGATAAAAACTAGCCATCCTGTCAGAACAATGCGTGCTTTCTGCTTATTAGCCATTACGGTCGCCACATCCATCTACGCCTACGCGCAGCTGGAAAATCTTGGAAAATCGGTCAATACCGAATACAACGAGATCAGTCCGATCATTTCACCCGACGGCAAAACCATCTACTTTTCCCGGGTAAGCCATCCGCAGAACACGCACGGACCGAAAGGCAGCCAGGACATCTGGTTTTCGGAACTGAAGAACGACAAATGGACGCCCGCCAGGAGGTTGCCTACCCCGCTCAACAAGGAGGACTACAACAGCCTTTACAGCATCACCCCCGACGGCAACACCCTACTGATCAAGGGTGCATACAAAAACGGAACTTACGAGACGCGCGGTTTTTCAACCAGCAAAAAAACAGCCCGCGGCTGGACAGCGCCCAACAAGCTGGAAATTCCCGGCTATACCAAACTCAGTAAGGGGCAATTTGACTGCGGCTACCTTTCCAATGACGGCAAAACGCTCGTAATGTCGTTCAGCGAGAAGAAGAATAGCAAAACCGACGATTTGTATGTCAGTTTTAAGCAAAAAGATGGCTCCTGGTCCAAACCGTTGAACCTGGGCGCAGAAATCAATACAGAAGAATTTACAGAAACCACCCCTTTCCTCGCTCCCGACGGGGTAACGCTCTATTTTTCCAGCGACAGGAAGGGCGGCCAGGGCAGCAACGACATTTATTACAGCAAACGCATCGATAAATCCTGGAAAAGGTGGAGCCGGCCTGTTAATCTCGGCCAGGCCATCAACACCGACGGCTACGACGCTTACTATACCATTTCCGCATTAGGCGATTTTGCCTACATGGTTTCTTTCAAAGACACGGAAGGCAAAGGCGACATCGTGCGCTACAACCTGCAACCCAAGCCTTCGCCGGCCGATTCCACAACCGAGGCGCCGGTAGCCGTTGCCCCTCCGGCAGATCCGGTGGTGATGATCAGCGGGAAAGTGATCGATTCCAAAACCGGTAAGCCGGTCGAAGCTACGATCATCTACGAAGATCTGGCAACGGGAGAGGAAGTCGGAACTGCTACGACGAACCCAACAACCGGAGAGTACAAGCTTGTGCTTCCTTACGGCCAGAAATACAGCTGGCGTGCTGTGGCACCCAATTTCATAGCCGAAGGAGAGAATATCGACCTTACCGATTCAACTGGAAGCGGGAAGGACAAGGGTTTCAAAGAAATTACCAACAAATCGCTGAAACTGATCCCGATCGAAGAGGGCCAGATCGTGCGGCTTAACAACATCTTCTTCGCCACCGGAAAAGCTACACTCCGCGAAGAATCGTTTCCTGAATTGAACCGCATTGCTATTTCAATGCAGGAAAACAAAACCCTCGCGATCGAACTCGGCGGGCATACCGATAACACCGGTAGCGCCGAATTTAACATTAACCTCTCTCAGGAGCGGGCCGACACCGTTCGCGAGTACCTGATCGGAAAAGGTATCGAGCCCGACCGCATTGCCAGCAAGGGTTACGGTGAAACCAAGCCTGTTGCCAAGAATGACACTCCCGAAGGCCAGCAACAGAACCGTCGCGTGGAATTTAAGATATTGAAGAAATAGGGGCGACCGTTTCAAGGGTTTTGCGCTGTTTTATGGGTTTCATTCCAAACAATACCCGCAGCAGGTTGCTCCTCCGGATCAGAAAATGAAATGTCCCCAGGCAAATCACAAATGTGGCGATGCACAGGTAAATGAATTTCACGAACCAATGCACGGGTGAATTGATAAGCGGGTAGGCCAGGCAAATGATCACCGTTTGGTGCAGAATGTAAAATGGATATACAGCCTCATTGGCATATTTCAGGAAAGGGTTGCTGAATTGCAGGTAAGTATATCCGTACCCGAAGAACGACAGCAGGATACACCACGCGTTGGTCGTTTTAATAAGATCATAAACTAACCACTGCGAAGCATCCATCTCCCGATCGACCGTCCAGTAGAATGCATACAGGGCGATGGTCAGCGGAATCCAGATCCCCAGCATCAGGCGGCGGTGCTTTTGCAGCGTTTCCCAGAAGCGGGTTTGCGTACAGAGCACAAAACCCGTTACGAAGAGCGTAAAATCATGGAAATGCTCATTCCAATCCCTGACCAGATTATGGGTGGTCGGAAAATGCCCGGCCAGCACCATGCTTCCGCCAACATGCCACAAAACCGGCAGGGCAATCAGTAACCATGGGTTGGAGAAAAATGCGGCCACGCGCCGCGTAAAGCCGGTATAGCGACGCAGCAAAAGCAACAATGGAAGCCCTAGCAACGAATAACAGAAGATGTAAACCAGGTACCACAAATGGTGCCAGCTGAAACTTCCCTGCGGATACGGGACGAACTGGAATACGGTTTTGTAGAAGTCTCCATAACCATAGATTTGTCCTTGTGTAAGCCTTTCGAAAAAGATTTGCGGCGGTACGATTACAAACATCCCGAAAACGAGCGGTATGAAAATCCGTACCATCCGCTCTTTCAGAAAAGCAGCCGGCCCCCGGCTTCCCAAAGCGAAATACACCCCCGCTCCCGAGATCATAAATAGCAGCGACATGCGCCATTGGCTGCTGAACCGCATCGGCCATTCGACAGCATGCGTTATGACATTGTTTTTGATGTGCCAGTCCCAATGATTGAAAAACATGCCGACGTGGAAGAAAATGAGGATACCGAATGCGATGACGCGCAGCCAGTCGAGGTCGTATCGACGGATATCGGAGGAACGGGGATGAAATTGGTTGGGCTTTGTTTCCATGACAAATAGTTTAAGAGTAATGCCCAAAACTAGTGTCCGAAAGAGGCCAAAAACGACCGTTCTGATACGTCAGACGTTCTTCCCGATAAATCAGAACTTCTGGCTGGCGTGCTTCCTGCGGTATTCCGAAGGGGTAATCCCGGAAATCTTACGGAAAGCGGTATTAAAGGCCGATTTCGAATTATAGCCGACCATCTGCCCGATTTCCTCAATTTTAATGTATGCATTGCCCTCGTCAGCAAGCAACCGCTGCGCTTCCCGAATACGATAGGCGCCGAGAAAGTCGAAAAAACTTTGTTTTAATTCCTCATTCAGGATTTGCGACAAATGATGTGTGGATACTCCCAGTCTTTTGGAAAGGATCGGCAAGGAAAATCCAGGGTCGAGGAATGGTTTTTCAGCAAGCATTACGGCTTCCAGCTTACCGAGCGTTGCAGATTGTATTTCTTCCGTCAAGGAAGACTTTTCGTATTTCCGGGTTGCGCGCTCGCCCGATTCCTGGAAAAACAGCGATTTCCTTAACACTGTAAAGCTCGTAATGTAGATGATCAGGGAAATGAATGCGGCAATGATATGATCGCCCAGGTCGTGCCGGAATGAAATCCTGACGACAAAGAAAATGATCACCAGGAACACCAGTTGCAAAAACATGTCCCGAAACCAGCTAAGCGAACTTTTCTCGCCGGTAAAAAATGATATTCCCCGCTCCTTGAACACGCGGATCAGCAACACAAATCCAAAGATATTGTAGATGAGCATACTGACGAACGTGAGGTCATTGATATGCCATTTTGGATAAAACATCCATTCACTTCCATAATGCGCCACAGGCATCCTTTCCATTTCGGGATGAAAAGAGCCGATGTTCGCATTGTATTTGAAGGCCAGACTTTGCGGATAAATGAGCAGGCACATGTACAAAACGTACACCATCGCCGGAACAAAATGGATCCAGGCGCGCCTGGGCATCCGCTGGCTCACACCCGTTTTAACATACAGAAACGCAGCCGGGGCCATTACCAGGTTCAGCGGTTCGCTAAAATCGACAAGCCACAGCACCTGGAACATGTAATTGGTATAACCCAGCCACACATCACTGATAATCAATGACATACCAAGAATAAGAATCCCCAGAAACAAATTGGAACGATGGCTGCCCTTCGCATGCGACAGGAATACATACGCGAGTATCAGCCCCTGCACGCAACCCAGGAGAATAAAAGAAGAAAAAAGGTCGGTACGGATCGGAGGCGAAGCGGGGATCATGTTGTTACATCTCGGATCCCAAATATACGAATTCAGGAGTGCAAATTCCGGGCCGCTGGGAGCTGATAGTTAGTAAAGTACAATCAGGAAAATAAATACCACCAGCCAGAGCGCGCCGGTGAAATGCCAGTAACGGGTGAAGAGTTTAATGCGAAGGCGGTTGGGTGGATTGACGCTGTACACGAAAGAATCAACATAACTTCTGTTTTTGACGGCCTTTCTGAACAGATAGCTCAGGTACAACACTCCGCCGATCATATGAAGGAGGTGAAGGCCGGTGAGCAGGTAAATGAACCCTTCGGACGTATTAACGCCGCTGAAAACACCGGAATTGACCATTTCCATCCAGCCGCCTGTCTGCAACATAATAAAAATGAACCCAAGCAACAGCGTAGCACCCAGAAAAACCCGGTAATGCAGGAAGCGCTCATTGGTAAAAGCGAGGTTTGCCTCGTGGAGTGTGATACTGCTGAACAGGATAACCAGCGTACTCAGCCAGAACATATCCGGCAATGCGACCAAATGGGCCGTCTCTTTGTGGGCGCGCAAAAGGAAAATAATGAAGATCGAAGTAAACAGCACCGAACTACCTGCAACCCCCAACCAAAGCATAAAGCCAAGCGGCTCACGACGTTTGGTGAAAGGATTTTCGGTTTGTTTAGTTGTGTGCTTCGGACTCATTTCCCAATCATTGATTTCTTCGAAAAGCGCAATTCAAAGTGAATATAACGACTATTTTACACCTTAATACATAACCCGAAGGATAAATTTATTTAAGAAATCCCTGCCAGAGAGAAAAATCGGGGAAATGCTGTTTCACATTTTGCTCCGCTCCGAAAATGCCGAACAGCGTTGATCCTGAACCGCTCATAGCCGCATATTCCGCACCGAGGCTATATAACTTTTCCTTTACTTCCTCCAAAAGGGGATATTTGCTGAAAAGCGTTGCCTCAAAATCATTTTTGACACGGCCTTTCCATTCTGTGATGGGCTCTCTGAGTATAGTACGTAAATTTTCGGTGCTTCGTTTCGCGACGACCCCCGAATATGCTTCTACGGTCGAGATATGGATTCCCGGATTGACCAGTACGATCCATTTTCCGGAGATATTGATATCGATGCTGTCGAACTGATCGCCCTTTTCGAAGCAGTATGCGGGCCTGTTCCGGATAAAAAAGGCGCAATCGCTGCCGAGACGCCGGGCATATTTTTCCTGCTCTTCCACGGATATTTCCAGATCGAACAACTGATTCAATGCCTTTACCGTAAAGGCTGCGTCGGCCGACCCGCCGCCCAATCCGGCACCAATAGGCACTGTTTTCAATAAATGTATTTTAACGGGAGGCAGGTCAAAATCCTTTCTGAGCATCTCGTATGCTTTAATGCAGAGATTGTCACCTGCATTACCGGGAATCGCAATACCGTCCGCACGAAAAGAAAAGGTCTCCGCCAACGTAATTTCCAATGCATCCGACCAACCTACGGGATAGAAACAGGACTCGATGTTATGAAACCCGTCCGGGCGCTTTTCGACGATATTTAAACCGATATTGATCTTGGCATTCGGAAATACTAGCATTGTACTATCAATTGCGGCATGTGGTTACTGTTCCCAGCGCCATTCCTGCCCTATAATCAGTTCTTCTTTCAATCCCTGTGATATCAGGTAATCACGGGTTCGCTGATCCGACAGCTTTTTGACGGCGATATTTTCTGTATTGGCTAATGCGTAGAGATACATGGATGCGATCCGCACTGTATTTTCCAATTGATCTTTATTGACGAGGCTGAAATCGTCGCAATCTGCATGATAGCATTGCAACACATTAGGGTCCAGGTGCCCTGACAGCCCCGCGATAGGAACACCTTCCAGCATGAATGGCTGATGATCGCTGTGCAAACCGGCCCTGTTGGTTGTCTCGTTTTTGTAGTCATTATCCACTGAACGGATAGCCTGACCAACCGTCGCGAAGAATTCAACCATTTCGTCCCGACCGAAGGTATTGGCCCCGTTCGGATCGTTGGTCATGTCGAGGTTCATCATATAGGACACCTTATCAATGGTGCCCGACTTTTTGAGTTCGTTCACAAAATGTTTCGAACCCAGCAGTCCCTGCTCCTCTCCCATAAATAACACAAACTGAACCGTCCGCTCCGGTTTCACTTTCAATGCCTTAAATGCCCTGGCAATGTCAATTACGGCAAACGACCCGATTCCATTATCGATAGCGCCGGTGGACAAGTCCCAGGAGTCAAGATGGCCTCCGATGATAACTTTCTCGTCGGATTTACCTTTCAGCGTTGCAATTACGTTACGTGCTTTGATTGGCTTCGAAATGTTATGCATATCTATATGCGCTTCCAGGGGGCCTTCGTCCTGAATCCATTTTCGAATCTCATGGCCGCTTTCATTGGATATACAAACAGCCGGAATGGAAATAATGGCACCTGTGACGGATGCGGTTCCGGTAAGCAAGATCTTGCCGGGCGCACCATTGACCATGATCATGCCCTTTGCACCATATTTGATCGCCAAAGCAGTCTTTTCCGAACGGTGCAGGTTCTTTTTGCCGGTTACTCCAACGAGATTAATGTTGGCCATCGCAATTTTACCTTTTACCTTCTCCTTAAGGGCAAGAAAGTCTTCTTCCAGGCCGTTGCCGACGTCCACAATTTCTCCCTGCAGATTGGATTCCACGGGTGAATGCGCGAGGGAGACAACGGGAACGTCACGAAAATTGTCGCTGCTGCCGGGTGCAATGGATAATGTGACGGTGTCGCGCATCCAGGCCTCCACCTCAAAAGGTTGGTAGACCACATCGGTGAAGCCATAGCTTTTCAAAAGCTTGAATGCATATTCCTCAGCCCTTTCCCCATTGACACTTCCTGTAAGCCGGTGCCCGATGGTTTTCGTTGCATCCCCGAGTGTTGCGTAGGCCTTGCTGTTCTCCCTTATCTCCCTGTCGAGGCGTGAGAACTGTTTCTCCCATTTTTTATCGACTGGGCGAAACTCTGAAAACAACAAAAGCAACCCACTAGTGAGAACGACTTGTACAACTTTCTTCATAATTCCCGATAAAGGATGTCTGCAACCTGAAATTTTCCTCAAATATCGCATAGATATTTGACCTCTTGCAAGATAAACACAAAGGAGACCCTAAAATCAGCCCTTTAGTTTCATTGCGTCCTTAATATACCCAATTTCTGATTGATCTGACATCACTTCCGCGTATGCATTCCTCACATTTATATTTAAGTGTAAAATTTACACTTATTATCTTTCTTTTCTTAAACTTATTTGAACATTTTTGTACTTTTTAGCACTTATATTTAAACATTGAAGCATTTCAAATCAAAATAATCATATTTCGCAATGTATTTCCTTGGATTCGATTTAGGCAGTTCGTCCGTCAAAGCTTGTTTGATTCACGCAGATACCGGGGCAGTTGCTGCCTCCGCATTCTATCCTGAAAGGGAAATGACTATTGCAGCCCCCAAGCCGGGTTTCGCCGAACAGCAGCCTCAGATGTGGTGGGAAAATGCATGTCTGGCCTCTCAGGCGGTTATCAAAAAAGCAAATGTTTCGCCGGACGAGGTCGGAGCGATCGGTATTTCTTACCAGATGCACGGACTCGTGGTCGTGGACGAAAACCTGAATGTCCTCCGCCCTTCCATCATCTGGTGCGACAGCCGGGCTGTCGAAGTGGGTAATCAGGCAATGGAGGCATTGGGAGAGGAATATGTACTTCCCCATTTGCTTAACTCGCCAGGCAATTTCACGGCGTCCAAACTGGGCTGGGTAAAACAGAACGAGCCGGAGGTTTACGCGAAAGTCCACAAGTTCATGCTTCCGGGCGACTACCTGGCTGCCCGCATGACAGGCGAAGTCGTAACGACCCCATCCGGGCTTTCCGAAGGGATATTCTGGGATTTCGTCAACCAACGCCCGGCCGACTTCCTGTTCGACCATTTTGGTTTTAACCACAATATCCTTCCCGATGTGCTCCCAACCTTTGCCGAGCAGGGAAAAGTAACTGCTGCCGCTGCTGCCGAGCTGGGCTTGCGCGCGGGTATTCCGGTCACCTATCGTGCCGGTGATCAACCTAATAATGCCTTTTCGCTTAACGTACTCGAACCCGGGGAAGTCGCTGCCACCGCCGGAACTTCCGGCGTCGTGTACGGCGTCAGCGATCAGATCAAGTTCGATCCCAAATCGCGCGTTAATACTTTCCTCCATGTCAATCCGATTACCTCAGCATCACGTTATGGCGTTTTGCTATGCGTCAACGGCACCGGAAGCTTAAATGGCTGGCTGCGTAATGCATTGTTCCAGGGGAATATTTCTTATCCCGAAATGAACGATCTCGCCGCGCAGGCGCCCGTCGGCTCCGACGGCCTCTTCTGCCTTCCTTTTGGTAACGGGGCGGAGCGCATGCTGGAAAACCAGGATCCGGGAAATACTTTCAAAGGGCTCCAATTCAGCCGTCACGGCCTGAGCCATTTCACGCGCGCATCGCAGGAAGGCATTGTTTTCGCACTCTATTACGGCATGGAAATCATGGAAACCGTCGGCGTATCCATGAAAAATATCCGCGCCGGGGAGGCCAATATGTTCCTTAGCCCCGTGTTCAGGGAAACTTTCGCCAACGTTTCCGGTGCTACCGTAGAGCTTTACAATACCGACGGTGCACAAGGCGCAGCGCGGGCAGCCGGTTTCGGACTAGGCTATTACAAAAACCGCGAAGAGGCATTCGTCGGGTTGACAGCACTTCGCACCATCGAACCGGACTCGGATCTCGTACAGGCGACGCGCGAGGCATACGGCAACTGGAAAGCCATTCTCGAAAAGAGCCTTTGATAAGCAATTCAGGCCTCATGTCAGACCAGGCATGAGGCCTGTTATAATGCCATCAGACAACTGCTTCCTGCTTTTTCAGGATTTCCTCTACTTTATGGGCCGTTACCTCCGTACGCCTGACCGTGCGGTTTTCTTTGTCAACATATTGCCGGTACGTTAACCGCCCCTCGATCGAAACCATCTTACCAGTTGCCAGGAAACCCTCGCAGCGCTGCGCCAGCTCCCGCCACACTACCACGGTGTGCCAGACGGTATTCTTAACTTCCCCTTTTTCCTTACTGGCATAGCCTTCGTCCGTTGCCAGTGAAAAACTGATCATTTTACCGCTTTCGAATTCTTTTACATTGATCTCGCGGCCTACATTTCCAATTAATTTTACCGAGTTCATTCTGATAATGTTTAGATGATGAATATGGCGCCGGAACAGACATTGGTGAACCGGCAATGCAAAGGTGTAGAGACCGCGGCAATGCAGTCGGTTATTAATTGTTTACAGTCATATAAAAACATTTGCAACCGTTTGCAAACGGAAAAACAGGGGCTGATGGACGTGGCTGGTGATTTTTGCTATATTGCACCTCAGGAAAACCTATGCACACTGTCCGGGCCTCAGGCGTTCCGGCGAAACGAAAGAGACATGAAGAATTGCCAGGAATGTGGTAATCCCCTGATGGGCAGGGTCGATAAAAAGTTTTGTTCCGATATGTGCCGGAACAGCTTCAATAACCGGCTCAATTCGGATTCTCACAACTTAATGAGGAACGTGAATAACCAGCTCCGGAAAAACCGCCGGATTTTGGAAGAGCTTTGCCCGGACGAAAAAAACAAAACCACCAAGCACACTTTATTGGCCAAAGGCTTTGATTTTAACCTGATTACCAAC
>CBIHPQ010000217.1:0-11373 GCA_966211825.1 uncultured Dyadobacter sp. | reverse complement strand
ATTCTGGTGACCTTCTGTATAATCCGCTGATGCACCCCGATCGTTTCAAGAAAAATTTTCTCCATAAAAATCAAATCTTTCCCAATAGGTTGCCGGGATTGGGTAAAACTTACAGAATACGGAATTTTATCGGCTTAATGGGAAAACACGGCATCCGGCAGTTTCCGGACGTGCGCTATTTCGCCGCGGTCAATCGGACGGATCTGATGGGGGAGCAGGGTCTCCACTGCAACCGTCAAGCCATCCAGCGTGGTAAATTCTACTTCGAATCCAGCGTTTTCGGCATGAATCATGACCACTGTTCCGATGTCTCCCGCCTGCAATTCCAGCTCGGGCAGGTCCTGCGTAAGGACTATAATATCCAGTTCTTTCATTTAGCTTTTGCAGGGATTACAGTGATTAATCTTGGGATATTTTGGGAGTCATGCATATCGAAAAACCAACCGACCTTTATCTTCGGGTTTCTTGAATCGGGTGTTCTTAGAATGCCTTCGGTCGTTATTCTTGTTCCAAATGGAGGCCGTTCTTCAACCTGCACAACAAGACTTTCACAAGCCAGCTTCCGAAGCGCTTCCCGGAGGTCCAGGCTGTTGGAAAGAGAATACCCAAATTTACTAAAAAACATCGCTTTTGACTTTCCTTCACGATGGTTGAAGTTTAGCAGATAGTTTTCAATTTTGGTTCTTGAAATAATTGCCTGTGAACAATTGGTTAATCGGATCATGGTTATAGCGTGCGAAACAGTTTAACATTGACCATTTAGACGCTACTTTTCATGAAAAGTAACGTTATTTACCAAAGATTTTTTCCAAAAGACCCGAATATGAATATCATTACAACACACCAGCTTAACACGATTCTGGAAAAAGAAGATCCTATTGTGATCGATGCGCGGGGAGGGACAGACGCCCTGGAACGGTACAATCAGGCGCACCTCGAAAGTGCCCAGTTTGTAGACCTCGAAACAGATTTGTCGGAAAAATCCGGTGACCTGTCGGATGGAGGACGGCACCCACTGCCTGAACCGAACGATTTTGGTCGGTTTTTGGGGATTCTTGGTATCAGTCCGTCGTCGACGGTGGTTGTTTACGATGATAAAAAAGGGGCTAATGCCGCGGCCCGGTTCTGGTGGATGCTGAAAGCCGCCGGCCATGAAAAAGTATATGTAGTAAGCGGAGGACTGGACGCGATGAATGAAGCAGGTATTCAGCTGACCCAAAAAGCCGCGTCTTTGCATAATCTGGAAGACTACCCGATCAAAGGATGGCAAATGCCGCTCGTAGACGCCGACGACGTGGCGCTGGCCGCTGCCGATCCCGATTCGATGGTGATCGACGTGCGTGAGCATTACCGTTACCTGGGTGAAAGTGAGCCGATCGACCTCGTAGCGGGACATATTCCTGGCGCTGTCAATATCCCTTACACTTCCAACCTCGACGGAAAAGGCGAATTTATGTCACCGGAGGAACTTGCTGCGAAATATAAGGATGCACTTGCGGATAAAGACCCTCGCAAAGTGATCGTGCATTGCGGATCGGGCGTTACCGCCTGCCATACGCTGCTCGCGCTGGCGGAAGCCGGCCTGCACGGGGCGAGCCTGTACGTGGGCTCGTGGAGCGAATGGTCGCGCACCGAAAGGCCCATTGCAACGGGAGAAGCATAATTCAAAAAGCCGGGCCCGACTGTTATAGTCCGGCCCGGTGCTTTTATTGGATCGATTGCAGGTAATCGTAGAGCGAAGAAAGCTCGGTGTGTGTATACTGTGCAGTCATTTTCCAGGGCATATCTTCATTTTTAAGAATATGACCTTCAGGTGTTTTTCCTGAGGTAAGCGTCGTAATAAACTGCGCTTTCGTCCACTTGCCTACGTGACCCGCACGCGTGATGTCGGGCACCGGCGGAAAGCCGGGAGCGAGCGGTTCACCGCCCTTGAAATTCTCACGGTGGCATCCCGAGCATGATACGGCGAGATATTTGCCCTGCGCCGCTCCTTCGGTAGAATCAGCCCGGGCGATCATCGGTCTTTCATGGTCGATCTTTTCTACCGACAAAAGTGGCATTTTGCCCAAATAGCTCATAACAATGGCCACCGGCCCGAGGTCGTTTTCGGGAAGGACATGGTCCACTTCGGGAATCTGGCGGCAATAGGCGATCAATGCAGCCATATCCTGCTGAGAAAGCAATGTAGTTTCATGTGAAGGCATGAAAATCAGCGGCTTGCCATTCTGGTGAACGCCGTGCCGAAGAGCTGCAACCCAGTCAGACACTTCGTAATCCGCAGGCAGGCCACCCTTCCCGTGCGTGAGATTACCCGCAACGAGCCGGCCAATGGCGCCGTCGTCGTTCATGATCTTGCCTTCCAGGTTAGTCCCATGGCAATCCTGACACCCCTTAATGGCCACCAAATGCTTCCCGCGGGCGATTGACGCACTGTCAGCCGGCAATTCAATCGTCTCTTTTCCGAAAGCATAGGCCCTGTTCATGCGGTTCTTCATCGTGAGCGAGACGTAAGCATACGCGCAAATTGCTAGCAACACAATGCCGGCGAGGATAATGCCGGTCCATTTTAAAATTTTTCTGATCATGGCTTTGACGTTTTTCCCGCAAAATTGCGGCAGCAGACGCAGCGGGAACCTACGTAAAACGGACGAAAATCTACGACAAACGGATTTTGTCGATTAGTTGGGCCGTTCACTCAGAAAGAGGCAGCCAGGAGGCGGGCTCGGGCCTATTTTCGTGAGGTGATACCAACCGCGGCGTTAACCCATCTTTCATTAAAACCGGGCGCATAACAGGTCAATAATTGTGAAATGACAATGAAAAAATATTTAACAGTGATCATTTTGTTGATAATGAGCATTTATGCGTTCGCTGCGATCACTGACTGGCACATTGGGGAAGGCTATCAGATCCGGTTCGATGGGAAATATGCGCATGGGACATTTGATAAAATGGAAGGTAAGATCCGCTTCGATCCCCTGCACCCGGACGAGGCGCGCTTCGAAGTATCAGTGGATGTGGCGTCCATTGATACCGGTATCGAGCTCAAAAACAAGCATGCAAAAAGCGAAAAATGGTTCGATGCAGAGCAATATCCGCGTATTAATTTCCTGTCAAAATCCGTCAGCCCGACAGACACGGGTTTCGTAGTGCACGGAGAACTGGAACTAAGAGGTATAAGCAAGGAAATAGCCATTCCGTTTGCATTCAGGGCTGCGGGTGATCGTCATATTTTTTATGGGAAGTTTAAAGTCAACCGCGGCGACTTTGGTATCGGGAAAGTAAGCGGCAAAGAGTCCGATTCGACTACGGTGGAAGTTTCGGTACCGGTACTGCCGCTGCAATAGCTGATCAATAGCCAACTACTCTTTCCGGAGCGCTTCCAGCTGCCTGAGCAGTTCACCAAGTTCTTCTTCCGCCGCACTGAGCGATCGCATTTCAGCGGTTTCGATGACACTTTGCGCGGGATCGTCGAAGTTTTTCGTTTCTTCCATCACTTCCGGATTTTCGCGGTTTTCGGGCGAAAAGGCGATCGCCTCTTCCAGGTTGGTGCGTTCAAAGTCGATTTGCTGCCTTTTTGCGAGGATTTTGTCTTCGAGTTGTTGCTGTTCCAGAGAAGTCATAGTTATATTGTTTTTAAATTTGCATACAATAACTGAGCCAGGCATTTTGCACATTGGAGGAGGGTAATTCTCAGGATTGTATTACTTTGCTAGTCTTTGAACGAACTAATATTCTTGAATCGACAACTCAAACAGGATTATGGATTATGTAAATGCTTCGTCTGATTATCTGAGCGCCAATCCCAGCTGGCACATTGAAGACTCGCCCTGGAAGGCCACTCAGGTCATCAAAATGCTGAAAAAGAATAACCTACATCCCAAATCTATTGTAGAGATTGGCTGTGGCGCGGGGGAGATCCTCAACCAGCTTCACGACCGCTGGGAAGACAAAACCGTTAAGCTTTATGGTTATGACATTTCGCCGGACGCCTACGAATTCTGTAAATCACGGGAAAAGGATCGTTTGAAATTCTTTAACAATGATCTGCTGCAGACCAATGAAAAGTTCGATCTGATGCTGATGATCGATGTTTTTGAGCACGTGGAAGACTATTTCAGCTTTATTCGCAAAAGCGCCCACCATGCTGAATACAAAATCTACCACATCCCGCTCGACTTCTCAGCGCTGGCCGCATTTACGGGGCATCTCATGAAATTGCGGAAATCTGTGGGGCACATTCATCATTTTACGCGGGAAATGGCCCTTAATACCCTGAAAGACTGTGGTCTGGAAGTTGTCGACTGGTTCTACACACTGTCGGAGCTGGAACTGAACTACGGCAAGCACAATTTCAACGGAAAGGTCATTAATTCGTTTAGAAAAGTATTATACACCGTCAACCCGGAACTCGCCGTCAATGCTGTCGGAGGGTTTTCATTACTGGTTTTGGCGAAATAAGGAATCACACATGCCTCTTTCTTAAGCGCAGCCCGTTTATTCGGGTTGCGCTATTTCATGTTTAAAGCCCGCTTCAAAAATCCTCCCAGGAAACTCGCGGCGAAAGTCAGGATCATGGAACCATAAAGGCTGAAATTTTCCAGCTCCTGCCGGGCCTGGTCTCGTGGCGCCATGGTGAATAGGAAGTAACCCGCCAGCAGGAGAATGCATTGCATAATCGCCAGCAGCCAGCCCTTGTAAGGTTCCACGAAACCGATTGATATCGAGGCGAAGACTGCAACAAGGTATGGCAAATGTATACTTTCCGCGTTTTTGATCACATACACCAGCAATGCACTGGTCAGAATGATCATGACCATATTGATAGCCAACCGCTTATCCAGAAACGGCGCCTTGGACGCGGCCGGTTTTGAAGAATTGGTTTTCAAAAAATCCTGCAATTCGAGTTCATGCTTCGTGTCCTGGATCGCCTCACTGTCGCGGCCCAGCTGTGCCAAGGCCTTTGCTCGCCAGTGATAGGGCGCTGCGCTACTTTCTTCTGAAAGGGTCACGGCCTTGTTGAGCGCCGCCAGCGCCTGTTCTGCCTTGTTTTGTTCGAGGTACAGTTTCCCGAGTTCGAGATGGAGCGTGAAAACCTGATCGTCGTAACTCAGCCCGGATTGAATGTCGGTTATTGCGGCTTCCGGATCTCCCTGCTTTTTTCTGCACAGGCCGCGGTACAGGTATGCAATGCACGATTTCGGTTTTTGCCTGATCCGAGCATCGAAATACGCGTGAGCCTGCTCGGTTTGCCCTTCTTCGTAAAGCTTTATTCCTTCCGAGAGGGCGGCCGCTTCTTTTTCGCTGGGCGTGCGGAGGTCAGCATAGTTGCGGAGGTAATAGATATAGCCGAAAAAGGCGACTACGACGAGAAATTCCATCTAATTTGCAAATTCAGGACAAGGCATTCAAATGATGCCAAAATTCGGCACGGATGCCCGCAAATCAAAAGGAATGGAGTATTTAAAGGTGAGAATCTTAGGAATGGTTTCACTTTCAGACAAGGATTACCGCGTTAGGCTCGCCGCCGGTTTCCGTACTGAGCGCGGAATAGGCCAATGCGATGCGTTTACCGCTGTTTTCAGCCAATTCAAGCAATTGGAAGACTTTTTCTTCCCCTTCGATCCGCAGCGCCTGGTATAAAATATTCCCGTAGTTGAACTCGTGAGAACCCAGTCCGTTTTTCAATGCCGCCAGTTGATACCGGTCGAATATTTCCTTTCCTGACATGAAGTGCAACATTTGGGGTGACATTGCAGGTGAATTTGTCCGAAAGATGCTCAAACCGGTATCAAAGTTGCATGCGGTTAACTTAAATGTTGAGGAAGTGGAATATTTTCGCTCGTCTCATCGGCAATCGGTTTGCCGCGGAGCGTTTGCAATGGTATCAGCCCCGACCAGATAGGCAGTTGCAAATCCTCCGGCTCGTCCTTCGGCATTCCGTCGCGCATTTTGGCCGATGCTTCATCGAACCGAAATGCCAGCGCAGTCGTTTTCCGGACTTCACTATCCGTCATCGGACGGAGGTAATCCCAGCTGTCGGGTACTATTTTATTGGTAAGCCATTCAAATGCAGCTCTTTTTGTCTCAATGTCTTCCACCTTCTCTGCATTGGAAAAAATCACGACCGACCGGTAGTTGACCGAATGGCTGAATGCCGATTTCGCCACCACGAGCGAGTCGGTAAGCATCACTGAAATGCAGACCGGGATACCTTTCTCAATTTCCCTGATAAAATGGCTACCCACTGAGCCGTGAATGTAGATTTTGTCTTCATAGCGGACAAAAGCCGTTGGAATAGAGAACGGCTTGTTGTCCACTGCATAGCTAATAGTGCAAAACAATGCCTCGTCAAGAATAGCGCAGATCGTTTCGTGCTCATAATGTGTGCGTTTGGCGAGCCGGCTGGGTACGAGATAGGGTGGTGGCGTATTCATTTGCTTTGTTTTTGTTCAAAATTATGGCTTAATTGGCCTATCTCTTTAATCCAATATTTTAAATAGTGGTAGTCCAATATGATGAATGTGTTGTCCACGCTGATCACGCCTGAAAAAGGCGGGAAACAGCCGGTGTATTTGCAAATCGCCAATCAGCTTATGTCGCTGATTAAGAACGGTACATTGCAATCGGGTTATCGGCTGCTGAGTACCAGGCAGTTGGCTTCTATTTTGAAGGTCCACCGGCGCACGGTTGTGCAGGCATATGATGAATTACTGGCGCAGGGCTGGCTGGAAAGTCAGACCGGGAACGGGACTTTCGTCGCCCGGAACCTTCCGGATTTGCGACCGCTCCCGGTTCCGGTGGAAGTGACTGTTGACAGAGATCCGTTGAAAATAGCTGGCTTTCAGTTTGATAAACCTATTCACCTGAACAGGGCTGTGCTGAAAGCGGGTTCGCGGCTTCACCTGGACGATGGCTTTCCGGATCCAAGGCTGGCGCCGCTCGAAGACCTTTCGCGCGCTTACCGGAGTCAATTGCTGCACGGCAATTCCTACACAAGGCTGGGTTATGGCGAGACCAGCGGCACCACTTGGCTCAGGCAAGAGCTGTCGGCCCATTTGAACGAAACGCGCGGACTCAAAACATCGTCCCGTAATATCCTCATCGTGCGGGGAATGATCATGGGAATGTACCTTGCCGTAACAAGCCTGGTGAAGGCCGGCGATTACGTGGTGATCGACTCGCCGGGCTGGTTCGGCGCTTCGATGAATTTCATACAGGCCGGAGCGAATGTTTGCCATGTGCCTGTGGATGAGTATGGTATGGATGTTGATGCATTGGAAGAAGTGTGCCTGAAACATCCGGTGAGGATGGTATATGTAACATCGCATCATCAGTACCCTACCACCGTCGCACTACGGCCCGACCGCCGGATCAAACTTCTCAAATTGGCGGAAAAATATGGTTTTGTGATTTTTGAGGACGATTACGACTACGATTTTCACTATCTGAGCAAACCGCTCCTTCCGCTTTTCGGTGCCGACCATGCCGGAATGGTGCTGTATTGCGGCTCATTTACAAAAACGATCTCACCTGCATTCAGGATCGGTTACCTCGTAGGGCCCGAGGACGTGATCGCGCACCTGGCCTCTTTACGCCGCATTATCGACCGGCAGGGTGATACCATGCTCGAAAATGCGGTCGCCGAACTGCTTCAAACGGGTGTCATCCAGCGGCATTTGCGGAAATCGGTGCGGGTGTACAAGCAGCGCCGCGACCTTTTCTGCGAACTACTGAGCGCCGGGTTGTCGGACAAGGTCCACTTCGAAATTCCCGACGGCGGAATGGCCGTCTGGACGCGTTTCGATCCCGCGATCGACATAGCAAGCCTCTCGGAAAAGGCCGCCCGAAAAGATTTGTATTTCTCAAATGGAAAAATTGCCGGTTATCCGACACCGTTCAGGAACTATATACGCCTTGGATTCGCTTCTTCTGATCCGGGAGAACTGGAAGAAAGCGTAAAGATTATCAAGGATTTGCTATGATCAGGAAAGTTATTGGTGCTTACAAAATCTCTTTCACGGGGCTTAGCAGGGAAACCTGGTTACTTAGCCTGGTGATTTTGGTGAACCGCTGCGGTTATATGGCCGTGCCCTTTATGAGTATGTACATTACGCAAAGCCTGCACCGGAGCATCGAGGATGCGGGGCTGATCATCACCTTGTTCGGGGTAGGTTCGGTACTGGGCGCCATGGCAGGAGGGTACCTCACCGACAAGCTGGGCTTTCAGCCCGTGCAGATCGGCAGCCTGATATTGAGCGGGGTATTCTTCATTCTTTTCAGCCTTGTGACGGACTTTGCCATACTTTGCGGGCTGATCGTCGTCCTAAGTTTTTTTGTCGAAGCATTCAAACCTGCCAACCAAACGGCCATTGCAGCCTATTCCACACCCGACAACCTGATACGCTCGTATGCGCTGAACCGGCTAGCTACCAATATCGGTTTCGGGTTTGGTACCGGAGTGGGAGGGCTGCTGGCGGCTATCAACTACCATCTTTTGTTTTGGGTTGACGGTATAGTATATGTGCTGGCGGGGTTGCTCATAGTAATGCTACTGCCTAAAAGAAAGCATGTTACGAGAAATGACTTTCCCGACGGGGCCGATGTAAGCACGGCTTCACCATGGCGGGATGCGTTTTTTGTCCGTTTCCTCGTGATGGTGACGCTCTATATGCTGTGTTTCGTCATGCTTTTCAGGCTGGTACCGGTGTATTGGAAGGCCGAAATGGGCATCGGTGAGTCGACGATCGGTATTTTGCTGGGCATGAACGGGCTGATCATCGCGCTGTTCGAAATGGTACTGGTGCAAAATCTGGCTAACCGCAGGCCGGACTACTTTTACATGGTGTCGGGACCGCTTTTTAGTGCGCTGGCTTTCCTGGCGCTTGTCGTGCCGAATGTTTTGCCTGCAATCCTTGCTATCGCTACGGTCGTGCTTTTCACCACGGGCGAGATGCTCGCATTCCCTTATCTGAGCACATTTGTCATGAACCGGGCCAGTGATCTCAACCGCGGTAAATATTCGGCCGCCTATTCGGTGTCGCAGTCCGTCGCGCAGATCATCGGGCCGGTGATGGGGGCCTTTGTAGCCGGACATTGGGGATACAGCGCCTTATGGGCTTTGCTGATCGTGATAAGCTGCATTTGCGCGCTGGGTTTCCGGTCGTTGTTCCAGCGGAACCTGGCATTATGATGCGGGTTCCTCGCTGGTTTCTTCCCCTTTCTGAACCTGGTCGAGCTGTTCTTTCAGTGTATTGATCCGGTCGGCTTCGAGTTCGAGGGCCTTGCGTTGCAGATCGATCAGGTCGTCCTTCTTAATCATAATATATTGTTCGCGGGGTTCTTCAAACATCGGCACCTCGCCGACGAGTTGTGCCACTGTGGTATCGAAGAGTTCGGCCATCATCCGTAGCTCTGCCAGGGAGGGGTCATTTCGTCCGGTTTCCCAATTTGATATCACTGCCTTCCCCGATTTTTTCAAAGCTTTGGCCAACTTATGCTGGTTCCAGCCCGCTAATTCGCGGTATTTTTTAATTCTTTCGCCAACAATCGACATTAGTTAGAAGTTTAATATAAAAATACTTGACTAGTGTATATTTTATCTGTACTTTTGTTCAGTGCGTTACTAAGGAGTACCTGTAAAGCGCAAATTACAATTTTTCACACACTCCTCCCACAAGTATGACAGAGCTACAAGCCCGAGTCTCCGAGTATGGCGGTTTGTCCATCAAGGAGCGCCTGTTGATCAGGTTCATGAAGTCCAGGAACATTGTAGGTAAAAACTGGCGCGGCGCGCTTGCCGAGAGCGACCCGTTTTTCAACACCAAGCTAGGTGGGGACTACTTAACCTCAGTGGCACAGGCAGTTTCAGACAACAGTCGCGGTAACGTCGACCGCATCGAGAGGGTTACCATCGCCCTGGAAAAGGTGGCAGGCATTACTCCCGTTCCCATCGTTTGAACAATTATTTTCCGGCTAGTTTCACTTATTCTCCGGGGCTGTAAAAAGCCGGGCGAAAGCGTGTGCTATCAAGAGAGTAGTTGGATTTTCAGTTTCCACCGATCGTAGTACAACGCGAAACCGGTGTGAAGCGGTATTTCAGGTTCAGTAATGCTGAACCTGAAATACCATTACTTGTCCGTTGATGAAGGATTGTAACCAGGGGAATACCCATCCGGTTTCTTTCCCGTGAGATCATGGGCACCAGCGGATCATATTTTCTTTCCCTGAATGCGGTAGGCATTCAAAATAGCAAGGAGTGCCACGCCTACGTCGGCAAAAACGGCCTCCCAGAGCGTTGCTATGCCGCCCGCACCCAGCGCCATGACGGCGATTTTTACGCTCATGGCTAATGTGATGTTTTGATAAACAACCGATTTTGTAATTTTTCCAATCCGTACGGCAGCTGCAATCCGGGACGGCTGGTCGTTCTGGATCACGATATCCGCCGTTTCAATGGTGGCATCGGAGCCTAGTGCCCCCATGGCAATGCCCACATCCGCGAGGGCGATCACAGGCGCGTCGTTCACGCCGTCGCCTACGAAAGCAATGTGTTTCCCCTGATCTTTAAGCTCCTGTACGATCCTTACTTTGTCTTCCGGCAACAGGCCGCCGTAACTCTGCGCAATACCCAGCTCGCCTGCGACTTTTTTAACGACAGCTTCTTTATCGCCGGACAACATGATCGTCGAAATGCCCAGATTTTTTAAACTGGAAACCGCAAGTGCCGCATCGTCCTTCGTTTCGTCGGCGATCAGGAAATAGCCCGCGTAGCTCCCATCGACAGCGATAACGACGATCGTTTCCACCAGCGAAGAAAGCGCGGCGGGATAACTGACCGAATGTTTGTCGAGCAATTTGGTATTTCCTGCCAGTATCGCGCGACCGTCGACCTTTCCTGTTAGACCATGTCCTGTAATCTCTTCAACATCAATAGGTTTTGTTAATTCTACTCCATTTGCCGACGCTACTACGGCCCGGGCGACCGGGTGGGTAGAGTAACTTTCCAGCGAAGCGGCGAGACGTATGAAATCGGTTTTTTCGATTATAGTTTCCACCTTTTGGACTTCGAAAACCCCTTTGGTGAGCGTGCCGGTCTTATCGGATACTACTGTGTCTATTTTAGTAATAACATCCAGAAAATTGGCGCCTTTCACCAAAATACCATTGCGGGAAGCGAGACCAATGCCTCCGAAATAGCCCAGCGGAATGGAGATCGTCAATGCACAGGGGCAAGCGATAACCAGGAAAACCATACCGCGGTAAAGCCATTGGTTGAAATCATAATCTGCCACAAACAACGCCGGTACGAGGATAATGAGCAACGCCAGTAGAAACACCGCCGGTGTGTAAATGCGGGCCAGGCGGCTGATC
>CBIHPQ010000216.1:0-11435 GCA_966211825.1 uncultured Dyadobacter sp. | reverse complement strand
AGCACGCCGAAGTATTCGAATCCAGCATTCGCGAAGGCGGGGTCATCATTTCATTCACACCGCGCACCGTCGAGGACCGCATGGAGATCATCGAGGCCTGGAACGGCCACGGCGCCAGGCAGCTGCATGGCAACGAAACCTATTCAGCCTGACAACAAAAAAGAACCCGCTTAATGGCGGGTTCTTTCATTATAGCAGGTCTTTGATCCTTATCCAGACATTCTCGGCGAGGATCTTGTGCCCTTCGGCCGTCGGGTGAATGCCGTCGGCCTGGTTCAGTTTGGTTTCGCCTCCCACGCCTTCCAGCAGGAACGGAATGAGTGTCACATCATTCTTTTTGGCCAGATCGGCATACACATCCTTGAATTCAGTAGCGTATTTCTGCCCCATGTTCGGCGGGATCTGCATGCCGGCCAGTACGCGCTTGGCATCGGGATATTTGGCTTTTACCTTATCCAGGATCTCTTGCAGGTTCTTTCTCGTTTCCGAAACCGGAATCCCGCGCAGGCCGTCGTTCCCGCCGAGTTCAAGCACGAACACGTCGAGCGGTTGTTTGAGCAGCCAGTCGATGCGGCTGTTACCGCCCGAAGTGGTCTCCCCGCTCACTCCCGCATTGATCACTTTGTAATGCAGGCCCAGCGAATCGATCCGTTTCTGGATAATGCCTGCAAAACCTTGCGACGGATCGTCGAGGCCGTAAGCAGCGGTGAGGCTGTTTCCGAAAAACACGATGACCTTCTTTTTGGCAGCCGGCGCTTTGGCGGCTGTTGGTGTGGAATCGGCCTTTTGCTCCGAACCTTCCTTTTTGTCGCCACCGCAGGAAAACAGCGTGGCAGCCAGCAGGAATAATGTCAAAAATGCCTTTAAATGGCGCAGATGAATCATAATCAGTATCGAAAGGGAACAGATTTTATAGTTAAAAAACGCATACCCGGCCATTCATTCTCATTTAAAAGCCGTTTAAACTATATTTATGAGAAACAATAACCGAAAAGAGCCAATTTAGGTCTTTCGCGGTTGCCCGGGAGAGCACCACGCAAACATAAAAGAAAAACGATTGATGAATACCATACTCGATCTGCACGACGTCAGTAAAATATACAAAAGCGGCGACCGCACCCTCAAAGTCCTCGACAATATCAGCTTCCCCATCGAAACAGGCTCAACAGTATCGATCGTGGGCCCTTCCGGCAGCGGCAAAACGACGCTTCTCGGCCTCTGCGCAGGACTCGACCGTTCTACGTCCGGCACCGTGGAGCTGCACGAAACCCGGCTCAATGGCCTCAACGAAGACCAGCTGGCAGCCGTCCGCAACCAGTATGTGGGTTTTATATTCCAAAACTTCCAACTCCTGCCTACGCTTACCGCATTGGAAAATGTAATGGTACCCATGGAGTTGCGCGGGGAAAAGAATGTTAAAACCCGCGCCCTCGACCTGCTCGATAAAGTGGGCCTCGCCGAGCGCAGCCACCACTACCCTACCCAGCTCAGCGGCGGCGAGCAGCAGCGCGTATCACTGGCACGCGCATTTTCGAACCAGCCGCAGATCCTTTTTGCCGATGAACCGACGGGCAACCTCGACGCCGAAACGAGCGAAAAGGTCGTAAAACTGCTTTTCGACCTCAACCGCGAGGCGGGTACCACGCTGGTTGTCGTCACCCACGACCTCGAACTCGCTGCCAAAACCCAGCGCATTATCCGCTTTAAGGGCGGCAAAATTGTGGAGGCAAGCTAACCGTGAATTCCTGATGAACCCCAATACATTTAATATTTCGTGGTTGTTGCTGATGGCCTGGCGTGACAGTCGTAAAAACCGCTCTCGGCTGGCCTTGTTCATATCTTCCATTATACTCGGCATCGCTGCGCTGGTGGCCATTTACTCGCTGGGCGACAACCTGCGCGACAATATCGATAACCAGGCAGCCACGCTCATCGGCGCAGACCTTTCCATTTACAGCGGCAAAAAGATAGAAGGAAAGGCCATGGCATTTGTTGACTCACTGGGGAAAGTACGGTCCGAGGAACGCGCATTTGCTTCCATGGTCTATTTCACCAAGGGCGGCGGTAGCAGGCTGACGCAGGTGAAAGCACTCGCCGGCGATTTTCCCTATTATGGAAAGCTGGAAACCAATCCTGTTTCGGCCGAAAAGACGTTCCGTAACCGGCAGGAGGCATTGGTAGACCAAACCCTGATGCTGCAATACCGCGCCCAGGTCGGCGATTCGATCCGGATCGGCGAGGTAACTTTTGCCATTGCAGGTATCCTGGAAAAAGCGCCCGGGGCTACGGGCATTACCGCTTCGGTAGCGCCTGTTGTGTACATTCCAATGCGTTTTCTGGATCAGACGGGCCTCATGCAAAAGGGCAGCCGTGTTGGTTACAGGTATTACTTTAAATATCCTGCCAAAACGGATGTCGAAAAGATGGTGAAAACGCTGGAACCGAAATTCGAGCGTTATGATCTCGACCATAATACGGTTCAAAGCCAGAAAGAAGATACCGGACGCTCGTTCCGCGACCTTACGCGCTTCCTCTCATTGGTAGGCTTCGTGGCACTCCTGCTCGGGTGCATAGGTGTCGCGAGCGCCATACATATATACGTACGCGAGAAGTTGAATTCCATCGCCATTTTACGCTGTCTGGGCGTAAAAGCGTCGCAGGCATTCCTGATATACCTCATCCAGATCGCTGGCATCGGGCTGATTGGTACCGTGCTGGGCACCATTCTGGGAACGGTTATCCAGCAGTTTTTGCCCCTCGTATTGAAAGACCTGCTTCCATTTGACCTCACAACGGACGTCTCGTGGGCGGCCATCGGTCAGGGCCTGGCTATCGGCGTACTCATCTCCATCCTGTTCGCATTGCCGCCACTCGTGTCGATCCGCAAAGTATCGCCGCTGAATGTGCTCCGCTCGTCTTCGGATGCCTCCCATCCCGAGCGCGACGCCGTGAGCTGGGCATTATACGGGCTGATCGTGCTGTTCATTTTCGGGTTCTCGTTCCTGCAAATGCAAACCTGGGTACAGGCGCTGGCGTTTACTGGCAGCATTCTGGCATCTTTCCTGATCCTTTTCGGCATTGCCAGCCTGCTCATGTGGCTCGTGCGGCGTTTTTTCCCTACTTCATGGAGCTATCTCTGGCGCCAGGGCCTGGCCAATCTGTACCGCCCCAATAACCAGACCACCATCCTCATCGTTTCGGTCGGGCTTGGTACTTCGCTGATATGCACGCTCTTTTTTATACAAACCATCCTGCTCAACCGCGTGAAGCTGTCGAGCAGCGGCAACCAGCCGAATATGGTGCTTTTCGATATCCAGAACCATCAAAAAGACGGTGTGCTGGCGATTGCGAAAGCGCAGAATGTACCTATTAACCAGAGCGTACCCATTGTAAACATGCGTCTGGAAGAGATCAACGGGAAAACCGCGGCCGATTTCGAAGGCGACACCACGGCGGAGCAGTCGCGGCGCATTTTCGGCCGGGAGTACCGCGTCACCTTCCGCGACTCTACCACTTCTTCCGAGAAGATCACCGAAGGAAAATGGCAGGGCAAATACGACAAATCGGCTGCATTGATCCCCATATCCGTCGAGCAGGGTTTTGCCGAGCGAAGCCGCCTGGAACTGGGTGACACCCTGGTTTTCAATGTTCAGGGAACGATAATGCCCACTAAGATCACAAGCTTCCGGGAAGTGAACTGGAGCGAAGTACGTACCAACTTCCTCGTCGTATTCCCTACCGGCGTACTCGAAGACGCGCCGCAGTTCCACGCGATGCTCACGCACGTGCCCAATCCGGAGGTATCCGCCCGGTTTCAACAGGCGCTGGTAAGGGAATATCCCAACATTTCCATCATCGACCTCGCCCTCGTGCTTCGCGTGCTTGACGATATTTTCAATAAAATCGGCTTCGTAATCCGCTTTATGGCCGGTTTCAGCATCCTCACCGGGCTGATCGTCCTCATTGCGTCCGTCATGATCAGCAAGTACCAGCGCATTCAGGAGAGCGTGCTGCTGCGCACATTGGGCGCAAGCCGCAAGCAGATATTCACCATCACCTCCCTCGAATACTTCTTCCTGGGCGCCTTCGCGGCATTCACGGGCATTCTCATAGCGGTCATCGGCAGTTTTTGCCTCGCCAAATTCAGCTTCGAGTCCGAATTCAACCCCGAACCCGGGCCGATCGTTTTGATCTTCCTTTTCGTCTCCCTGCTAACTGTAATTATCGGTTTGCTAAACAGCCGCGGCATCTTGTCCCGGCCGCCGTTGGAAGTATTGCGGCAGGACGTTTAAGTTTTTATTTTTGGTATCTTTAAATTAAAAATAAAACTACACACACTTGGAATTTGACATCAAGGGCAACTTGACGCCCTACGATAATATTGTCATTGACTGGTCGACCTTTAAAGCCGAATTTGTGGACGCCTTTCCTCAATCCGATACGAGGCAGGTGATTTTCCGTAACTTCTCGGAGTATATCGAGAAGTTGATCCCAATCATTGGTAACGGATTTCATCAGTGGATAGATGGAAGTTTCGTAACGAGGAAGCTTAATCCGCGCGACATTGATCTCGTAACCTTTATTGATGCGGATATCTATTATAGCAATGAGCCGGAAATTGATTTGCTACGTGCGTATCACAGGGATAACAAAACGGATGAATACTTCGTCAAAATATATCCTGAAACTCACCTGAAACACGCGTTTTATCATATGGACTTGTTCCAGTGGCGTAATCAATTTACAACTTCGCGCGCCCGAAAATCAAAAGGTTTTATACAACTAAATTTCTAGATCATGGATATGAAGCTATTGGACGAATTGCACGAATGGGGAGCGCAGGTTGGCAGGCTAATTGAGCTGGTAGCACTTACCAATAAGACCCTGCAATTACACCGTGAACTGGGCGATACTCCGTCGATAATCGAGCAGTACGAGCGGTTACTCGCCGAACATCAGCAATAACTGGACGAACTTCTTAGAACTTTTGGTCTGACCGTCAAACTGCTGCCGTTAGATAACGCTGCATAAACGTCCCTACCTCTCCCATCCCTCCCCTCCGTTCGTTTTCTCTTCCCCTACTCCATTCCCACGCCAACATCCCACCCGCCGTCGCCGATTTAACAATTCCTTAAAACACATTCCTTCTTTAATTCTTCTTCGTAATGCCATTTTTGGCATTGAAAATGCGGCTTTAATGCAACTTTTCGGTTCCTGATTAGACTTTGGGACGATTAAAAATCACTATTCCTACACCACCGCAAGCGATATTAATTTCATCCAATTTAATCTTCATATTTTTTCAAACGTTTGCACAGAATTTCAAACGTTTGCATTACCTATAAAGTTATTGCTATTAATTGTTTTAAAAATACAATTTGTAATCTTGTAACTCATACGCCTAAATTTTCCTCTATGAATAAAATTCTCGTTTACCTCAACTTTCTATTCACTGTAAAATCCAATAATCCACGACTATGAGAAAGACTTCGACTCTATCAGTCAGGACCGGGATAATCCGAAACTGCCTCATGCAGGTGACGGCCGTTTGCGGCCTCCATGCCATTGCCGCAGCTGAAATACCGGTTCCCGAAGGCCAGCCCAGAAAACATGTTGAAACCAGCATGAACAAATTGCAGGAAATCACTCTCACCGGTAAAGTGACCACCGAAGGTTCAACGGACGGGTTACCCGGAGTCACCGTAGTGATTTCCGATGCAAGTGGTAACAACAAACAAGGTGCAACTACCAATGAATCGGGTGTTTTTAGTTTCGCAAATCTGCAAACCGGCACCAGCTATAACCTCGAATTCAGCTATATCGGGTTTGAAAAACAGTCTTTGAAAGACTTCGTTCTCACCGAAAGCAATGCGAACTCCATCCAAATCAAGCTGAAAGAGTCGGCATCCAACCTCAGCGAGGTGGTGGTTGTAGGCTATGGCAGTACTACCAAAAAGGACATTACCGGCTCGGTGAAGTCGTTGAAGAGTGCGGAGTTCAACCAGGGGATCATCAACTCTCCCGAGCAATTGCTGCAAGGCAAGGTATCGGGCGTGAATATCACGTCGGCGACAGGTGAGCCAGGTGGCAAGACTAACATTACCGTTCGCGGTCCGGGTGGTGTGCGTACGGGCAGTACGCCGTTGTTCGTCGTGGACGGTATGGCGCTCGACAACAGTGGTACGGGCGGCGATACCAACCCGCTTAACTTCCTCAATCCGCAGGATATCGAGTCGATCGACGTGTTGAAGGACGCTTCGGCGACAGCCATTTACGGGGCGCGCGGCGCGAATGGGGTGATTCTGATCACGACTAAAAAAGGAAAATCCGGCCAGGCGGCTGTTACCTACTCCGGAAGCCTCGGTATATCCAACGTGGCGCGTCCGATAGATGTGCTTTCAGGTCCCGAGTTTCTGACAGAAGCCACCAAACTGGGCGCAACTGTGACCGACGGCAAGGCCAACACCGATTGGCAAAAAGAAATTTTCCGGACTGCCACCACGCACAACCATAATGTATCGGTTGGCGGCGGCAGCGAGAAAATGACCTACTACGCTTCATTCGGTGCGCAAAAGCAGCAGGGTATTCTGAAAGGCAGCCAGCAGAACCGCTACACAGGTCGTATGAACCTTTCTCAGAAGTTGTTCGAAGACCGTGTGACATTGGATTTCAACCTCAATGCTACCAATACCAAAAACCAGCGCCCGAATATCCCGGGCGTAATAGGCAGTGCACTGACCATCAACCCTACCTATGCCCCTTACGGCGCAGATGGACAATTGGTTCAATATCAGGACTTCACCAACCCGCTATTCGCATTGCAACAGTACAAGGAGGTTCTCACCACCAACCGCGTACTGGCGAGCATTTCGCCGTCGGTCAAGATCATCGACGGACTGGTCTACAAGCTGAACTTCGGCATCGATAACTCCACGGCTACCCAGGATAAACAGACCCTGCCGAGCACTATTCCGGCTGAGCTGGGCCGCCTGGAAAACTACGGCCTGCGCAACACCAACAGGCTGATCGAAAACTACCTGACCTACACGTTGAATACGAAAATGCATAGCGTGACTGCATTGCTCGGTCACTCATACCAGCGTGTTTTCATCCAGAGCCGGAATTTCAGTATCAACAAATTTCCGATCTCCGATATCGAGCCTATCTACAACCCCGGCCTCGGACAGGACCTTTCGCTCGTCCTGAATCAGCCCGGCGGCTTCGCAACTATCAACGAGCTACAATCGTTCTTCGGCCGCGCGAGCTATGGTTTCAAAGACAAGTACCTGCTTACCGCGACATTGCGTATCGATGGATCTTCGAAATTCGGTTCGAACAACAAATACGGATCTTTCCCTTCATTTTCAGCAGGTTGGAGGGTTTCGGAAGAACCTTTCATGAAATCGTCGCCTTTCTCGGAGCTGAAACTTCGCGCAGGATGGGGGTTAACGGGTAACCAGGAAATCCCTTCCAAAATCACCCAGGCACGCTTCACGTCGGTAGTTTCAGGAACGGCCAGCTATCCTCTCGACGGCGGCTCGAACTTTCCAGGCGGAACAACTTACACGCGTCTGGCCAACCCCAATATTCAATGGGAAGTGTCCAAACAGACCGACTTAGGTCTTGACTTCGGCTTGTTCAAAGGTGCATTGAGCGGTGAAATTGATTTTTTCAGAAAAACGTCCGAAAAGATGCTCCTGGAAGTAATTCCTGCTGACCCCGTGCAACCGGCCGGCACTTTCTGGACCAATGTACCTGATATGCAGATCATTAACCAAGGTTTGGAATTTGACCTGAATTACCGCAACTCACTCGAAAATGGTCTCCGGTATTCGGTAGGCGGAAATATCACTTTCATTAAAAACCGCGTGGAACACTCTCCTTACAGCGTTATCCCATCGGGTTCAGCGCAAGGATCGGGTCTGACGTCGGCTACGATCAACGGCTACATCAATGGCGAGGCGATCGGGGCATTCTATCTGAAAGAGTTTACTGGTTTTGACGAAAACGGCATCAGCAAATTCCGCGATGTGGATGGTAACGGCATTGTGAACGACGCCGACCGCGTGGTGGCGGGTACCGCGCTGCCTACCCGGATGTATAACTTCAACGGGAACATCAGCTTCAAAGGCTTCGACCTGAGTGCCAACTTCAATGGTGTGGCGGGTAACAAAGTGTATGACAACACCGCCAATTCTAATTTCTACAAACTGAAACTGTCGAAAGGTGTGAACGTAACGCCGGAAGCACTTTCGGAACCTTCGGAATCGGTCAACAATTCGGCCGGGGTTTCCACAAGGTATCTCAAAAACGGCGCTTACCTGCGACTGAACAACCTTGTGCTCGGTTATAACCTCAACACGACCAAGCTGGGAATCAACAGATGGGTTCAGACGGCCCGCATTTCGGTAACTGGCCAGAACCTGGCATTGTGGACCAAATACAATGGGTACGACCCGGAAGTTAACAACGACCGTTCCATCGCCGGCATTACCTCTTACGGTATCGACTACCTGAGCTATCCGAAAGCGAAAACCTTCATTTTCTCGATCAATCTTGGCTTTTAATAATTGACCCATGAAGAAGAAACTATCAACCATATTCACGGTAGCCGGCTTGCTGATGCTCAGCAACGCCTGTACCGACCTGAAAGAACAAGTGCTGGATGAAACACTCAGCGCCAAGCTTTCAGAAGAAGAAACTGTCAACGGCCTGCTCGCACCTACCTATGCTTTGCTGCCCAACCTTTTCCAGCATACAACCTATTTTGCATTGCAGGAAATTTCCACCGACGAGGCGATCCTGCCCTACCGGGGTGGTACCGACTGGGGCGACAATGGCATTTACCTCGCATTGCACGCGCATAATACCACCAGCACAGACCCTAACGTGAACAATACCTGGAACCAGCTGGTACAGTCTATTTCGAGGTGTATCACGGCTATTGAAGGCCTTAAATCCGCAACTTCACCTAATAAGGCGCTTTACACGGCCGAAGCACGCGGGATGCGCGCCTATTACAATATGGTGATGCTGGATTTGTTCGGTATTGTGTTTGTGAAAGACGATCCGGGAACTACCTCTACCATTATCCGTGGTGATGAAGCCGTCAAATACATTGAAAGCGAATTGCTGGCTGTCGAACCTGCTTTGCAACCCAAATCGGTGGTCGGTCCGGGCCGGCTGAACCAGGCTGCGGTATGGAGCTTGCTGTCGCGCCTGTACCTGAATGCGGCTGTGTACCGCAATATTTACGGTACCACATTCGATTTCAAGGCCGAGGATATGGACAAAGTGATCCAGTACACTGACAAGGTGATCAATTCAGGCCAGGCGAAGCTTTCCTCGGACTATTTCGCGATTTTCGGCAACGCCAACCATACGAACGAGGAGATCATTTTCGCGGTGGACCAGCGCGCCGAGCTGAACGGGCACAACCGTATGGCCTATTTCTCCATCTCAGGTGACCAGTTTCCCCTGGCAGAGTTCCCGGCCGCCAATGGCACCGACGGACCTGGTATTACGTCGGATTTCTACCAATCCTGGGTACAGGCTTATGGGGCGGTGGACCCCTCCCGCGACCCGCGTTTTTATCAGCAAAACATGTCTATTTACACGAATGCGGCTGATACCTGTGTGAATGATGCCGACTACAAGATCAACCGCGGAATTCTGAGGGGCCAGCAATATGGCGCATTGCGCGTGAACGGCGCGTTTGTGAGATGTGCCGACGGCAAGTTGAAGGTTGGAAAACTGACCTACGTGACGCGTAACCGCGCTGACCTGCCCGTAAGCTTCTCCGAACTGATCGACTTTACAACCGCCGGAAGTAACTACAATACCGGTTTCCGCGTGGAGAAATACGAGTTCAGCAACAAGTCGAACACAGGCCGTAACCGCGGCGAGGCTGATATCGTCATCGCACGTCTGGCCGACATTTACCTGATGCGGGCAGAAGCTAAACTTCGCAAAAGCAATGATGCGGCAGGTGCGCTGGCCGACGTAAACCTCGTACGCGCGTCACGCACGAAGACGCTCGCGCCGCCTGCATTGACCACCATGAACCTCGATCTGCTGTTCCGCGAACGCGGTTTCGAGTTCTATTGGGAGATGCTCCGCCGCCCGGACATGATCCGTTTCGGCAAGTACGAAGGCAAATGGACGGAAAAAACCAATGCAGATGTGAAGAAACGCATCTTCCCGATCCCGCAGACGGCCATCGACGGCGCGTCTAACCTGCCAGGATATCTGAAGCAGAATGATGGTTATTAATTTTTGAAATTGTGAAATAATGAAAAAAGCCGGTCGGGAATGCTCCTGACCGGCTTTGCTGTGTATTGGGATTGACGCTTTACCATTTGCCTGCCAGCCCTGCACAAGCTAGATCCGCAGCGACGATTCCCTTATCACCAGTTCCGAAGGCAATACAATGCTCTCGGGCGCAAAATCGCCTGATCCGTTCAACTGGTTAAGGAACAGGCGAGAAGCTTCCATACCGATTTTCCGCCCGGGCCGGTGAACAGTTGTAAGCGAGGGGAACATATAGGCCGAAATAGGCGAATTATCGAACCCGACGAGCCCGATATCCTGGGGAATGCGCAGGCCTTTGTCCTTCGCTACCCGCATGGCCCCGATCGCCACCTGGTCGTTCACGCCAAAGATCGCATCCGGCGGGAAAGCCAGTTCGAGCAGGCGCTTGGTTGGCAAAATGGCGCTTTCGACGTTGAAGTTGGTGTTGAGGATCAGCTCCTCGCGGATCGGCATATTGTATTTTTTCAAACAATTGATATAACCCTTAAAGCGCTGTTCGGAAACAGTGAGGCCATTGGGGCCTTTTAAATGCGCGATTTGTTTGTAACCTATTGAAATCAAATGCTCCACCGCCGCGAAAGCACCATGGTAATCGTCGACTGTGGCACGGCTGGTTTCAAAGTCCTCGTACTCGCGGTCAATGAAGATCAGCGGTGTTTTTCGCTGGATCACGTTTTCCAGATGCTCGTAGTAACCAGCATCGTAAGTTTCCTGTGATACCGATAGAAAAATGCCTTCCGTCCGGTTGGAGAGCAGCTTGGAAAGCGACTCCTTTTCCAGCAAATAGCTCTCATTGGTCACGCAGATATTGAGGGTAAAACCCATCGGCTGCAAAACCGTGTGCAGACCTTCAATCACCGCCGTTTCATAATAATTGCTGATCGTCGGGACAACCACGCCCAACGAGGCCGTTTTTTTATTGAGTAAACTCAGGGACACTTCGTTACGCTGGTAACCCACCTCCCTGGCATATTCCTGGATGTTTTTCCGGGTGTCTTCGTTGATGGCCGGATGGTCGTTCAGGGCTCTTGAAACCGTGGATGGAGAGCACCTGAAACGGCGCGCAATGTCTTTGATCGTAACAGGACGTGAGGAATTCATGAGTTGGAATATGGCAATTAAAT
>CBIHPQ010000215.1:0-11449 GCA_966211825.1 uncultured Dyadobacter sp. | reverse complement strand
AATGCATTGTTCAGATCGCGGGCATGAAGCTGAATGATCCCGACGTGCTTGTTGTCATAGTCTTTCAGGTATTCCAATTCTTCTTCCGAGACGAATTTGCTGATCATAGGCATCGGGTCGTCCCTGCGCAGGCCTTTTCCTAATGCATAGCACCACGCAATCTGACGTTTGATCATACGCTTTTTAAAGCCGTCGATCCGGTCGGGTTCCAACGGATCTTCCATTAGCGAAAGGATCTGGCGTGCGAACGTCCGCGAGTCGTTTACGATCGCCCCCCAGATAATCCTCGCTTCCCACCAGCGGTCATAGGCCTGGTTGGAACGGAATGCCAGCAGCAGCGAAATGATCGTACCGAGCACGCTGTGCACCGTCATCGGGATCGAAATGTTGGTAATATGAAAGTTCTGATAGATCACCTCGATCGCAATGCCATAGATGGTCACAAACAGGATTTCATATTTAATCTTACCGAAAATATAGCGGATGGGGATATTCTTTTTGAGAAGCATAATTCACTGATCTTTAACCTTTTTCACAATCTCATTTTCAACAACTCAGTAGCTTACCGGTAGGTGTCGGCCAGCGCCGATACACGGATCATGTCGGCGTTGATCATCGTGTAACCCGTCTTTTTCAGCACAGGCATCGCGTCCAGACTGCTTTTAGTCAGTTTTGGAATTCCATACTGCTCAGAATAAGCAATGAAATCGGTTTCGTAGTATTCCAGAAAATTTTTCAGGAGTGCCAGCTTGTTGCCGTAGAAGAAATCGATCTTGATGCTGGCCAGTTGGTCGGAGTAGGTATCTTTCAGCATTCTGCATTCGCGCCAGAATTCCTCGGAAATCAGTTCATATTCCTTTTCACGATAGGTCGAAAAAAGCAGGTCCTGAATATCGTCGGCAACGTGGAAAAGGTGGGTAAACACGACGCGGATCTCTTCCTGAACGTCCCGGACAACAGCCTCGGCAATCTGGATGCCCTCATTAGTAAAGTCCGTAGGTATCACTACTGTTTTCATAAAAATGTTGTCTTTTAGAAGTTAACAAAGCATTGATATTCAATTGATAATGCAATGTTACGACCAAGACATTAGCCCTGTTTAAGAGCGACATTATAATACAGTGAGAGACTTATTAGAGCCAGATAAGAATATTAAAATGAAATAAGAGAACTCAGAAATACTTGAATGGCAGGTAAGTAATGAACTGCGTCCCCTCCTCTACGCGGCTGTGTACTTCGACTTTCCCCTGGTGCATGCGTATGATGTTGTGGGTCAGCGGCAAACCGATGCCGTAACCTTTATACCTGGAAGTGTTGGAGGCTCTGAAAAAGGGGACAAAAATCTGCCCGATCTCGCGGTCGGGAATGCCGATGCCCTGGTCGGTGATTTCCACGATCACATATTTATTATCCGCCGTGATCTTGACGCGCACCGGCTTATTGTCGGAATATTTGCAGCTGTTGAGCACAATATTTGAGAATGCCGCTTTCAGCAACGCCAGGTTCCCGTTTACGGTGAGCTTGCCTTCATCGTCCGGGAGATGGTCAAAATCGATCGTTACGTGATTGTGCGGCATGATCCGGTCGGCTGCCTCTTTTACGGAAATGATAAGCTCGTCGATCCGGACTTCTTCCCAGTTCTCCTTCTTGCCATCGAAGCCCGTCTGCGCAAGGCTAAGCATACTCGTGGTAAGGTGTTCCAGCTTCTCGACTTCCCTGTAAATATTCAAAAACGACTCTTTCGCGCCCTCGGGCAAGCCCGGTAGGGTCATCCCCAGCTCCGCTTCACCGCTCACAACCGTCAGGGGCGTGCGGAACTCGTGTGAGGCATTGCTCACAAAATTGTTCTGCATTTCAAAGGTCACTTCCAGCCTGTCGAGCATATCGTTGAAAGTCTGCGAAAGTGCTTCGACGTCATCGTCGGTCGGCTCCACCACGAGCCGCTGGTGGAGGTTATGGGCATTAATACCTTTTACATTCCGGATAATGCGGCGGATAGGCTTGAAAATTTCATTAGAGAGCAGCTTACCCAGCGTGAAAACGAATACCATCGCAATAAAGAAGCCGATCGACAGCAGGTTTTTAAGGTTGGCCATTTCCTGCATTCCATAGGTATCCAGGGCCGATGATACGACCATGATCTTCCGGTCGGCGCGTGCAATCCTGAGCACCACATAGGAAGTGTCTTGATTAAAAAAGCGAGCGGGAATTTCGCCTTTCGGTTCGTCGAAGAACGACGACGGTAGCGATAACCGCTTCCGGGTGGCTTCATCGGTAGGATCGGGCAGCACGCGGTGCTTTTCGTAAGGCAAACTGCCCAAATGCCGCTCTTTGATGTCGTAGTAAATCGAAGTCAGCGATTTGTTTTCCTGCAAAGCCGCATGCCCGACAATGTCCGAGCGGACTTCGAGCCGGTGAAAGAAGCTGGCTGAAATGCTTTCGGAAGCAAAGAAGTAGACGAATATGCTCAGCGCCAGGATAATGCCCGCCGAAAGTGCTGTAAAAATAAGGGCGATCTTACTTTGTATCCTCATACGACTGACGGACCACGTAACCCATACCGAAAACAGTGTGGATCAGCTTTATATCGTAATTTTTATCAATCTTTTTCCGGAGATAATTAATGTAAACATCCACCACATTCGTGCCGAGATTGAAATTGATGTCCCATACATTTTCCAGGATTTCCATTCTGTTCAGGACACGGTTGGTATTAGACAGGAGGTATTCCAAAAGCCGGAACTCGGTCGCTGTGAGCTCGATGGGCTGCCCTCCGCGTTTAACCGTTTTCGTTACCTTGTCCAGCACCAGATCTCCCAGGGCCAGGATTTTGTCGTTTTTCTCCTTTTCCGGCTCTTTTCCACGACGGATGAGCGTCCGGAGCCTCGCTTCCAGTTCCGCGAGCTTGAAAGGCTTGGTCATATAATCGTCCGCCCCGGCATCGAGGCCCGAAACGATATTTTCGGTTGTACCTAGTGCGGTCAGCATCAAAATGGGCGTCGTGATCTGCGCGTTGCGCGCGCGCCGGCAAACCTCCATCCCGTTGATCAGCGGGATCATCAGGTCCAGGATAATAACGTCGAACTGGTGTTGCAAAACCATTTGCAGGCCCGACTGTCCGTCCATGGCAATGGTAATTTCATGGCCATTGGCAGTAAGGCTGCGTTGAATCAGTGATATTACACTTGGCTCATCTTCAATGAGCAAAATCTTCATGGGTAGCTTGGAAAACGGCATTGCAATCTCTTTTTGATCCTGTAAGGTATGAAAAAACCGGCTGGCAATGTATTTTTCCAATACGAACGTTGATCGGGCCATTTCAATCTGCCGGGATTCGTACTAAATTGGGGGTGATTTCTCACGCAACGTTGCCCAACCTTGACTACACGTATACTTCGCACCCAGAACGGACTGATAATCTGCGCCCAACGCATCATTTTATCCGTAATAATATTGCTGTTAACCACATGGAGCCTCTACGCCGGCGATTTCAGGGTAGTATTGACGGGCAACACGTCCGATTTTGAAAATGCGGCCGATATTTTCCCAATCATCGAAAACTACCTGGCCACGAAACCCGGCCCGTTGCTCTGGGTATTCAACGGCGATGCTTTCCCCGAACAAATGACTATCGACCAGGTCGCCGACTGGAAAAGAAAAGCCAATTCGCTGCTCGACCGTAACCCCGGGCTGCATATCCTCATGAACCAGGGCGACCGCGAATGGCTCAATTCGGGTAAAGGCGGCTGGAAACGGGTACTTGCATTAGAAAAAGCCCTGGAAAAAGAAAAGCATTCCCGCTTTCAGTTGTTTTTCGGCCACGGCTGCCCAGGCCCCTGGACCGTGTCGTTCCCGATGCTGGAAATAGTTGTGGTCAATTCGCAATGGTGGAACCATCCCTATGAAAAGCCAAAGCCGTCATCCGACGTTTGCGCCATTGCCGACACCGATAATTTCGTCGAAGAGCTCGAAGGCGTCCTGGACGAAACTTCGGATAAAAATGTACTGCTACTCTCCCATTTTCCCATCGAATCGCTGGGCAATTTCGGTGGCCGGTTTTCGACGGCATCCTACCTCGCCCCGCCGCTCGTGGGCAATGCCATTGTAGGCTTTCGGCAAAACGTCGGCACGAGCCGTGATCTCTCTAATGCGAACCTGGGCTTGTTTCGTTACAAACTGAATGGTGTTTTGCAGGATTATGGCTCGCTGATCCTCGCTTCCGGGCACGAAAGCAATCAGTCGATCGTGCGCAGGGACAACAGCTATTTCATCAACAGCGGTGGCATTGCGGATGGCAAGTACATCGCGCGAAGTAACAAGGCCACATTAGCCTCATCGTCGGCAGGTTTAGTGGAAATAATTTATTCAAATAATGGAGAGGTCCGCTACCAGCATTGGAATGTTCAGGGAAACCAATTGGCAAAAAAAGAAACAGGGCAGCTTTTTGCATCGGCCTGCCAAAACAATGCGAACGGCCTCATAAACACGCTATTCCAGCCCTGCAAGCCAGTCATCAAACCGTCAGACAAAATGGAAGCGCCACACCCGGGCCTGGCGACGGTTGTCGCGGGGAGCGAATATGCCAGCAGGCGCTTCAAGGAAACCTGGTTGGGAAAGCATTACCGAAACTCCTGGACAGTGCCCGTAAAAGTGCCCTACCTGGATATGGATACTACTTTCGGCGGCCTGGTGATCGCAGGCAAAGGCGGCGGCCGGCAGACAACCTCGCTCAAACTGGTGGCGGGAAATGGCAAGGAATATGTATTTCGGTCGGTTGACAAAGACCCTTTCCGCGCGCTGGCGTACGAGCTGCGCGGGACGGTAGTTTCGCAGGTGCTCAAAGACCAAACCTCCACCCAGCAACCCTACGGCGCGATGGCCGTCGCTCCGCTACTCGACAAGATCGGCATCCTGCACGCCACGCCGAAGCTCTATGTTTTGCCCAAAGACAATAAACTGGGCGCATTTAAGGACAAATACGGCAACCTCTTCGGAATGCTCGAAGAACGTCCTACCGACAAACTTGAAAAAGAAAAAGTATTTGGAGCGGCCAAAGACATCGAAAAGAGCTTCAAACTATTCAACAAACTCTACCACGACCACGATAACCGTGTCGACGGGAACGAATTCGCCCGTGCACGCATGTTCGACCTCTGGGTCGGCGATTGGAGCAAGCACGAAGACAACTGGAAATGGGCAGGCTACAAAACAGCCGAAGGAGAAATTTACCGGCCCGTCCCCCGCGACCGCGACCACGCATTCTCACGCTGGGACGGCATTATCCCCTGGCTCGCCGACCGCGAGTGGGGCGTACCGAACGGAGAAAACTTCGCAGAACGCATTCACGGCCTGCGCAGCCTCATGTGGCAGGCCCGCCACCTCGACCGTTTTGTGGGCGCCGGGTTGAGTAAAGCTGACTGGGTAAAAGCGGCCAGGGAAATCCAGGAAGCCATTAATGATGCGGATATTACCGCAGCTGTCCGCAATATGCCGTCCGAAATCTATGAAAAGGACGGAAAGGAAATTGAGAACAAATTGAAAGTACGCATCGGAGACCTGCAAAAATATGCGGCCGAATACTATGCGTTGCTTGCCAAAGAAGTGGATGTGGTAGGCTCCAACAAAGCCGAATATTTCAAGGTATTGCGGCTGGCGAATGGGCAGGTGCTGGTAAATGTTTATGATGTTTCAAAACAAAACCGCCAGCCTGATTCGTCAAAAGTTTATTATCACCGCACTTTCGAGCCTGCCGAAACGAGCGAAATCAGACTGAATGGCCTGGGGGGCGACGATGTGTTTGATATTCAGGGAAAATCCGACCGTTCCATTCTTGTCCGGATCATCAGCGGAGCCGGGAATGACCATATTTCGGACCAATCCGATGTGCGCAAAGGCGGTAAGCAAACGCTCGTTTACGAAAAAGACCCAAACCCCGATCACCAGCTCGGAGCTGAAGGCCGGGAAGTAAAACCTGCGGACGAGCGGTACTACGAATATGACCGGAATGCATTCAAATACAATACTTATTTACCTGTCGCATTACTCACTTACAATCCGTTTGTCGGTTTCGCTGTTCATGGTGGCATCACATTCACCCGCCAGCGCTTCGGCAAGCCCGATTTCGCATCGAAGCATTCATTGAGTGCGTCGGTGAGTGTCAAGGGCAATTATGATGTCAGTTATTCCAACCAGTTCAGGCATTTGGTGGGCAAGTGGGATGGGATTTCGCAGATCAGCGTGTCGCGGCCGCTCAACTATAATTTCTTTTTCGGCGTAGGGAACGATACGCCCAAAAACAACGACTTGCCGGGCAATTACTACCGGACACAATACAATTCGGTATCCGTTTCTGCAGGCCTTTTGCGACAATTCTGGAAACAGAGCAAGGCAGAAGTTACCGCCAGCTACGAGCTCGACGAGGGCATTCAGCGCAACAACAGCTACCTGGCCGACCATCCGGATGTCTTCGGCGTACACCAACTCCATCTCGCATTCGTCAAAGGCATTCTCAACCTCGACTTCCGCGACCGCATTGCATTGCCCGAGCGCGGTTTCCGCATACAGCTTTCGCAACAGGCCGGCCACGTTTCACAATCGAAGAACGATCTGGCCTCCATTTCGGAACTCGAAATGGAGCAATACCTTTCCACGCACAGCAAAAACCCGCTGACGTTTGGCCTAAGGCTAGGCGGCGGCATCGCGAAGGGACAATTGCCTTTCTACAAACTCTTTTCACTCGGCCAGCTCAACGACCTGCGCGGCTTCAAGCGCAACCGCTTCACGGGCGAATCGAAAGGCTTTTTGAATACCGAGCTAAGATGGCAGCTCACCGAAACGCGTAACACCTTCATTCCGCTCAAAATGGGCGTACGGGCATTTTACGACGTAGGAAGAGTATGGGTTAAGGACGACCCGGCCAGCGCAGATTACTGGCACCAGGGCTACGGCGGCGGATTTTACATTACGCCTTTCCGGGAGCAATTTGCATTCAACATCAGCGCCGGAACGTCCAAAGAAGAATCGCTTCTTCTGATGATTTCCATAGGCAGCTTTTTTAGGTAGACCGCTTACGTTTCCGGTTATAGACATATTCCTGCACGGCTTCCCGTGTGGTATACCAGACGTTCCCTTCTTTGTAGGCATCTATCTTTCCCTGCCGCGCGAGCAGGCTCACATATTCCTGCCCGTAAGGCACTTCCGGCTCCTCCACAATGCGCACAATAGGCTCATATTCATAGTTATATCCCGGCAAAGCATTCATGTAAATATTCAAGCTCCGTTCCAAAGCCTGCGTCATCAAAACGCAAAGCTTGTGGTACGAGCCATTATTGGCCTGATTTAAAGCCTCGTAATACTTCTTCCGGTCGTTTTTAAGGATGATCGCAGGAGGAAACCCCGCCCGCATCAGCAACAGGTTCATGGCAAGCCGTACAGTCCGCCCGTTTCCATCGAAAAAAGGATGTATCCAAACCAGCCGGTGATGAAAGACCGTGGCCAAAATAATATCATTCAGTCCCAAAGGATTGTCATTTGTGAACGCAATCAGCTGATCCAACAGATCGGATACCTTCCGGGCGTTGGGCGGCGTAAAATTCGCGCCCACAATCCGGACGCCCGCGTCGCGTATGCGCCCCGCAAAATCATCTTCTATGGAGCGTAGTACCAGCCCATGGAGCGACAGCACATCAATGCTCCGCATCACATATTCAGGCTTCACCAGCCCGTAGAGGTATTGAATGGCCTTCTCATGGTTATGGGCCTCAAAATGCTCCCGCAGCGACTTTCCTTTAATAGTAATGCCTTCCTGCAACACCAACTGCGTTTCCCGCAGGCTCAAAGTGTTCCCTTCAATGCTGTTACTGTTATAAGTCCATTCCAAAGCAAGCCCCTCCCGAATCTTCGCAAGAGCGGACGCAGGTATCGGGCGACTGCTTTTGATCTGGTCGCGTTTTTCATACAGCCTGTCGAACACGGGTTGCATTTCCAGCACATCACTAAGGTCCATTTCAAACATCCCCAAATATCGGTTTATTTTCTTTTTAATCCTATCCGATATTAAGCATAACCCACAAAAAAAAGGGAGAAAACGCTTCTCCCTTTTTAAAACCATCAATCAATCTCAACCGAACCCTATTCAGGTTCAATCACTTACTTCGTAGTTACACTTTTCAATTGGAGGTCTACGATAGCGGCTTTCTGTGAAGCGCTATGTTTATTGGTGTCAGTCGCAAGTTTTTCTTTCTGCGGTGCAGGTGTTTCCAATGCAGGTGCCGATGCTGGCAATGCGTTGTTCACAACTGCCAATTTTATTTTCTCTTCAACTGTATATGTAGAATTAACATTTGCGTAAGCTGCGCTGGTCAAAGCTACCAAAGCGATGGCCAACAGGTTTTTTGCATTTTTCATTGGTAATAGTGTTTTATGTTTTGCTTGTGTTCTCAATCGTATTTCGAGTACAAATATACTACAATATTCTGAAAACAAACGTTCAACGTATTGGACAATACCAAAACAAAATACACTTACAGACCCAGGAAAGCCGCATTAGCGATTTTATTTATATAACTATTCAAAGATTGAAAATTTAAAAGCGACTGGTTTTTGAAAAAAGCCGCCCCATAACATTTTGCTGCGTCCGGCGCTAGTATTACCTTATTGTTAAGCGAAATTAAACACAGCAAGTTTATTTTAGTTCTTGGCAACAAAACCAAATTATATTTGGAGTGTATTATACCAACACCCAAAAACACGGAAGAATCGACCCACAATTCGAAGATTACCCAAAATTTTTTGAAAAAATTTTAAAAAAAATTTTCGTGGATTGATTATCCGGTCGGATTTTGCCGGTTGCTCACCGCTCCGAGCGACATCACAGGAGCGGTGCGAATCGATTTCGGGAAGAAAGTGTCCCTAAAAATGACCATCTTTGCAGCCCCAAAAAGGATTGAACCAGACACACCGGCCCTCCGGACAACTCCCGGGCCAAGGAATGAATATGATAGTTTGCATTGCAGAAAAACCCAGCGTAGCCAAAGACATTGCGGCGGTGATCGGTGCCGGCCAGCGCCGCGACGGTTACTACGAAGGCAACGGCTACCAGGTCACGTGGACATTCGGCCATTTCTGCACATTAAAGGAGCCCCACGACTATACCGAGCGCTGGAAATCGTGGCGGCTCGAAGACCTGCCGATGATACCATCCAGCTTTGGGATCAAGCTCATAGATAATGAAGGCGCCATGCGGCAGTTCGGTGTGATCGAAAGGCTGGTCCAGAATTGCGAGGGGGTGATCAACTGCGGTGATGCAGGCCAGGAAGGCGAGCTCATCCAGCGCTGGGTGCTGCTCAAAGCCAAGTGCGCCGTGCCGGTGAAGCGGCTATGGATTTCGTCGCTTACTGAGCAAGCGATCCGTGAGGGCTTCGACAAACTCCGCGAAGGAAGTCAATACGATAACTTATATGCGGCCGGAAGTGCGCGCGCAATCGGCGACTGGCTGCTCGGCATGAATGCTACCCGGCTTTTTACGAAGAAATTCGGCGGCGGCAAAGCGGTACTCTCTATCGGGCGCGTGCAAACCCCTACCCTCGCATTGATCGTCCAGCGGCAGAAGGAAATCGACGCATTCGTTTCAGAAGAGTACTGGGAATTGAAGACCATCTACCGCGAAACGGAATTTACTGCCACCATCGACCGCATTAAAAATGTGGAAAAGGCAAATAAAGGTCTCGCTTATCTGCAACAGCACGATTTTGAAATAACTTCATTTGAGAAAAAGGAAGGAAAAGAAGGCAATCCGAGGCTTTTTGACCTCACTTCCTTACAAGTAGAGGCCAATAAAAAATATGGCTTCTCGGCAGAGGACACTTTGAAACACATTCAAAATCTCTACGAAAAGAAGTTTGTGACTTATCCACGGGTCGATACCACCTATCTTTCGGAAGATTTACACCCTAAGGTAGAAGGCATTCTCCGCGAGCTGACCTATTACAGCCAGTTCACCACCCCGCTGTTGGCCAACCTGCCAATTCCCAAGTCTAAAAACGTTTTTGACGACAAGAAGGTAACTGACCACCACGCCATTATCCCGACAGGCGTGCTGCCGGTGCATATCACCCAGGAGGAAAAACGTATTTACGATCTGATCGCCAGGCGATTTATCGCCGTTTTCTACCCGGAATGTAAGGTTTCCAACACCACTGTGCTTGGTATGGTGGGCCAGGTGGAATTCAAGGCTACCGGAAAACAAATACTGGAACTCGGTTGGCGCGAGCTCTACGTGAATGACACTGCGGCCAAAAAAGAGGCGGAGGAAGAAAAAGTAATGCCTATTTTCGAAGTGGGCGAACGTGGCCCGCATGAGCCGCGCGTTCACCAGGGGAAAACTTCGCCGCCGAAAGCCTATACCGAGGCGACATTGCTGCGCGCCATGGAAACAGCCGGAAAACAGGTTGAAGATGATGAAATGCGCGAACTAATGAAGGATAACGGCATTGGCCGGCCCTCCACCCGCGCGAATATCATCGAAACGCTCTTCAAGCGAAAATACATCGAGAAGAAGAAAAAGAATGTGTATGCCACCCAAACCGGCATAGACCTGATCGATACCATACAGAACGACCTTTTGAAAAGCGCTGAGCTCACCGGTCATTGGGAACGCAAGCTCCGGCTGATCGAAAAGGGCGAATATGCGATGGATACATTCAAACAGGAGCTGATTGAAATGGTGGTAAAACTGACGCACGAGGTCAAAAACGAGCGCGCAAGGTCCATTACCATCATCGAAGAATTGCCGGTAGCCGAAGACGAAAAGCCCAAAAAGGAACGCAAGCCGCGCGAGCCGAAAGAAGAAGTGTCCATTGAAGCGCTTAATTGCCCCAAATGCAAGGAGCATTTACTAAAAAAGGGGAAAACAGCCTACGGATGCAGCAATTTCCAGATCTGCGGATTTAAAATACCCTTTGAATTTTTGGGCAAAAAACTGACCGACAAACACGTGTTCGATCTGCTGAGCAAAGGCAAAACAGCCAAAATCAAAGGCTTGCAGATTCCCGGCAATCCCGAGCCGATCGATGCCCGTCTGGTGATGAATGGCGACTTCAATTTTGAAGTCGGGTAGCTGCTACATCGGGTTGTTGCTCGTTTCTACATAAGGCAGGTGGAATGTAATGCCCGAAATCTGGCAAAGTGCCAGGAACTCGGACAAGTTTGGCATTACTCCCTGATTCAGTATCTTTTCGGACGATTTCCGCGAAATGCCGGACTCCTCCAATGCGTCTGTCAGATTGATCCCTTTCACTTTTACAATTTCCTTGATGTCTGCGACCAATTCCCGGGCGCGCGCTTCAAATACTGTCGTTTCCATTTGTTGATGCTATTTGGTTTTGACTTAAAAAGGAATAAAACCATGCCAAACTTCCCGGCTCGCTGGCCTCACAAAGCCGGTGGCCTG
>CBIHPQ010000214.1:0-11650 GCA_966211825.1 uncultured Dyadobacter sp. | reverse complement strand
AAATTCAGATCGTCGATAGGCGCGTAATCGAGGCTACCGGCCATCCGCATTTCCTTGAAGGAGCTCTCGAAATTCGATTCGTTGAGCAGCGACACCGGGTTTTCGTAGAAATAGCCGTCGCGCTCCTGCCATTTGCCATCGTCGCCGCGGACGCGGTCGGTAGGGTTGCGAATGATCGCCTGGCGGTAGGCATAGCCGTAAGCCGCATCGTCATTTGCCGGGCTTACCGCACCATTGGAGCGGGTAATGCGGTTGATGAGCTGTAAATTGGTTTTCAGTTTGTTGTTGAACATGGAATGGTTTAGGTCCGCGCGGCCCGTGAAACGGTTTTGCCCGGATCTTAAAAATATACCTTCCCAGTTCCGGTAGTTCACAGAGCCGGTGAAGTTGGTCGTGCTGTTTCCGCCAAAAAACGTGAGGTTATGGTTGTGGCTCACCGGTTTCTGCATGATCTCCGAAAGCCAGTCGGTATTGCCGCCGTAATCGGTGTAATCAACGCCTTCCTTGATTTTCTGACGGTAATCATCGCCCGTAAGCAGTTCGGGGCGGCGTGCGATGGTCTGGATATTGACATAATTGGAATACTCGATCGTCGAGCGCGCCGTGCCGCGGTTCTTGCGCGTCGTGATGAGGATCACGCCGCCGGTCGCCCGTGTACCATAAATGGCCGCCGCCGAGCCGTCTTTCAACACATCCACGGATTCGATATCTTCCGGTGCCACCGTATTGAGCCCGCCGGGAATACCGTCGATCAGGATCAGCGGGTTGGCTGTTCCTTCGATGGAGTTGATACCACGCAAATTGATCTGCGTATTGGCGGTAGGAGAGCCGCTGGGCGTCGTAATGCGCAATCCGGCCACTTTTCCCTGTACAAGTTGGGCAGCGTCGCGGACCGTTCCCTGCACGAAATCGTCGCGCTTGATACTCGCTACCGAGCTGGTAATGTCGCCCTTTTTCTGGGTACCATACCCGATCACCACCACTTCCTGCAACTGTTTCTGGTCAGGCGCCAGCTCCACATTCACTTCGCTCTGGTTACCTACCGTCACTTCCTGGCTTATATAGCCGATATAGCTCAGGATCAGCACGGCATCGTCAGCCACGGTCAGCTTGAATTTCCCTTCGGTATCCGTAGCTGTTCCAACGGTATTTTTTCCCTTCACGATGATGGTCACGCCCGGTAGCGGGTTCTTGTCCTCGGAGGACACCACTTTGCCGGAAATCTGTCGGTCGGCGGAAAGCGCCAGGGCATTTTCGGTCAGGAAACAGGCAACCGCCGCCATGACGAGGCAAATGCGGTGCAGTTCCCCGATCAGGCGGGATAATGGTCTTTTCATACAATTGGAGTTAGATGGTTTAAACTTGTTTGAGGGTACTTATTGCACTTTCATGATACCGTTCATGATCCGCCAGTGGCCGGGTACGGTGCACAGGAACGGGTAATCGCCGGGCTTGTCGGGCGCGATGAATACCAGCGTCGCGTTGCCTTCCGGGCTCACGAGTTCCGTTGCGTGCAGTACTTCCGGCATTTTGGGCACATAGTTGAGGGCAATCGCATTGGCTTCCCTCGCCAGCAAATCGGCCGCATTGCCTACTTTTTCCAAGGTTCCGGGTTTGATGATGAGTAAATTATGCTGCATGAAATCCGGGTTCGTAAACTGGATCATCACTTTTTGCCCGGGCTTCACCGTGAATGTCTTTTGGTCGAACTTCATTTCATGCTCGATCACTTTCAGTTTCACCGTTACCGGCGCGCCTTTGCCTTTCGGCACTTCAACGGGTGCTTCGGGATTGGTATGAGATACATTTTTATCTTCTTTATTATGAACAACCTGGTTGAGCTGCAATGTACTCTTGATGTCCAGCCAGCCGCGTAGCCTTGCATTATCAGCATATTCGCCTACCTGATTTCCCGCCCGCAAGTCGCGGCCGAGGCGAATGTCGTCGGGCGTGAAAGGCTGGTGGAAAAGTCCGGCGGCATTGCCCGACACCGGCGTTTCGTCATCGATCGCGAGCGTCATTTTGCCCCCTTCCGAGAGCGTTGCGAAGGCATCGAAGCGCTCGTCAGGCAGTTTTTTGGTGGAAGTGATTTGGTATGACTTCCCATTCTGCCGCACGAGCCAATGCAGTTTCCCGTCCTGCATATGCAAGCTGTACCCATTCTGCCGGTTGCCCTGTGATACGACCACGCCGGAAAGCTCTTCCTGTGCCTTGGTAATGATCGCTCTGATTTTGAGTTCTTTATGCGAAATATCCGGCGGGTAAATAGGGGGTGACCAGAGGTTGAGCATATAGGTTTCCTCGATCAACCCGCGTTCGATGCGCGCCGTCAATGTGGAATCTTTCAGTTTTGCAGCTGCTACTTTGAAACCGTTTTCATGTTTGATAACCCCCGAAAAAATAGCCTGCGCCAGGTATTCATCGGCCGCATTCTGCGAATCCTGACCCGCCAGATAAAGCATCCTGCCTATTTCTTCCGAAGCGGGCAGGTCCGTCAATGCCTGCACGGTGGCGAGCCTTACTTTAAGGTCGGGATCGCTCAGTGAATTCGTCCATTTCAATGCAGAAAGCGTTTTGTCGTTGCGTGGGAGCAGCTTTATGGCCGTTTTCCGTACGCCCGCTGCCGGGTGGCGCATGGCCCGCACGAGGGTGTGGTAAGCCTCTTCATTTGGACCCGTGAATGCATCCAGGCCGTCGAGCGTCCATAATGCGTGCACCGCAGGACTATTCAGCCCGATCTCGTCCACCGATTGATCATTCACCAATTTGATCAATTCCGGAATGACGGATTTATTCTTCGATTCCACGATCAGCCGCTGCGCCGTCGTGCGCCAGAACATGTTGTCATTTTTCAAACCAGCCACCAGGCTGGCCGCGTCGTTCTTATCCAGTTTTGGGTAAGGGTTGGTTTTGGCATTTTTCCAAACGACCCTGTATATACGTCCGTGCTGGTTATCGCGCAGCGGGTTAATGTACGCATTGCCCTTGCCATTCTCGAAACCACGCGGGGTAGGGTTGTGCTGGATGATGAAACTGTACCAATCCGCGACCCACACAGCCCCGTCCGGGCCCACTTCCGCGTGTACGGGTGAGAACCATTCGTCGGCGCTTGCGAGCAGGTTAAATCCGTTCTTTTCTTTAAAACCCGCGCCTCTCGGTTTCAGCAATGCCTGGTAGAGCAGCCGCCCGGTCGGTTCGCAGACGAACGCCGTCGCGTTCCAGTACGATTTCGGGAAATTACGGGCCGTATACAGGTTATGGCCCGCCGCCGCCGTAAATCCGCCGTGAAAATCCACCTGGCGTAATGCGGGCGTCAGGTAATTCATTTCGTAATGCGAATCCAGTTTGTAAACCGTATTGCCGGATCCGTCTGCTACTGAGCGTTTTACGTATTCAAGTGGCATGGCGAAATGCCCGCTGTAATTCCCGTTCGCTGTTGAAATAAACACTTCAAAATCCTCGGAAAAACCTAGCCCCCAGGTATTGTTGGAAGTGCGGCCGATGTACTCGAGGTTCTTGCCGTCGTGGTCGAAGCGGTAGATACCTTGGCTGAAATTCAGCTGCTTACCACTATTCGTGCCGCGGAAACCGGCATAACCAAGTACGCCCCAGATCTTGTTGTCCAAACCATATTTCAGGTTGGACGGCCCTGCGTGCGTGTCGCTCTTGCCCCAGGCGGAAATGATGTTCTCGCGGATGTCGGCCTTGTCGTCGCCGTTGGTGTCTTTCAGGAAAATGAAATGCGGTGCCTGCGCCACGATGATGCCTCCATTGGCAAACACCAGGCTGGTGGGGATATTTAGGTTATCGGCAAAAACCGTGAATTTGTCGGCCTTACCGTCGCCATCGGTGTCTTCGCAGATCTTAATACGATCCTTACCCATGCCGTCCTGGTCGCGGACTTCGTTGGGATAGTCCTGTGTTTCAGCCACAAACAACCGGCCGCGCTCATCCCACGCCATGGCGATAGGTTTCACAATGTCGGGCTCGGAGGCGAATAGTTTCAGCTCAAAGTCGACCGGTACCTGGGTCAGTTTCTGTGATTCTGCCGGGCTTAGCGGCTGCTGGAATTTTGGGGCCGGGTCGCGCTTTTCGTAGTTCGGGACGTTGGCGTCGGTGTAGGTGGGTTTGGTTAAATTGAATTTCTTCAAACGCTCCTTCGCATCGTCGCTGACGGCCCACATAATGCCATTTGCCACGAGTTCCTGGAATGCGGGCTGTTTCCACGTGCGCTCATCATGACCGTAAGCCGTGTAAAACACACGTCCTTTGCCTTGCGTGCGCACCCAGGTCCAAGGTTCGTGGTGGTCACCTTCCACGCGTTCTTGCAGCACGGTCATATCCGGGTTCAGTTTTGAATGTACGTACGTTTCGTCCCAGGTTTCGAAGGTTTTCCATCCCTGCATAACCGGATGGTCGGCCTTTACGACCGGCGCCGTGAATGTCCCGTACTTATGCGAGCTGAACTGCCCGCCCACCGCTTTGATGTACCAATCGGAGTTCTGGAAGCAGAAAGAGGCCGCGTGGAGCGGTATCAGCGCCTTCCCGCTTTCGACAAATGTCTTCAATGCCGTTTCCTGCGCGGGAGTAATGGTGTTATGGTTGGCGTAAATCACCACACCGTCGTAATGCGCGAGGTTTTCGGAGTTCAACGCATTCGGGTCGGACACGTAGGTCAGGTTAATGCCTTTTTGAAATAATGGCAGCGACAGCATCGGAAAGTATTTTTCCGAAAAATGATGACGGCTGTCGTGGCCGAGGAAAAGCAGTTCTATGCGGCGCGCTTCGGTAGGTTCGGTGGTGACGCTCGAAAGCTGGGCGGATTGCTGCCCGGCCGGTCCGCGTTTATGCGCGCAGCCTGCGAAAAGCATTTGAAGAACGGCCAGGACGAGTAATGTTTTTTTCATGGATGACAATATGCTTTAAGCTGTAAGCACTATGCTTTAAGCTGTTTTTTTCGATGGACTATAATGTGTTTTGTATTATTTTAAACAAATCTCTCCACGCTGGCAGCAGCCCGCCATTGCTGATGATCCCTTCATAACCGCAGGCCCAAAACCAAAAGCCTATCGCATATAGCTTATAGCCTAAAGCCTATCGCCTACGCCCCACTACCGCCCCAGCGTCGCTGACTCTACGGTTATTTGCCTGTTTCTGCTCGGAGGATTTACACCTAGTAATTTTTGTACAAAAAAGTCCCTTTTCTTCCGGCGCCCGTAAATGCCGCCGTCGCTATGCCCCATGCCGGGTACTACCAGCAATTCAAAATCTTTATTGGCCTTGATCAGCGCATCGGCTACGCGATAGGTGCTTTCCGGCGGCACGTTGGTGTCCACCTCACCCACGATCAGCAGCAGATCTCCCTGCAATTTGGCCGCATTCGTTACATTGGACTGTTCGTCGTAATGCTTGCCCACCGGGTAACCCATCCATTGCTCATTCCACCATTGCTTGTCGACACGGTTGTCGTGGCAGCCGCATGCCGAAACCGCCGCGTCGTAAAAGCCCGGGTGGAAGAGCAATGCACCCAGCGAGTTTTGCCCGCCGGCAGAGGTCCCGTACACGCCCACGCGCGTCGAGTCCACCTGGGGATATTTTTCGGCCAGCGCCTTCATCCACGCAATGCGGTCGGGGAAACCGGCGTCGGCCAGATTCTGCCAGCACACGTCGTGGAATGCCTTGGAACGGTTGTAAGTGCCCATTCCATCCATTTGGACTACTATAAAGCCCAGCTCGGCCATGCTCTGCATTTCGCCATAATGCCTGAATGCCTTCGGAACAAATGCGTCCTGGGGGCCGGCGTAAATGTTTTCGACGATCGGGTATTTCTTTTTCGGATCGAAATTGCTCGGGCGGTACACGATGCCCCAGATGTCGGTCTTGCCGTCGCGGCCTTTGGCTTTGAATATTTCCGGGAGTTTGAAACCCAATGCCAGATAGGGTGAAATGTCGGCGGTTTCGAGCTTCATCACGAGGGATGCGTCGGCGGTTTTGCGAAGTTCCGAAACCGGCGCGCTGGTCATCGTTGAGTAAGTATCGACATAGTAAGTTCTATCCGGCGAGAATGCAAGCTGATGCGTCGCTTTGGCGTGGTCGGTGAGCTTCACCAGGCCCGTTCCGTCGAACTTAATGCGGTAATAATGAATGTGGTAAGGGTCTTCATTTGCATTCATACCACTGGCTTTGAACCACACTTCGCGCTTTTGCGTGTCCACGCTATCGACGTCGCGTACGACCCATTCGCCTTTGGTAACCTGGTTTTTGATCTTGCCGGTCTGCTCGTCGACGAGGTAAATGTGCCGCCAGCCATCTTTTTCCGAAACCCATATAATTTCATGATTGTCAGGCTGGTAATGCGTGTAAATCATGTTTTGGTAAATGAATGTCTCTGTCTTTTCGTCGATAATGTTCCGCGTGGCGCCATTGGTAGCATCCACCTCGATCACCCGGAAGCGCTGATGGCCGCGGTCCACTTTTTCGTAGGTGAAATGCGTCGCATCGCCTTTCCGCCAGCGGATCACCGGCGCATTGAAAAAGTCGATCACCTCCGATTGTACTTTTGCCGATTTTCCGCTCTGCACATCGATCACGTGCATTTCGTAGCTCGTAAATTCATCACCGGGCTGCGCATAACCCCTCGTTTTCACCTCCCCGCGGGTGGTGTTGGGTAATGATGAAAAAATAATGCTTACCTGGCGCTCTTCCCGCGGGTCGATGCGGTAGCAAACAATGTAGCGGCTGTCGGGCGACCAGCTGAGTTCTCCGTAAGGTTTCAACGGATTGCCGTCGTAAGTCAGTTGCTTGCCGTCTTTTCTATCTTTTTTACCTAAATAAATATTGCCGTTCCTGATAAATGCTTTCGTCTGCTTGTCGGGCGAAACGCTGTCGGCACGGAAGCGTCCCCAGCGGCTGAGCTGCTTCGTCCAGCCGGTTTCTTTGGGTTTGGGAAGATCCGGTTTGTCGATTTTCTGCGCCATGCCGGTTTCTGTGTCGTAGGCAAACCATTTTCCTTTGCTTTGCAGGATAATGCTGTGTTTTTCCGGTTCGGGGTAAAGATCGCTGATCCAGAGTTTTGTCGCCGAGAAGGTAGAATCATACGCTTTCGAGAGCGCCGAGGCCACCTTTGCATTCTCAAACGCCCGAGTTTTCTTGCCTTCACCGGATTTTACCAACCAATATTCAGTCAAACTATCCTTTAATACATTCCTGTACCAAAACGACTGCCCGTCGGCGAGCCAGTTGGGCTGCACCTGCGCTTTCAATACGCTGCCTTTTGTCAGCGAATCCATCAAAGTCATTCTTTTATACGACGCCGAAAGCTCCGCCGGATTAGGCTGGTAAGCGGGCAGCGACCGTTGGGCCATCAGCGGTGTGGCAATGCATAATGCGCTGATAGTGTGTGCGTAAAGTTTTTTACAAAGGCTTGGGTTAAGGATTTTCATAGCTGCTTTGATGAATTATAAGGGCAATACGATACTTGCTGCCTGTGAAACAAGCAGTCGGCTCAGCGTGCCGCAACGGCGCTCCGGCGGCACTTTTTGAAAATTATCTATTTGTAAAATTAGCAGGTCGGAAAACCAAAAACTTGATGTGAATTAGCGGCTTTTTTACCGATATTAACTTATTTCTACCCGAAATTCCGCAAAACTGTGAATTTGGGTGATTTTATTTGGCTAATCGTAAAAAACAGCGAATAATGGCTGGTTTGCCGGTCGGTGGGGCGATTTGGCTGTAAACCCACGCTGGATTAATATTGTGAGTAAATATATGTGTATATGAACACCGCACTATTATTGGAGACACTGGGCTGGTTGGGGGTAGTGGCCTATGTGCTTGCATATCTGCTGCTGACGATCGGGTTGCTAAAACCCAGCGGTTACCCTTTCCATTTACTTAATATCATCGGCGCGGGCAGCCTGATCGTCTACTCGCTCGAATACGGCGACAAGCCGAACGTTGCCGTGAATGTGATCTGGCTGATGATCGGGATCGGGGCTGTGGCCCGCAGACTGCTCAGGCGACCATCCGGCAACCTCTGAGAGTTCCTGTAAATGCAGAATGGATAATGCCTGCTGCCGGTATTTGGCCAGGCGCTGCTCGTACTCCTCCTTGTCGGACACGAGACTAAGGTAAAAATAGGCGCCGTCGATCAGTACGAAGATATTGTCCGCCACCGTTTCCACATCCTCCACATCCAGCACGCCTTCTTCGCGGCATTGCTCGATATGCCCTATGAGCATCTCGCGGAGCGAATCCAGCAATTTTTTATAGAGGTTACGCACTTTCGGGTCGTGAAATGCCATGGCATAGCACCCGTAGAAAAGGCCGTCGTCGAAGAGCGCATTCCACTTTTTTGAAAAAATATTGCCGATGATTTCAAGCAGGGCTTTTCTGGAATCCTTCGCGTTGGCAGCGCTTACCTTATATATAAGCTTGTATTTGTCGAGAATATAATCGACCAGGCCGTACACCAGGTCCTCACGCGTCTGGAAATAATGGATAATGAGGCTGGGATTGATCTCCATCTTGGCGGCGATCTTGGCGATGGAGGTGTTTTCCAGGCCATGCTTTTTGGCCAGGCCGTAAAATACTTTAATGATTTCCTTTTTGCGGGCTTCTTTGAGGCTCTTTCTTCCCATTGGCGGTTCGGGGTGTAACGTATTGGCAATATACGGATTTTTACGAAAAGAGTAACTTCGGTCATCCGGTAAAAATTAATTGAACATTCATTCAATTTATCATCACAATCAGATAACTATTTTTTAATATTAGCGTAACTTTTGATTAGGACATTTGCATTCCCAAAATGCCCTAAAAGTCGCTAAACGTAAATTTTACTTATGATGAAAAGTGTACCTAGACCTTACACCAGCAGGCGGTTGAAACACGCCTTGTGTACAGTGCTGCTAACCCTGGCATGGCTTGTGCCTGCCCATGCGCAAACCGTGCAAGTGAACGGAACCGTGACCGACGGCAAAGACCTTCTGCCCGGTGTGAATGTGGTGATTAAAGGTACCATGAAAGGGACCATCACCGATCAGAACGGAAAGTATAATCTCGACGGCGTTTCGGGGAACGACATCCTTGTGTTTTCCTACATTGGTTACAAGTCGCAGGAAGAGCTTGTGAAGGGCCGGAGCGAGATTTTCGTGACCATGCAGGCTGATCCCGGCAATCTTGAAGAAGTGGTCGTGATCGGCTACGGGACCGAGAAAAAAGTGAACATCACAGGCGCTGTCGACCAGATTTCGGGCAAGCAGTTTGAAGCGCGGCCCGTTGCGAACGTCATGCAGGGCTTGCAGGGTGTGAGCCCGGGGCTTAACATTACCTACCAGAGCGGTTCGCCCGGAACCGTGCCGAACTTCAATATCCGCGGTTTTACATCCATTAACGGAGGCGAGCCCCTGTTCGTGATCGACGGCATTGCCGCGTCCAGCAGCCAGGACCTGCTCCGGTTGAACCCTTCCGATATTGCCACCTTTTCGGTCCTGCGCGATGCGGCTTCGGCGGCTATTTACGGCGCCCGGGCGGCATTCGGGGTCGTACTCATCACCACCAAGCAGGGGGGAAGAGGCAAGCAGTCTATTACTTATAACAACTTTTTCTCCTGGGGCCAGCCCACGGTCCTTCCCAAGCCCGTAACCGACCCCTACATTTTCTCCCGCGTGCTCGAAACGTCCACCGACAATACGCCCTGGGATTATGTAAACTATTCGGATGAGGTTTATGCCTGGGCCAAAGAACGCTCGGACAACCCGGCCACGCCCGACACGCGCATCGACCCGAGCGACCCCACCAAATGGGCCTATATGGGCAGCAACAACTGGTATGACTACTTTTTTACCAAAAGAAGTTTCTCCCAGAATCACAGCATTGCCTTCACCGGAAGCGCCAAAACGGCCAGTGAGCGCACGGTAGGCTATTATATTTCAGCGGATTACAATCATGAGGGTGGTTTGAACAAACTGACCGACGATTTCTGGAACCGCTATTCGTCACGGGCCAGGCTGGATTTTTCGCCTTTAAAATGGCTGAAATTCGACAATAACCTGTCGATTTACCGCACCGAGCGCGCAATGCCCACGGCTGATATCAACGACATTTATACCCTGCAGCCTACGCAAGTGGCTGTAAACCCGGATGGCACATGGGCCAATACCGGCGCTGGCCGCCTCGCCGCCAGACTTACCGACGGCGGTAACAAAAAGCAGGATATGTTCGGGTTTCAGGATATTTTCCGCGGTATTATCACGACGCTCAACGGCGATCTGCAGGTGACCGGTTCGGCGAGTTTCAAGCGTGAGCAATGGAATACCAAGCAGGATGTGCGGAACTACCGGATCGGGTTCGGCCCGAACGACATCCGTACCGAAGGCGGAACCGGCGGTGTGTACGAAACAAATGCCACGCTGGCCAATAATGTGCTGGATCTGTTCGCGAATTATACCAAAACGTTGGGCAATCACAGGATCAACCTGCTGGCCGGCTATAACCAGGAGAATTACAGCTACACTACCACCAAGGCACAGAAAGTAGGGCTCATTTCACCTTCATTGCCTTACATTAACCTCACCAGCGGTAACTCCCTGGCCTATGGTGCCGACACCAGCTACGCGACCCGCAGTTTCTTCGGCCGCGTCAATTATACGTTCAGGGACCGCTATATTATCGAGGCGAATGGGCGTTACGACGGCTCTTCCCGCTTCCCGAAAGCCAACAGATGGGGTTTCTTCCCATCGGTATCGGCCGCGTGGATCGCCAGCTCGGAGTCGTTCGTGAAGGAAGCATTGCCTTTTATCCCAACCCTTAAATTCCGCGCTTCCTACGGCGACCTGGGCAATCAGAATGTGGGGTATTACAGCTTTCGCCAATCGCTGCCGGCCGGCTTGTCAAACTACCTGATAGACGGCAATAAACAAACGGTGATCAGCCGTTCGCCGTCACTCTACGTCGATCCGTCGAATTATACCTGGGAGCGCGTATCTACGCTGAACTTCGGCGCGGACCTCGGTGTGCTGAAAGACCGCATGACACTTGGTTTCGATTACTACATCCGCGATACTAAGGGAATGCTCACCGAAGGAGAGGAGCTGCCCGGCGTGCTGGGTACCACGGTACCTTATCAGAACGTGGCCGATTTGCGTACCAAAGGTCTTGAACTGACGATAGGCTATAACGATTCTTACAATGTAGGCGGTAAACCGCTTTCACTCAGCGCCAAGCTGATCCTGTCGGACGCGCGTTCGAATATTACCCGTTTCAAGAACGACCAGGAGCTTTTTTCAAAATACCGCAAAGGTCAGGAATTGGGGGAGATATGGGGACTCACCAACGACGGCCTCTTCCAAAATGCCGACGAGATCGCGAAGCTCGATGAAAGCGACATTATCCCCTGGGGCGCGCTGTCGATCGTGCCGGGATGGCCTAAGTACAAAGACCTCGACGGTGACGGCCGCATTACACAGGGACTTACCAAAAAAGACCCGAAAGATCTTTCCATTATCGGGAACACGACGCCGCGCTACCGCATTGGTTTCAACCTGAATGCCGACTGGAACGGGTTTGACTTTTCGGCCGTGCTGCAAGGCGTGCTGAAAGGAGATTATTACCCGCGCCACTACCTCTACTGGGGGCCTTATCAGCAGCCTTA
>CBIHPQ010000213.1:0-11758 GCA_966211825.1 uncultured Dyadobacter sp. | reverse complement strand
CGAAAAGCATATCGTTGTCGTCCTGAAACTCACGTGCTTCTTTGTTGAGCATTCGCACGTGTTTCTGGTAAACTTTGGTGCTGCTATGGGCTAATGGGCTGTCAGAGAATACTTTGATGACCGGAAACGATCGGTCGAGATAGAGCTTGTTAAGCGTGTACAGCAATGCCTGCGTACGCCCGACGCTGAACGACGGGATAATGAGCCTGCCCGGGATGTCGATGCAGGTGCGCTTGATCACGTCTGCCAATGTCTCGACGTGCCCGCGCTGGTCTTGGTGCAGCCGGTTTCCGTAGGTCGATTCACAGATCAGGTAATCCACCTGCGGGACTTCCTGCGGATCGGTCAGCAGCGGATAATTTTTGCGGCCAATATCGCCCGAAAAGCAAAGACGCTTTTTCTCGCCATTTTCATATACTTCGAGCACAATATGCGCGGCGCCCAGCAAGTGGCCGGCAGCATAATAGGTCACCGTCACATTGTCGGCAATGCGGTAGCGCTGCCCGAATGCGACGGGCACAAAGTTGTCCAATGCCTCGATCACATGCTTTTCAACATAGTAATCCATAGGCACCTCACGCTTTTTCTTGCCCTTTCTTTTGGAGTTGACGCGCGAATGGAGCCGTTTCTGGTGCAGATTGGCTGCATCTTTCAGCAGAAGCGACGTCAGGGCCATGGTAGGCTCGGTGCAAACCACCCGCCCTTCGAAACCCTCCTTGTAAAGGTTCGGAATGTTGCCCGAGTGGTCGATGTGCGCGTGTGTGAGCAGTACGGTGTTGATCAGACTGGGTTCAAACGGAAAAACACTCTTCTGCTGTTCGTATCTTGTTTTCTTGCCGATCTCATCCAGATCAAAATCGGAGCCGCAGTCGATCAAAATACGGTAGTCGTCCGTTTCGAGTAGGAACATACTACCTGTGACCTGCTGTGAAGCCCCCCAAAATGTCAATTTCATATAAATAGTATGGGGTGAAAGCTATATTGGTATTTTTCGTCTGGCGGAAAAATCAATATCACTATTGTATCTTTTCTTTGTAAACTACTAATCAATTGTCTAATATCTTACAAAAGTACCAAAAAACAGCCTCAGATACGGACATTAGTTGCTAGTTTAGAAGAAGCGGCATAAATTTTGTGCCTGGCGAATATTTAATATGATGAGAACCACCCTTCTTTTTCTTTGTCTTCTTCTGATCGGCCGCGGGGCCTCGGCACAGGTCATCGACAGTACCGGACTCATGCAACTCAGCGATGCCGTACTTGAACTGCAAAACAGCGAATTCATGCGAAGCGGCTCGCTCTCAGTGAGTGTTAAGGCTGTAAAAGAGGGTAATCACGTGTTTGCGTTGAATCCGGAGCGCTCACTTCCTTCCGCGTCTACTCTGAAACTCGTCTCTACCGCTACCGTTCTCGCGCTTTTTGGTGGTGATTTTAAATTTCAAACATTCCTTGAATATGACGGCGCGCTCAAAGGTGATACGCTTGCGGGCAACCTCTATATCCACGGTACCGGCGACCCGTCCCTCGGAAGTGACCGATTTAAAGGTTATCCAACGGCACCTGAAATGATCAGCCGGTGGGTGGCAGCGGTGAAGCGGGCAGGTATCAAATACATCAAAGGTAAAGTCCTCGCCGATGCCTCGTTTTTCGACAAGGAGGCCGTGGCCAGCACGTGGATCTGGGGCGATATGGGCAATTATTATGGTGCCGGCGTTCAGGGATTGAATTTCAATGAAAATCTTTACCGCATCAAGTTCAAACCGGGAGCTGATCCGGGCGATCCAACCACGGTAATCGGTACAGAGCCTTCGATTCCGTATCTGTCGTTCACCAACCAGGTCATGACAGGCGAGCGCGGCTCGGGCGACCAGACGATCATTTACAGCAGTCCGCTCGGGAATAATGTGTTGCTTACGGGCACAATACCGGCAGGGAACCCGGCTTTTACCGTCAAAGGCTCCATTCCTGATCCGGCCTGGTATGCGGCTTATGCATTGAAAAATGCATTGTCGGGTAATGGAGTGGTGGTAGCGGAAGCAGAGCAGCTTCCTGCAAGCCCGGCCCTACTTACGCCCAATCCGAAGAAGATAATCGATGAATACAAATCCCCGCCCTTACGCGAACTGTGCCAGCAGGCTAATTTTTGGAGCATTAACCTGTTTGCGGACGTGTTTTTCAAGCAATCGGGCAAGCGGCTTTTGGGCAGTTCCGGGTTTGACGATGCCGCTACGGCCATTACAGGCTACTGGTCGGGTAGGGGAGCCGATCTGCGGGGTTTTTATATTAAAGACGGCAGCGGGTTATCGCCTTCCGGCTCCATTACGGCCGGCGGTCTGACGGACATTCTGAACCTGGCTAATAAGGATGTCAGTTTTAAGGATTTTTACCAAAGCATCGCCGTGCTGGGGCAAAACGGTACGGTACGAAACCTGGGGAAAGGCACGCGCGCTGCGGGTAACGTGCATGCGAAGAGCGGTTCCATCGAAGGGACGCGGGCGTTTGCGGGGTATGTAAATGCGAAATCGGGGGCTTTGCTGAGTTTTACGATTATTGCCCACAAATATGTGCCGGGAAGTAACCGGGTGATCTCCGATTCGCTGGTGAAATTGATGACGTTGATGGCTGAGTTGTGAGGTAGGATAGTGCGAAGCCCTTGCTTCGCGCATGCTATGTTGCAGCCTCCGGCTGCCTTGCGGGATGCTCACACCGGTCGGAGGCCTGCGAATGGAAGACGCGAAGCAAGCGCTTCGCGCCATTTGTCTTAACACTCAAAACTACTGCACCTTCTCAATCACCAGATTATGGTTGGTGTAAATGCAAAGATCAGCCGCAATAGTCAGCCCTTCCCGGACCATTTCCTCTGCACTCAGATGCGTGGCGTGTCTCTTAAATGCCTGCGCTGCCGACAATGCAAAGTTGCCACCCGAGCCGATCGCCGCAATGCCATTCTCCGGCTCCAAAACATCACCTGTTCCTGAAATAACGAGGATCTCCTCTTTGTTGGCAACGATCATCATTGCTTCCAGCTTACGCAAATAGCGATCCGTGCGCCAGTCTTTGGCGAGCTCGATCGCGGCGCGTTTCATATTGCCACCGTAGGCATTCAGTTTTTCTTCAAAACGATCAAGGAGTGTGAATGCATCAGCCGTAGAGCCTGCGAAGCCTACGAGGATCTTGCCGCCCATTAAGGTCCTTATCTTTTTAACATTACTCTTGGCAACAGTATTACCCATTGTAGCCTGACCATCCGCACCGAGGGCGACGGTTCCGTTGTGCAGCACCCCGAGGACGGTAGTAGCGTGTATTTTCTCCATATTGATATTTAAAAACAAATGTTGGTCTCGTTGAAACAAAATGCCTCTGAAAACAAAAGTGCCAGACCTTGCGGGCCTGACACTTTTTCATGGTTTCTTATTTTGCTTAAACAAGCATGCTCATCGGCTCTTCCAACAGTTTTTTCACTGTCAAAAGGAACTGGGCAGCCGTAGCGCCGTCTACTACACGGTGGTCGGCCGAAAGCGTTACTTTCATGATGTTGGTTGGGTAAACCGTTCCATCTTCCTTGAAAGCAGCTACTTTCTTGATCGCACCGATTGCCAGGATGCAGGAATCCGGCGGGTTGATGATCGCTGTAAATTCATCTACACCGAACATACCCAGGTTGGACACCGAGAACGTGTTGCCTTCCCAGTCTTTCGGTTGCAGTTTCTTATCTTTCGCCTTGCCCGCCAGGTCTTTTACTTCGCCTGAAATGGCAGAAAGCGTTTTCTTGTCAGCCTCACGGATCACAGGTACCAGCAGACCTTCGTCTACTGCCACTGCCACACCGATGTTGACATAATTGTATTTTCTGATCTTGTCGCCCAGCCATGCGGAGTTCACGGCAGGATGCTGCTTTAATGCAACCGCGCAAGCCTTGATCACCATGTCGTTGAACGAGATCTTGGCAGTAGCCACTTCGTTCAGCTGCGGGCGCAATGCCATTGCCTTGTCCATGTTGATTTCCATGGTCACGTAGAAGTGAGGGGCAGTGAACAAGCTTTCGCTCAGGCGGCGCGCGATGGTTTTGCGCATTTGCGAGATCGGCGTATCCACGAAATCACCGCTGGCAGGTGCTGCTTGTGCAGGAGCTTCCGCTTTGGCAGCAGGAGTTCCCACTCCGGGAGCAGGCTGTGCAGACGGAGCCGCCGCAGGGGCTGGTGCCGATCCTTGTGCCGAAGGCTTGAACTCGTCCACATCGCGTTTCACGATGCGTCCGTTGTCGCCGCTTCCGGCTACTTCGCTCAGGTTAATGCCTTTTTCGTCGGCGAGGCGTTTTGCTAAGGGAGACGCTTTTACACGCTCATTGGAATCAGCCTGAGAAACAGCTTTCTCAGATCCGTTCACTGCCGGCGCCGATGCCTGTGCAGGAGTAGCGGGAGCCGCAGCTGTTTCCGCAGGCACTTCGCCGTTTTCACGGGCCAGCAATGCTTCCACATTAGCGCCTTCCTCACCGATCACAGCGATGATGCCGTCAACAGGAACAGCTTCGCCTTCTTTGATACCTATGTAAAGCAGGGTACCGTCTTCGTATGCTTCCAGCTCCATCGTAGCCTTGTCGGTTTCGACTTCGGCCAGGATATCGCCTGATTTTACTTTATCACCCACTTTTTTCTGCCAAGAAACCAGCGTACCTTCTTCCATGGTATCGCTCATTTTAGGCATACGAACTACCGCAGCATTGATTTTCTCGGTAGAAGCGGCAGGTTTCGCAGCGGGTGCAGACTGTGCGTTGATGGTTTCAACAGCGGGGGCAGCCGCAGGAGCTTCTGCCTTAGGCTCTTCTTTGGGAGCTTCGGCAGCAGCAGGAGCAGCACCGTTTCCGGAACCGTCCAGCAAAGACTGGTAATCCTCACCTTCCGCACCGACAACCGCCATGACGCCGTCGATAGGCACCGAATCGCCTTTTTGAACGCCGATATAAAGAAGGGTACCGTCCCAGTAAGATTCCAGGTCCATAGTTGCCTTGTCGGTTTCCACCTCAGCAATAATGTCACCGGATTTAATTTTATCGCCTACTTTTTTGTGCCATTCCGCGATAACACCTTCTTCCATGGTGTCGCTCATTTTGGGCATACGAATTACTTCTGCCATATCGCTTGTTAAGGTATTTTTTGTTCTTAGTCGAAATTTAGCTTTCGGTCAAAATTACAATAAAAGGGCAATTTCGCACCGCCTTTTACGGATAATTCTAAACCGTCGGGATAATTAGTTGATCTTCAAAACAGCCATAAATGCCTCCTGAGGGATCTCTACATTGCCCACCTGGCGCATCCTTTTCTTTCCTTTCTTCTGTTTTTCAAGGAGTTTGCGCTTCCGGGAGATGTCACCGCCATAACATTTGGCCAAAACGTCCTTCCGCATCGCTTTCACCGTTTCGCGCGCAATGATCTTCTGTCCGATGGCTGCCTGGATGGCAATCTCGAACATTTGCCGCGGTATCAGTTCGCGCAGCTTTTCGCAAAGTTTCTTGCCCCATTCGTAGGATTTGGAGCGGTGTACGATGGCCGACAATGCATCCACGGGTTCGCCGTTCAGCATCACGTCCAGCTTCACCATGTCCGACTCCTGGTAACCTGCCAGTTCATAGTCCAGGGAGGCGTAACCTCTTGAAATTGTTTTGAGTTTATCAAAAAAGTCGAAAACCACTTCTGCCAGCGGAATGACGAATTGAAGCTCCACGCGCTCGGCTGTGAGGTAGATCTGATTTTTGAGGATACCGCGCTTGTCCATACACAGGTTCAGGATCGGTCCGATATAGTCCGATTTCGTGATGATCTGTGCATTGATATAAGGTTCCTCGATGTATTTGATGTGGTTCGGCTCGGGCATTTCTGACGGAGCGCTGATATTCAGTAACTTGTCTTTGGTAGTCAGCACACGGAACTGCACGGAAGGTACCGTCGTGATCACGGTCATGTCGAACTCGCGTTCCAGACGTTCCTGCACGATCTCCATGTGCAGCATTCCCAGGAACCCGCAACGGAAACCGAAACCTAGTGCCGCAGATGTTTCCGGTTCCCAGACCAGCGCCGCGTCGTTCAGCTGCAATTTCTCCATCGCCTCGCGAAGCTCTTCAAACTCGCTGGTATCCACAGGGTAAATACCGGCAAATACCATGGGTTTAACCTCGGAAAAACCAACGATAGCTTCGGTAGCCGGACGATCGATATGCGTGAAAGTATCACCCACCTTCACTTCTTTGGCGACTTTGATCCCAGAAATCAGGTAACCTACGTCGCCGCATTCTACCACTTGCTTCGGTATTTGCGCGAGGCCCAGTGTACCGATTTCGTCGGCAATATATTCCTTGCCGGTAGCCATAAATTTGACCCGGTCGCCTTTCCTGATGCTTCCGTTTTTAACCCGGAAAATTACCTCGATACCGCGGTAGGAGTTGAAAACCGAGTCGAAGATCAATGCCTGCAATGGACCGTCGGGATTGCCGGTAGGTGCGGGGATACGTTCCACGATCGCATTCAGGATGTCTTCGATGCCGATACCTTCCTTGCCGCTGGCCGGGATGATGTCGGCGCGTTCGCAACCCAGGAGGTCCACCATTTCGTCCTTGATTTCCTCGGGCATTGCGCCGGGAAGGTCGATTTTATTGAGAACGGGGATGATGACCAGATCGTGGTTGATCGCCAGGTAGAGGTTGGAGATCGTTTGCGCTTCGGTGCCTTGTGAGGCATCCACGAGCAGCAATGCGCCTTCGCAGGCTGCGATCGAGCGGGAAACTTCGTATGAAAAGTCGACGTGCCCCGGGGTGTCGATCAGGTTCAGTGTATATTCTTCTCCTTTATAAAGATAGTTCATCTGGATCGCGTGGCTCTTGATGGTGATGCCTCGTTCGCGTTCCAGGTCCATATTGTCGAGCAATTGCGCCTGCATTTCGCGCTGCGATACAGTTTTGGTGAATTCCAGCAGACGGTCAGCCAGGGTACTTTTCCCGTGGTCAATGTGGGCAATAATGCAAAAATTACGGATTTTCTTCATGAAAACAGTTCCTATTCAAGTGCTTTGCGTGTTAGTTCAGGTCAAAGCAAACGCAAAATTACGAGGGTAATTAATATTTCAAGATGTTTTGGCCTGGAAACTGAAAAGTAATAGCGAATAGTGCCTCGGGACCGGGCATCGCCTGCTGTCAGCAAATATTTAATCATTTGATTAAATATTTTGGTTAAATAAAAAATCACTCTTACCTTTGAAGCATCAAATGTGCAATTGACTAATGGCGAAAGCGAAAAAGGCGGAGTTGGACCTGAGTACCGAGGAGAAGATTAAGGAGGCGGCGAGCATTGTATTTACCAAAAAAGGGTACGGCAATGCCCGTACGAGGGATATTGCCGAAGAAGCAGGCATTAACCTCGCGTTGCTGAACTACTATTTTCGGAGTAAGGAGAAGCTTTTCCAGATCATTATGGCCGAGCGGATCGATAAGCTTTTCGGGGTGCTGGGGCCGATCCTGAATGATGCGGCCACGACATTGGAAGAGAAGCTTGAAAAAATTACGGAGAACTATATTAATATGCTCCTGGAACATCCCGATCTGCCGATTTTCGTGCTGAGCGAGATCCGGAATAACCCCGAGCAGCTGGCGAACCGTTTTCAAGCCCGGAAGCATCTGACGGAATCCGTTTTTATCAAACAGCTGGTAGCACGCAGAAGTGACATTAACCCATTTCACTTTTTGATGAACCTGCTGGGAATGAATTTGTTTCCATTCGTTGCGAAGCCTGTGCTACAACCTCTTGTGGGCAATGAAGATGCCTATCGCCAACTAATGGAACAACGCAAAAAGCTGGTTCCGGCGTGGATGAAATTAATGCTCGACCAAGGCTGAAAGCAGCCAGCAGCGTAAGAACAGCAGGGCTGACCGCCCCTTTTTTTTACCAATAAATTAATCAAATGATTAAATAAAACGAATAAACAAAATGATTAATGAATTGAAAATTGTATTGATTATCAGTTGTTTGTTGCTCGCTACATCCCTTTTGCGGGCACAAGACAAACCGCTGACGATCCGGGAGGCCTACCAGCTCGCGCGCACCAATTATCCGATGATCCGCCAACAAGGACTGATAGAAAAGACGCGGGATTACTCGGTGAGCAATGCGGCAAAAGGCTATTTGCCGCAACTTACCGTGCAGGGACAGGCTACTTACCAGTCGGCGGTGACGGAGTTTAAACTGCCCGTTTCGATCCCTGGTGTGGAGTTTCCGAGTATCAGCAAAGACCAGTATAAGGTGTATGGCGAGGTGAACCAAACCATTTACGACGGCGGGAACGTCCGCACGCAGGTCCGCTCACATGAGGCGAATGCGCAAGTGGAGACGCAAAAGCTGGAAGTCGAGCTTTACAAAATCAACGAAAGGGTAAACCAGCTGTTTTTCGGTTTGCTGATGCTCGATGAGCAGCTGACGCAGAATGAGTTGTTGAAAAGGGATATTAACATGGGTATCAAAAAAGTACAGGCGCTGATTGACAACGGGACGGCATTCAAAAGCAATGCGAATACCTTGAAAGCGGAACTGCTGAAAGCCGACCAGCGGACGATCGACCTGAATGCCAGCCGGAAAGCTTACCTGGAAATGCTGGGGCTCCTGACCGGCCAGTCGCTTGGCGACTCGGCTTTGCTCGAAAGGCCCGAGGAACTGGCAGCGGGCGGGGATATTAACCGGCCGGAGCTGAAATTGTACGAAGCCCAGAACCGCAGCCTGGACATTCAGTCACAGCTAATCGATGTTCGGAACCGCCCAAAACTCAATTTCTTCTTTCAGGGAGGCTATGGCCGGCCGGCATTGAATATCCTCAATAATGGATTTGACCCCTACTACATCACCGGCGTGCGGCTTAACTGGTCGCTTTCAGGACTTTATACAGTAAAAAAGGACCGCGAACTGGTCCGGAGCAGCCGGGATGCCATTCAGCTACAAAAAGAAACATTCCTTTTTAATACCCATCTGACGGCCAGGCAGCAAAATGCCGAGCTGGACCGCTTCCGCCAACTACTGGCTACCGACGACGAGATCATTACCCTTCGCGAGAGTATTAAAATGACCGCCGCCGCCCAAATGGAGAATGGTGTGATTAATACCAACGATTTCCTGCGCGAGGTAAATGCCGAGGACCAGGCGCGGCAGAACAAGATATTGCACGGGATTCAGCTCCTGATGTCGCAATACAACCTTGATAATACGCTGGGAACCAACATTGAATAGACATTTAATTACAAATCCATGAAAACATATTCTTATCTGATCATACTGGCCGTGGCGATGGCGGCCTGCAATGGAAAAGAGCATCCTTACGACGCTTCCGGCACATTTGAAGCCGTTGAAACGATCGTGTCCGCAGAGGCGATGGGCCGCATTATGGAACTGAACCTGGAAGAGGGCCAGCAGTTGAAAGCCGGCCAAACGGTGGGTTATATCGATAGTCTGCAATTGTCTTTGCGCAAAAAACAGCTCGAAGCCCAGATCAGGGCCACCGGTAGCCGCGTGCCTGACATTGTGGCGCAAACCAACGTTTACAAACAACAAATCGCTGTTTCGCAAGTTCGGCTCGACAATCTGCTGCATGAACAAAAACGTGTGCAGAACCTTCTGAAAGCCGATGCAGCGACGCCCAAGCAGCTCGACGATATCAATGCGCAGGTGGAGGAGCTCCAAAAACAGCTGGACGTGATCCGTAAACAGGATGCCGCGCAGACGTCGGTCCTCAAAACCCAAACCTCCGGCCTCCGCGCCGATGTTTTGCCGTTGTACGTGCAGATCGAGCAGGTTAACGATCAGTTGGCGAAGTCAAAAATTGTCAACGAAATAGGCGGCACGGTGCTGACCAAATATGCCGAGGCCAACGAGGTGGCGGCTGCGGGTAAGCCTTTGTATAAAATCGCAGACCTGTCCACGATCATCCTGCGCGCCTACGTAACGGGCGACCAGCTGACGGGTATCAAACTGAACCAACAGGTTAAGGTACTCGTAGACAGTGCGGATGGTAAATACCGCGAGCTGCCCGGAATAATCGAATGGATCAGTAACAAGGCGGAGTTTACCCCGAAAACCATTCAGACCAAAGATGAGCGTGCGAACCTGGTCTATGCGGTGAAGATCAGGGTGAAGAATGACGGGTATCTGAAAATAGGAATGTACGGAGAAGTCGCGCTGAAATAATGGAAGCGGTTGTTGTCAAAAATCTGGTCAAAACTTATGGGAAGGAGAAGACCGTGGCGGTGGACGACGTATCGTTTTCCGTCGACCGGGGCGAGCTTTTCGGGCTGATAGGGCCAGATGGCGCCGGTAAGACGAGCATTTTCCGGATGCTGACCACCCTTTTGCTGCCGGATAGCGGCTCGGCAAGTGTGGATGGGAATGATATTGTGCGGGATTTCAAGCAGATACGCAGCTCGGTAGGGTATATGCCGGGGAAATTTTCCCTCTATCAGGACCTCACCATTGAAGAAAACCTGCATTTCTTCGCCACCGTTTTTGGTACTACGATAGAGGAAAACTACCATTTGATCAAAGACATTTACGTCCAGATCGAGCCGTTCAAAAACCGGCGGGCTGGCAAGCTTTCGGGTGGTATGAAGCAGAAACTGGCATTGTGCTGCGCATTGATCCATAAACCGACCACATTATTCCTGGACGAGCCGACCACGGGCGTCGACCCGGTGTCGCGGAAGGAATTTTGGGAAATGCTCGGGAGGCTGAAAGCGCAGAACATTACCATTCTCGTTTCAACACCTTATATGGACGAAGCGTCCCTCTGCGATCGCATTGCATTGATCCAGGGCGGCAAAATCCTGTCCATCGACACGCCAAAAAACATCGTGAGCACCTATCCCGACAAACTTCTGGCCATCAAAGCCAATGAAAAGTACCAGTTGCTGAAAGTCCTGGAAACGCATCCGGACATTCTCAACAGCTACGCATTCGGCGAGTACGCACATGCCACGTTCCGTCACACACAGGCAAACACGCACGCATTGCAGGCGTACCTGCGTGAGCATGGGCTTACAGGCGTGGAAGTGAAGGATGCCGAGGTTACGATTGAGGACTCATTTATCAAATTATTACATTAAAAACGTCACAGCCATGATGCAGGACGACAAAGTGATAGTCTGCGAGAAGCTTACGAAGCGGTTCGGAGATTTTATTGCCACCAACGAAATTACATTCGATGTACATAGAGGGGAGATTTTCGGGTTCCTCGGAGCAAATGGCGCCGGGAAAACGACTGCGATGCGCATGCTTTGCGGACTATCGTCGCCGAGTTCGGGTAAAGCCACCATTGCGGGCTACGATGTGTACACCCAAACGGAGCAGATCAAGAAGAATATCGGCTACATGAGCCAGAAGTTTTCGCTGTATGAAAACCTGACGGTACGGGAGAATATTGAGTTTTTCGGCGGCATTTACGGCCTTTCCGACGAGCGTATCAAATCTAAAACCGAAGAATTGCTGCACCGGCTCGGGCTCAAAACCGAGGTAAACAAACTGGTGGCGTCCTTGCCGCTGGGCTGGAAACAGAAGCTCTCCTTTTCGGTAGCGGTGCTGCACGAGCCGAAAATTGTGTTTCTCGATGAGCCCACGGGCGGTGTCGACCCCGTGACGCGGCGGCAGTTCTGGGATATGATCTACGAGGCGGCCAACAGCGGCATTACCGTGTTCGTGACGACGCATTACATGGATGAGGCCGAGTACTGCAACCGTAT
>CBIHPQ010000212.1:0-11769 GCA_966211825.1 uncultured Dyadobacter sp. | reverse complement strand
GTAATGTTGTAGCGCGCGCACATTTCCTGAAAATCGCGGATTTCGATCTTGTCGATCTCGATCATCGGATAGGAGAGGGCGTAGGAATCCTCAAATGCAACCCCGTGAAGCGTGTCCACCAGGCCGATGAAAAACCGGACGTCCGGGTTGGTTTTTTTGAGCGAATCTCCTAACGTCCGGGCTTGCGCGAGGTAATTAATGGAGCAAATGGTAAAAGCAATAGTCATTGATTGTGCTGTTCCGAAACCTGCAAAGGTAAATACTTCTGAATAATGGCTTCGACGCTCGCTATGCTTTTGTCTGTGTTATGCCTTTCCAATACTTTTTTACGGGCATTCTCGCCCAATGAATTCCTGAGCGACGGATCGAGGATGAGCTGGATGATCGCGTCCGAAGCCGCCGAGATATCCATATACGGAACCACAAACCCTGCGTCGCCCTCGATGAGTTCCGGAGCGCCGCCTGCGTCTTCAAAGCATACGACCGGGATTTCCTGCAACGCGGCCTCCATCACCACAAGCGGATAAGGGTCCTCACGGGAGCTTAGCAGCAACACGTCGAAGCGGTTGATATAATCCAGCGCACGCGGGGTTGGCGGAATGAGGATGATCCTGTCGCTCAGCCCCATCAGGCGGATATCGCTTTCGATCAGCTCATAAATCTCATGCTGCGGGCCTGCGCCTACCCACACGAAGTAAACGGGCAGCGGTTGCGTTTTGCGGATCACCCTGCTGGCAATCCAGTTGAATATGTCGTTACCCTTGCGCCATTCGGCATTCCCGCAGCCGCCGATCACAATGGCGTCGTCGGGAATTTTATAGGTTTTTTCAAGAATGTCGCGCTGTACCGAAAGCAGCCGCTGATCGATATGCTCATGGTCAATGAGCGTGAACGTGCTGACGCGATTCGCCGGAAAATCGTATTTCCGGACATAAAAATCGGCTACTGCATTGGAAACGGCGATCAGGTGGTCGGTCTTTCTCAGCAGGAAATCGAGGTATTTTTCGTGTGTATAAATTTTCACCGACATCGCCAGTTCGTGAACGAATAGCACAAGCGGCAAATGGTGAAGGAATTTCAGGAAATCGTAGTAAACTCCCGCGTTGGCGATGGAGTTGATGAAGATCAGGCCTATATTCTGCTGTTCGAGCTCAGCGATGATTTTCTCGTTGCCTTTTTGCAGCGAGCGTTCCTCGTACAGTTTCAGCAGATTGGTCTTGCGGAGAAGCTTGCCGGTAAACGGCGGTGTGGTAACCTTCTGGTTCTTATACAACCGGGTAATGCCAACCACCTCTTCGAATTCCGATTCGAGCTCTCCGCCATTGCAGAGCAGCAGGTGCATCGGTACGCCACGTTCTTTCAACAGCCGTAATAACTGCAGCAACAGCAACTGACTCCCTGCCCTGTTAGCATCATGACTCACAAAAAGTATTTTCTTCTGCTCCATTACCGATATTAGCTAGCTCAAACTTTCGTCACCGGACCGACTCAATAAGCTTCGTAACTCATCTTTCCGGGTACTTTTTTCGCAGGGTTTCCGACATAGACACCCCATTCTTCGGTTTCTTTCATGATAGCCGAGGCCATTCCCACCAATGTGCCTTGCGCGATGGTCGTGTAATCGCGGATGGTACTGTTCACACCAAAGAATGAGTACGATTCTACCACACAATGCCCGGAAAGCACCACATGCGAAGTAAAGAAAACATGATCTTTGATCTGGCCGTGGTGGCCGATATGGTTGCCGCTCCACATGACGACGTTGTTGCCGACGGTTGTGAAAGGCTGGATGGTATTGTCTTCGAGAATGAAGCAGTTCTCGCCGATCAGGCTCTTGTCGAAAATGGTCGCACGGGAACTGATATATGAAATGAACTGGTAACCTTTCTCTTTTGCGTGGTGGTAAATTGCCTCCCGGTTCCGGTTCATATTACGGCCGGTCATGGGCGCGAAAAAATGATATTCGGATGGCGGAAACACGTTTTCCACGTCTTCAAATGCGACTACGGGCAGTCCGTGGAAATTGTCTTGTTCGATGTACTGGCGATTGACGGTGAATGCAACGACCTCATGATCAGTGTCATGGGTCAAGTAATAGTGCGCTAGTTCTGCTGTGTCGAGTATTCCAAAAACGATAATCTTCGCCATTCCTAAATTAGTTCGTAAGCCTCTAATTGTTTCCTGATATCATCCGGGCCGTTAAACATCAGAACGTCTATAACAGACAACCAAGGTACGAAAGCATTTTTAAATTGGGGGTACGGGCTTGATATACTTTTTATGAAGTCCAGTCTGATTCCCTCGTTTTCAAATCGCTCTTTATCGTACAATTCCACGCCGCCAATCGGATTGATGTAGTGGTTTGCTTGCTCCTGTTTACAGATATCCAGAATCCGGTCCTGTCCTTTCAGGTGTTTATTGTTATATATCGTTGAAGAGGGAACAATCTCCGTGCCTATGCCCATGTACGCGCAAGTTTTTTTTATTGCGTATATAGTTAGCTCATTGATCGAATCAACATCTAAATTTACGATTTCTTCTAAGAGTTCAAAAACCTTTTGATAACAGGGAGCTTTCTGATACGTCTGCTGAATGGTTTTCAATAACTTTTTCTGCCACTGCTCATGTTTGGCAAGCGCCACCTCGAATATCAGTTTATTCTGGCTGGCGTCTTTCAGCGGGATCGTAAAAAGGTGGGCTTTGCCGCCTACGAGAATGTTGTTCCGGTTGATCCAGCCTTTGTTGATAAAATTCACATCGTCGTAAATGATGAACTTGTCCACGGCATTGATCAGCTGGAAATAGCCGATATATGGAAAAATATACGGCTGCATGATAGCAATTGTCATGGCTGGGCTATTTGAGTTTTCTCAGATAATAATCTTCCCCCTTCTCACTCAAAAACATGCGGCGATACAAGGTAGTGTCCGATCCCAACCGGATGTCGGTAGGCAATGCGCGGATCTTGCTGGTGTCGTTGATGACCTTGCGGGCGTAAAAAAGGTATTCGGCTTCTTTCGGAATAGGCCGCAGACCTTCTTCGAACGGGTTAATGGAAATCAGTTTGCGGGTCAGCTCCTTGCCGTACAGCGGATATTCAAAATCGCTGTTGACAGTTGCCAGCGCCACGGTTGCATTCTCGGGCACGATGGAATCAAAACGGACGTAGGCTTTGGTAATATCAGGCCTTGCGAAGGTCTGGTAAGGAATACGGTCCATCGTCAATGCAGATTCCATGCCGTAGGATGAGAACGGGAGGCAGCGGATGTTCAAATAAACAGCCATGATTCCCGAGATACACGCCAGCCCTACGACCAGCATAATGTAACCCTTCCAGACGTTTCTCCGGGGCTTGATGATCGACAAGCGGTGGTGAGAGAAAAGCAGGAGCAGGAAAAGCACGCCGAAAAGCCCCGCTTCCATGAAATACCGGCCTTTGAATGGGTCGTAAGCCGCGGAATACGAGATCGCAGCCAGATTAAGACAGAATGCAATCACGAGGAAAAAGTGTACCCGCGACCGGAAAACCCGGATCAGCACAAGGAACATCAGCGGCAGGATCAGTGCAAATCCCAGCACGCCCCAGTAAGGGTTTGCATTGTAATAGTAAAAACCTCGCTGGAAAGAAAATGGTACGATCGTAAAATCGGTCTCCTCGTCGAGACGCATGTGCAATTTATCTTCCAATACTACGAGCGGTTTCCTGACGACGGTGTTGAGGTCATAACCCCATTGGGCATTGCGGATACCGTCGAGATTACAGAAATCGTAGGTATACCGGACGACGTTCCGGCTGCCTTGCTCAAAAAGATTGGCCGCGCCGCCCGCCCGCTCATACGACTGGTGGTGCCGCGCAGTAGGAGGGCCGATCGGGTGCCCGAAAACCTGGATGTTGCGGATATAACCCGTTGGTATAGTATAAATTAATGAGAAAAACGCGATCGCGATGCCCAGCCTCAACGTCCGCTCGAAAAACACTTTCAAACCAGGCGCGAGGAATACTGTGTAGATCATGATCACAAATACGGACGGCATCAGCAATGCAAACGTCGCCTTATGCCCCGTAACAATCGCAAAAGTGATCCCTGCAAGGTAGAGATAGCGGTTGTCGCGGTTGGTATAATAGGTAAACAGGAAATACAGCAGGCAGCTCAGGTAGGCTGTCAGTACAATATCGGTTTCGGTGGTAACAGCCTGCATCAGGAAATCCAGGAACATGCTGTATGCCAACGCGCAGAAAAAGCTGGCCGACAGGTTTCTGCCAATTCGCTGAGCAATGCCAAATACCGACACCAGCGTCACATAATAGGCCAGTTGGTGAATGAGTTTGAATGCATTCTCAATGTCCCCGCTGATCAGGTAGGAATAGATATGGATCGTGGTGAGGCTCTTCGGGTAAGTATCCATATTCCAGTTGGCACCGCCGAAATGCTCCATCGTGCCGCGCTGAATGTAGCGGATGGCCCGGTTGAGATGGCCTGTCATACTGTCCCATTCATTCGGGGCAGTGAAAAGGACGAGTATCAGGTTGGTTATCCCAATGATGGCCAATGTCAGGAACATGGCACCGAAAATGACTTTCAGGTAGGGGGATAACTCCCTCGTCCATAGCCGGAAAGTGCCAAGCCGGTTGGCGATCAGCCCGCGAATGGTGTAATGCCCCTGCTGCGGGACGAGCCGTGTCCAGAGCAGGTATTGCAATGCGAGAATGATAAAATTGCCGCCGATCCACGCAAAAACGTTCGCAGTGAGGTCCAGCGCCGACAAAATAAAGCCGGTAGGGATAATGCTACCGACAAAAAGAATGAAGAAGGTAATAATCAGCTCCGTCAGGGAAGGTTGAGCAATTTTTTTTGCAACAAAGCTGATACCGTATAAAAACAGGAAAAAAGTTAGCCAATAAAAAATGACCATGCGATTATGGTGATAAATGACCGTTAATAATGCGGGAAATCCTTTCGATATCTTCGTTAGGAAGCCCTACATATAATGGCAAACTTAACACTCTTGCCGCGATATCCTCCGAAACAGGGCAGGCAATTTGCCTTGGCATGAAGGAAAGTGTGTTAAGCGACGGATAAAAATACCTCCTCGGAATGATTTCTTCGACCTTCAATGCCTCCATTACCCGGAACATGATCGCTTCCGAAGGAAACACGACAGGGTAATAAGCGTAGTTATACTCAATGTCGGGACTTAATGTTGGTTTAAACAAAATATCCCAGTTGAGCAGGCCGTCGTATGCGGCAAAAACTTCCTTGCGCGCCTGGATGATTGCGGGCACCTGCGGGAGGTTTACCAAACCCATGGCGGCATGGAACTCCGAGTTTTTTCCGTTGATTCCGGCGAATTCATAATGCTCGTCGCCCTGGTGGCCGAATGCGCGCAGCAAATGCAGCTTGCGGTCGAGTTCCGGGTGATTGGAGATCAATGCGCCGCCTTCGATCGTATGAAAAACTTTCGTGGCGTGGAAGCTGCAAGTGCTCAAGTCGCCATAGGAAAGCAGTGACTTTCCTTTATAAGTCACACCAAATGCATGTGCGGCATCGTAAATGACTTTCAGGTTGTGTTTTTTAGCAACAGCTTCAATCGCTTCCACGTCGCAGGGGTTACCATACACGTGCGTGGCAAGGATTGCCGATGTCGCGGGCGTAATGGACGCTTCGATCAGCGCGGGGTTGATATTGAATGTCTCAGCATCGATATCAACAAAAACCGGCGTGCAGTTTTCCCACAAAATCGCATTTGAAGTTGCGCAGTAGGAGAAGGGCGTCGTGATGATCTCGCCTTTCAGTTCCAGCGCTTTGATCGCTATTTGGAGAACGATCGTTCCATTACCGCAAAAGTAAAGGTGGTCAACGTTCAAATACGCTTTAAGCTGTCCTTCAAGCTGTTGTAAAAGCGGTCCGTTGTTGGTAAGGTAACCCCGGTCCCAGATTCCACGGACGTATTGCAGATATTCTTCCTGATCAGGTAGAAAGGTTTTAGTGACGTTAATCATTCACTACGTGTTCAGATTGGCGAATGGAAAAATTGAGTTGAGGGCGAATATATCCGGGCCATTTGCCATACCAGGTCACATTTTCACGGTAATCCTCAATATCAAAAACAAGGGCTTCCTCCATATTGTAAAGCACGGTGCTCGTGTCTTTCACGATCATCATCGAAACGACGTACGAGCCGTCGTTGAGGAAGTTCCCCGGAATTTCGCAGGTACCGCTGACGATGCCTTTTCCGAAGTTCTCGGCTACTGTGCCCACATTGAAAATACATTCCCCTGTAAACGTGTATAAGTGCATGCTCAGGTTCAGCGAAGCGCCTTCTACCAGGTTCCAGAACTCGAACTGGAAGTTGATCGGCGTACGGACGTCAATATGGGTGAGGTCGTCCTGGTATTCCGGGAAAAGTTTGAAGCTCTTCACGCGCACCTGGTCGTTGCCGGGGGCCGATTCGATATTGTCCCAATGCTTTTCCAGCGATTTATGCGAAACCTTGCTGAGATAGTTGGTAACAATGTGCGTCGTCTCGCCCTGGTCGATCAGCCGGCCTTTCTCAAAATAGAATGACTTGTTGCAGAGCGCCTGGATGGCGGTAAGGTTATGGCTAACGAAAAGCAGCGTGCGGCCGCTTTCGGAAACATCGCGCATTTTGCCGAGACATTTTTTCTGGAATTCGGTATCGCCCACGGCCAATACCTCGTCCACGATCAGGATCTCGGGATTAAGGTGCGCCGCGATAGCAAAACCGAGGCGGACATACATACCCGACGAATATCTTTTTACAGGGGTATCCAGGAATTTTTCAACCCCTGCGAAATCCACGATCGCATCGAATGATTCACGGATTTCCCCTTTTGACATTCCAAGAATAGCCCCGTTCAGGAATATGTTCTCACGACCTGTCAATTCCGGGTGAAAACCGGTCCCCACTTCCAGCAAGCTGGCAATGCGGCCGTCGATCTTGATCTGACCGGTGGTAGGTTCGGTAATGCGGCTCATGATTTTCAGCAAAGTCGACTTACCGGCGCCATTATGGCCTACAATACCAATACGGTCGCCTTTATCAATGCTGAAATTCACATCCTGCAATGCCCAGAACTCTTCTTTCTCGGCGAAACCGTTTTTTTCCTGCTTGCGAAACCATTTGTCAACCTTATCGGAAACAATGTCACGCAGGCCGGACGACCCGGTTTTACGCTGGTGGTCGATGATATATTTTTTGCTGATGTTTTCAGCTACAATTACAGACATGCCCAAGTGTGATTGTTTCAGATATGGTCTACGAAAGTATTCTCCTTTTTGCGGAAATAGATCAGCGACATGATCAGTATAATCATTGAAATTGCTGCTGTGGAATACAAGCTATCCGGATTAAAATAGGCTTTGTCTCCCAGCAGGCACCAGCGGAAACCGTCGATGATACCTACCAGCGGGTTCAGATTATAATATTTTTCAAACCATGTTCCCTGGGCCAGCGTACTGCTGTATGCGACCGGGCAAGCGTACATCCCGACCTGAACCAAAAATGGTATCAACTGGCCGATGTCCCGGAACCGCACATTCAATACCGCAAAAAACAGGCCAAAGCCCATCGAAGTAATAAATGTAAGTAAAATGAAGCAAGGAAGAAATACAATTTGCCAGCTGATAGGTTGTTGCATGACCGCCGTCAGAATCAGGAAGATCACAAACGTGATCAGAAAATCGACAAAGCCTACCGCGATCGAGCTGAGCGGCATGAGCAATCTGGGAAAGTAAACCTTTGAAACAAGGTTGGAATTGATCAGGATACTGTTACTGATTTGGGTAAACGTGTTGGCAAAAAATGTCCAGATTGTAAGCCCGCTGAGGACCATAAGCGGATAGGGAATGCCCGGATCGCTTTTAATCTTGGCAAGGTAGCTGAATACAAACACCATGACGGTCATCGTCATGAGAGGGCGCAATACGCTCCACGCAACGCCCAGGAGCGTTTGTTTGTACCGAACGGAAATATCCCTTTTCGACAGGATCCAAAGCAGTTGCCTGTTCAGCCAGAGGTCTTTCCAATAATCTTTTTCAGACCCGCCGGCCTTGATGGTAATAGAGTGTTGAGTTGCCATGATTACGCCGTTACGACTTCCTTACGCACGGTAGTGGTGGTAGTAGGTGAAGAAAACACTGTTCTGAAATAGACGAAGATCAGTGCGATCATCAAACCTGCCAATGCCCCGATTTTAGCATTACGCTTGTCTTCATATTTTACGTCCAATGGAACTTTGATGCCTTCAATTTCTGTGAACAGAGGAGCTTCCTTCACGAGGGAAATACGCATTTTCTCGGCGTTGGCCATCGCTTCATAATACAGCTGTTGCAGGAATGAAGACTTTCTCTCCATGCTGTTGGCCGAAACTTTGGCTTCGGGCATCATGATCTGCGCGCTGTAATCGAGTTGTCGGGCCAATTTATGCTCTGCAATACCCAGCACCGCGGCAAGGGAGTCGGCGCGGTGATTGAGCAGGCGTAGTGTTTTCCGTGTTTTTTGCGTCTGGTTTTCGGTATACATTTCTTCCACCGTTTCCAGCAGTGTGGTTACCCATAAGCCTGCGAGGTGCTCGTTCTCCATTTTCGTGGAAAGCGAGGTGAAGGACGATTTCCGGTCGAGCGAGGCAATTTCGGTTGCCTCCGCCGTCCGCTTCACGATCGTGTTCAGGTTTATGCGCGAGTTGAGGTCCATTTTCTTGAGATCATTGGTCTGGAAATGGAATTTCTGCAAATCGGGATAGTCTGCCCAGTCGGAAGTTTTAATACCGCTGGAATCGATATAGAAGTTGGCAAGAATCTGTTTCTTCCCATTGATCTCTATTTCTTTCATCAGGTTACGCTCCAACACCGGGCGGGATTTTACAAAGTAGAAGAAGTTTTCTCCTGTAAAAATATTCGCATCAGGCTGTGAGCCGAGACCCAGCAGACCTGCCACATCTCCGATTCCTGCGCTTCCGCCCGCCGCGCCGAGGTTAAACACGACATTGGCCTCGTAGGTAGGCGGTTTGTTCTGATAGGTATCCATCGCATAACCGATACCAAACCCTACCACCGGCAGGAGGAGCAGCATTTTCCAGTTACGGATCAATGCATTTTTAACTACGATTACATTCTCGACGACTTCCTTTGGAGATAACTCGTCTTCCGGGATCTGTTGTGTGGTCGCTGTCGCCATAGTTAGTTAAGTGAACGGAATGCCAATACTGTTACGATTAATCCCATGATTGAGCTCAACAGGGTTGTAGCTGTTGAAATAGTCTGCTGCGTATTAAGTGCAGGGGCTGTTCTTGTCGGAACGAAGATCTCTGAACCAGGCTGTACTTTCGGGTACACATTGAAGAACAGGAACCTTCTCGTACGGTCGATATTTCCATTAGGATATTTGATGTACGAGCTCTTTCTCAGCGATTGCACCGTAAAGCCTCCCGATTGCGAAATGTAATCCGAAAAATTCATTCCCTTGCCATATTTCACGGTAGTAGGGTACAGTACCGAGCCGGTCACCTGAACAGTTTCCAGACGCTTCGGAATGCGGATAATATCGCCTTCCTGAACTACCAGATCTTCGAACGACCCCGGGTTTTTAAGGATGTTTTTCAGCACGATACCGATTTTTTCCTCTTTCACGTTTGGAAGATCGCCGGTAAGTGTTCCTTGTTTGATGCTTTTTTCCGTTTGCTGAACCTGTTCGTAATCGACAGCTTCTTCAAGGTTTTTCACAACCGTACGACGCAGCAGGGTAGCTCCTTCCGGATAAGCCAGCTCAGTCAGGCCGCCGGCCCTTTTGATGATGTCGCTGATCTTGTCGTTTTTGTTGATAATGGTATAAGGACCTGTTACCAGTACTTCGCCTTCCACGAAAACGGTCTGCTGCTCAACGTAGTTAGGCGATTTGCGGACAATTACCTGGTCGAACGGGAACAGCACAAAGTTGGTCGCCTTGGCATTCAGGGAAAGGTCGCGGTTTACATTGAATTTATAAACCTCCGAAATCTGCGCATTAGCTGCACCGGCTATCGAATTTCTCTTTCTTCTCACTACTTCAATTTCCGAAGTATAAGCCGATTCTTTCAAACCGCCTGCCTGTACGAGCACATCTTCGAGGGTCATATCGGTCGTGTAAGGGAATTTTCCTTCATTTTGACCGATTTTAGTGTTATTAACCTCTCCTTCGACGCTCACAAATGCTGTTTCCGCCATTTCAAACCTGGAAGGAACGATGATCTGGTCGAGGCGCGTCAGCACGAGGTCAGGCGTTACGCCGTTCAGGACATCTGTAAAGTTTATGGGGATGGTCTGTATCGTCAGGTCTTCGCGGGTGCGGAGCACATTCAGACGACCCACAAATGCATCTTCACGCATTCCCTGCGCATTATCGATCAGCTTTTTCAACGTTGGGCTGTTGTCGAGCGAGTATTCACCGGGGCGCATTACCGCACCTTCGATCGTTACAATGTTCTCAAAGCGGTCAAGCACAGTCTCCACGTTGATCGAATCGCCGGTCGCCATTTCGAAACTGTCGTATTGGTCTTCCGACACATCCAGGATTTTACGCTCTTTGGAAGTGATGCGTTGTATTTTCAATCTTGCACGGTAAGCCTTGTCGCTGAAACCACCTGAATAGCGGAGCACATCACCTAGTTTTTCTTCCGGTTTCAATTCATAAATGCCCGGACGTTTTACCATCCCCGCAATCTCGGTGCGTTTCAGGTAATAGCCCACGACGATATTGTCATTTTCCTGAACGCGGATATCGCCATCGATCTTGCCATTTACGAGGTAGTCATAAATGTCCATTCTCGACACAACTTTACCCTGGCGGACAACACGTACTTCGCGGAAAGATCCAATTTCGTTAGGTCCGCCGGCCTGGTATAATGCATTGAATGCAGACGACAGCGACGACACCGTATAAGTGCCCGGATTGATCACTTCACCGGTCACAAAAACTTTCACTGAACGTACTTCGCCAAGCGTAACCATCAGTTTGGTACGGGCTGCTTCGCCACCTGTGCCGATCATTCCCGGTACAAATTTGGCAAACTTATCGATCAGGATTTTTTTGATTTCTTCGATCGTGCGACCGGCCACCATTACATTACCCACACGTGGAATGCTGATGAAACCGTCCTTGTTAACAACCGTTTCGTAAGTACTTTCCGCGTAATTGTAAAGGTAGATTTTCAATTCGTCACCAGGTCCTACAACGTAAGTAGTTGGTGTAACGATCTGTAAATCAGGCATTGGTGCGAGATTTTTGTCGGCAAAGATCGCATAACCGTAGATTTTCTGGCGAAATGCCTCTTTCTGCTGTTCGGCGGGGCTCAGCGTGGTGCTGGTGCTCGTGTTGATCTTGCTCTGATCGCCGCCTTCGCTATTCTGGCCATTCTGACCGTTCTGGTTAGCGGCATTTTTGCCTTTGTCGCCTCCCTGGCCATCGTTTCCTTGCTGCTGGTTACCCGATTGCTGGTTCGTGCCCTGCTGGTTGCCACCTTGCTGGTTCGTGCCTTGCTGGCCACCCGGGCCGGATTGTGTATTACCACCCGTACCTGTGCTGTTGCCCCTCGGTCCCGATTGCGTATTGCCTTGTGCGCCCGTCGAAGTCGGGGCGGCAGTTCCGGAAGGGGCTGTTGGAGCAGTAACCTGTGAAAAAGCGGGTAAGGAAATGATTAAACTCAGGAAATAGGGAAGTATAGATTTATAACTTTTAGCCAACCTGGATCTGTTCATAAGAAGAATTATTGTA
>CBIHPQ010000211.1:0-11776 GCA_966211825.1 uncultured Dyadobacter sp. | reverse complement strand
GGATAATCGATTTTTTTATGTGAAAGGTATTTTTGTATTTTAAAGGAAAAATACCTGACATTTACTAAACGGTTACTTTTAGAGAGAAGATTGCATACCTGAAAGAGTTTAGCCACACCCTAACAATCAAGAAATTGTCATATGCCGCTATTAGTAGAGCTGGATACATTTAATACCGGATCGGGGAACCTCACAGTCTTTGAAAAAATCATCCCTGGTACGATCAAACGCGTATTTTACATATATGGCGCGGGAGAGACACAGAGAGGTGGCCATAGGCATCACAAAACGTGGAATGCCCTGGTGTGCATTCATGGCAGCTGTCGTATATACTCCAACGACGGTGAAAAAGAAGAGATTTACATTCTGGACAACCCCGTTTCCTGCCTGATCCTCGAACCCAAAGACTGGCACATCATGGATTCCTTCTCGGATGATGCGATCCTGTTGGTATTGTCGAATGAATATTACGACAAGGCTGACTACATCGATGAGCCCTATCCGCTGAATCAGCTAATCCAGACAGTATCTCAATGATCCCATTTCTGGATTTAAATCAGGTAAATGCCCCTTATCTGCAAGCCATCGAAGACGCAACCCTCCGCGTGGTACGGTCGGGATGGTACATTCTGGGCAATGAATTAAAAGCATTTGAAAAGGCTTTCGCCGAATACTGTGAGGCGGAACATTGCGTGGGAACGGCCAACGGCCTGGACGCGATCACGCTGATATTGCTGGCGATGGACCTGCCGAAAGACAGTGAGATCATCGTGCCGGCCAATACCTACATCGCCTCGGTACTACCCGTCAGTTATTTGCACCTGAAACCCGTTTTCGTGGAACCCGACCCGCATACGATGCTGATCGACCCCGCGCTGATAGAGCAGGCCATTACACCGCGGACGAAAGCCATTATCACCGTCGACCTTTACGGAAGAAGCTGCGAAATAGCACAAATCCTCAATCTCGCACGAAAACACGACCTCAGAGTGATCACCGACGCCGCACAGGCGCACGGGGCTACGCACGAGGGCAGAAAAGTAGGCGCCTGGGCAGACGCGACGGCATTCAGTTTTTATCCTACCAAAAACCTGGGTGCACTGGGCGATGCCGGTGCCATTACTACCAACGATCCCGCATTGGCTGAAAAAATACGTTACCTGCGCAATTATGGCTCGCTAATCCGTTACCAGAACGAATACCTGGGCGTAAACAGCCGTCTGGACGAAATGCAGGCTGCCGTCCTCAGTGTAAAGCTGCCCTATCTGGATCCTGAAAACACCCGCCGGCGGGAGATCGCCCGTCGCTATTTGCAGGAATTGAAATGCCAAGACCTGACATTACCTCCCGGCGACCGGATTTTGGAAGACGCGTGGCACCTGTTTGTAGTGCGGCATCCTCGGCGCGCGGAGTTCATCGCCTTTCTCGATGCGCGCGGTGTGCAGACGAACGTCCATTATCCGCAGCCGATTCATAAACAATTGGCCTACAAAGCATATAAAGATTTACATTTGCCTTTGACAGAGCAGATCCACCAGCAAGTGATCAGTTTGCCGCTCAACCCGGTTCTGACGGACGATGAGGTGGCCTATATCATTCAAACCGTCAATCAATTCGATCGTCAATGAAGCTATCGGTCATCATCCCGGTTTACAACAGCGAAAAAACCATCCGGCCGCTGATCGAAAAACTCCAGGCGACTTTATCAGAAATTTCATTCGAGATCGTAATGGTCAACGACGGCAGCCGCGACCGCTCCGAGCAGGTTTGCCGGGAACTGTCGCAAGCCTATGCCAATGTGCGCTTCATTTCGTTGCGGCGAAATTACGGGGAATTCAATGCGGTAATGTGCGGTCTCAACTGGGCGTTCGGCAACTATTGCGTCATGATCGACGACGATTTCCAGAACCCGCCGGAGGAGATATTAAAGTTGGTAGAAACTGCCGAATCGGGTGATTACGATGTCGTTTATACTTATTATGCCAAAAAACAGCATTCTGTCGGCCGGAATATGGGCAGCAGGTTTGTTAACTGGCTCACGAGCTATCTTTTGAATAAACCCAAGGACCTGTACCTGTCGAGTTTCAAGCTGATCAGGCAGGAAGTCGTACAGGAAATTATCAAATACCACGGGCCTTATCCCTATATCGACGGGCTGATATTCCGGATCACGCGGAACATCGGGACGGTGCAGGTTGCCCACCAAAAGCGGGAGGAAGGGGATTCCAACTATACATTTCACAAGCTGGTATCGCTTTTCCTGAACATCCTTTTTTGCTATTCGTCCTTACCGATCCGCCTTTTTGTGCCCATCGGCGTGGGGCTGTTCAGTTTAGGCTTTTTCCTTTTGCTCTTCCTGACAATCCAATGGATCATCGGTCCCGATCCGAAAGGCTGGCAGGTGGTAACGGCTACCATTCTTTTTATTGGCGGCATTCAATGCCTGTTGCTGAGCGTTTTGGGGGAATATATCGGCAAGAGTTTCATGGCGCAAAGCGGGCAGCCGCAGTACGTGATCAAATATAACAGCTCCGAACGCGTATGATCGACAACCGGCTCGAATACCAGCGCATGTACGAGACCGAGCGCAAGCTGTGGTGGTACCAGATCCTCCACGGGAAGGTTTTGGCCCAGTTACGTAAGCAGTTCCGGGCCATGGATCCCGATCTCAAAATACTCGACGCAGCATGCGGTACCGGCGGTTTACTGTCTTTTTTAAAGGAAAATGGCTATTCCAACCTGCGGGGCTTCGATTATTCACAGCACGCCATTGATTTCTCGAAAGAGCGTGACCTGAATGTCGTGTTCGGGGACCTCCGGAATGTGGATGCATTTGAACCGGGCGAGACTTTCGACATCATTACCTGCAACGACGCGCTCTATTTCCTGACGGACGAAGAAATCATCCGCGCCCTGGCCGCATTTAAAAAGCGGTTGAACCGCAATGGGTTGATCATCATTAATATTCACGCATTCGAGTCCTTTTCGGGTACGCACGACCTCGCGGTGGGGAGCTCACGGCGTTTCAGACTGGAACAGTTCCAGGCATTTTGCAAGGCGGCCGGGTTAACGATCCGTTTCAATACATACTGGCCATTTGCGCTCTCCTTGCCGATTTTGCTCGTGCGGCAATGGCAGAATTATCAGGTCCGGAAGAAAAAAGTCAATGTAGACGACCTGGATTCTGATGTCGAGTACCCGGGTGACGCTGTGAATGCGATCTTAAAAACGATTACCAAAGCAGAATCCGCCATCCTCGGCAAAGCGCCATTCGGCAGCTCGCTCTTCATGACCATGCAGCCAGCCTGATGCAGGTACCAGTCTCCCTTATTTTTTGGAATAACCCGAAGAATTGATCGCGTCGAACAACGCTTTCGTCTTAGCGACACTATCCTCGCCATTGATCGCAAAATACCAGAACGCTTCCAGATCACCCCGGTGCATAGCCTGGTTCATATCGCCGCTTTGCGATTTATGGGCAGCTTTCACCCAGTCGGCCACGATCATGTAGCTGTGCTTTTTATCTTCTCCGAATCCATAGGAACGGTCGAATTCAAATACCGGTGCGCTTTTGAGGATATTGGTTTCTGCGTAGCCCGGAAGACCTGCAAATTGAAATGTATAGCCCTTGTTTTGCGACTGCCCGCCCAACACCACAGGCTTTTTTGACCCTTTAAAACGCTGAACGGCCCTTATTGCGCTGATAGAGGCGGTTTTGTGATGCGCATGCTGGCCCTCGTGCGGGACCAGACAGAAAACGAAGTCGTAGTGGCCATTGGCGAGGATCTGGTCCAGCTTTTTTTCTACATAAGCAATATCCCAGTTTTTACCCTGCAAATAGGGTTTTTCGTCCCGGTTGTAGTAGTCGTCCAGCTGATCGAGAAAGAAGAAATTGCCGATCCCCATGACATCACCCGAGGCCATCAGTTCCTTTTTTCGCAGCAGGGGCAAATGCTTCCGTCCGGTGGCCGAATCCACGAGGTTCAGGCCATAGTAACTCGATGCGACGAGGCCATTGTAGCCGCCCGACGCATCGGTGATCAGTGCCAGATCGGCAGAACCTTTCAGTTCCCGGGTTATTTTGAAAATGGTTACCGGAAACATGGTCTCGTCATCCGGGTGTGCGGTAACGATCAGAACGCGTGGGCCCTGCGCATTTGTAGCCAGCGACAGCAAAAGCATTAAGAAAAGATAAAGGTTTTTCATGCGATGATTTTGTTTAGGGATGTGTTATAAAATTATGGATTCCCGGCATCATTGCAAGAAATGCCGGTCCAGGCTGTTCAAACATTCATCACAATCACATTATCATTCATTTATGGATTTGCAACTCAACGGCAAAACCGCATTCATCAGCGGTTCTACGCAGGGTATCGGCTTTGCGATCGCACAAAGCCTGGTCAAAGAAGGCGCTCATGTCATTATCAATGGCCGCTCGGAAAGTAAAGTGGCGGAAGCTGTTCAGAAATTAAAGGAATCGGCCCCGGGCGCCAACGCGAGCGGTTTTGCAGCCGATTTTTCGAAAGTGGAAGAAGTAAATGCGTTGCTGGAACAACTTCCGGACATTGATATACTCGTTAACAATGCCGGGATTTTCGAGCCAAAACCCTTCACTGAAATCTCGGACGAAGAGTGGTTCCGGTTTTTCGAAGTGAATGTGCTGAGCGGCGTGCGCCTTTCCAGGTACTTTTTTCCGAAAATGATTGCCAAAGACTGGGGCAGGATCATATTCATTTCCAGCGAATCGGGGGTAAATATTCCCGAAGAAATGATCCATTACGGAACTACTAAAACAGCCCAGCTGGCTGTCAGCCGCGGTTTGGCGGAGCTTACCAAGGGAACCAACGTCACGGTGAACACAGTAATGCCCGGCCCGACGAAATCGGAAGGTGTGGCTGATTTTGTAAAACAGCTCGGGGAAGCCAGCAATATGTCGGCGGAGCAAGCTGAGAAAGACTTTTTCAAAAATGCGAGGCCGACGTCGCTGTTGCAGCGATTCGCGTCCGTCGAGGAAATCGCCAATCTCGTAACCTACGTGGCTAGCCCGCTTTCGTCGGGTACAAATGGCTCTGCATTGAAAGTGGATGGCGGCGTAGCCAAGTTCATTATCTAAGATAACGCATAACACTTGGTTTGGGAGCTGGTGAGATTATTACCTTTATTTTGGAACGTTCGTTCTGAAATAATTGTCTGATAGTCATGGCACGCAACAAAGCATTCGAACCGGAAGAGCGGCTGGAAAAGGCAAAATGCCTTTTCTGGCAAAAGGGCTACAACGCCACCTCCATGCAGGACCTCGTGGAAACGATGGGGCTGAACCGTGGGAGCATTTACGACACTTATGGCGACAAGCACACCTTGTTCCTCCAATGCCTCCGAAGTTATACCGAAAGCATGTTTGAAGATTACCGCAAAGTGGCCGAGGAGACAAAGTCACCCATTAAGACGGTTGAAAAGATCATCAAAAAGGCCGCGCTCAGGACGATCGACGAGGAAAGGACTTGCCTGGGGGTGAAATCGACGTTTGAACTTGCGTCGTCGGATGAAGAAGTGCACGCCATATTAAAGGAAAATACAACCAGTCTGACGGCGCTGCTGAAAGAGCTTTTGAAAAAAGCCCAGAAGGCGGAAGAGATCAGCGGCAAACGGGACGTAGGCACACTCGCCAATTTTATCGTATCCAGTTTTACCGGATTCTGGCAGTCCTTCCTCGTGTTTGGGGATGAGGAACTGGTGCACCAGCAGGCCGAATTTTTAATAAAATCTATCAAAAAATAAATTTTGTCCAATGATGGAACAAGCATTCCATAATGACAATGCTTACGGACATGTCAGGGTTAATTACAGAAATAGCAAATAAATCGGGTATAGTAAAAATCTACAAGCAAGGAACGCCCTCGGTACTGGGTTACGAAAGAGAGACCATTACGGAACCGGGCCCGGGGCAGGTAAGGATACGCCAGGAGGCTATCGGACTAAATTTTGTAGATACTTACTACCGCGACGGGAAGTTTCCCGTTAAATCGTTTCCCTACACGCCGGGCATTGAAGCTGCCGGCGTCATCGAAGCAGTGGGGCCGTGGGTGACCGAATTTAATGTCGGCGATCGCGTGGGGTACCACTTTATTCCCGGTGCCTACGCGGAAAGGCGGGTTGTATCGACCCAACAGCTGATCCACATTCCCGACGAAATATCATCGGAAGAAGCGGCGGCAATGTTGGTGAAGGGTTTTACGGCCAGAATGCTCGTGAAGGTGATTAACCCGGTACAGCCCGGCGACGTAGTGCTCGTGCATGCGGCCGCAGGCGGCGTGGGAACGCTGGTAACCAAATGGGCCAAGGCGCTCGGTGCCACGGTGATCGGTACGACGGGTTCGGAGGAAAAGAAGGAGGCGGTGCTCGCTAATGGCGCCGATTTCGTTTTCCTGGCCGAATGCCGGGAGTTTGTAGGTTCTGTCCTGGAAATCACGGACGGCAGAGGGGTGGATGTGGTTTTTGATGGCGTAGGAAAAGATACTTTCACGCATTCGCTGGACCTGATCCGGAAAGGCGGCAAAATCGTGCTCTACGGATCGTCATCAGGCCAGCCCGAGCATATCGACCACGCATTGCTCCGCGAAAGAACCATTGTGATGGCCACACCCACACTCAGTGCCTACATTACCGACCGCGAGCTGCTCGAAGAATACGCGGCGGATACATTCGACGCATTTCGCAAGGGAATATTCGGAAAACTGGCCATTACGCGTTATCCATTATCAAAAGCAAATCAGGCGCAGGCCGATCTCGAAGCGCGGAGAACGATAGGTTCCGTAATTTTGGTGCCGTAAGTTTTTTGTATCAATTCCATATTATGGCCAAGGTCCTTATTCAGTTTGCCCATCCGACCCTCAGTAAATCCAATGTTCAGAAAACGCTGGAAATGTATGCCCGCAAGGTAAAAGGAGTGACTTTCAACGACCTCTACGAGCATTATCCCGATCTTTTTATTGATATAAAAAGAGAGCAGCAACTGTTGGCAAAGCACGATATCATCGTATTTCAGCATCCGTTCTACTGGTACAGCAGTCCGCCGATCCTGAAACAGTGGCAGGACCTCGTATTGGAATATAACTGGGCGTACGGGCCGAAAGGACATGCGTTAAAGGGCAAGAAGATATTCAATGCAGTGTCGTGCGGGGGCGGGCGTGAAGCCTACTCTTCATCGGGGTATAACCGGTTTCCCGTAGGCCAGTACCTCTTGCCTTTCAATCAGACGGCCTATTTATGCCGGATGGATTACCTGCCGCCTTTTGTGGTGCACGAAACTTACGCGATAGAAGATTATGAGCTAAAAGCCTGCGGTGAGCAGTATGCCGAGCTTTTGGACGCACTGGTGAACGACCGCATTGATCCCGCAAATTTTGCAGGGATAGAATATTTAAACGAACTTTTTCCACACTAAACGACCCTCAACGATGCAGCAATCCTTCTTTTTTCAGGCAATGATATACCTCGCGGCAGCGGTGGTAATGGTTCCCATTGCGAAACGACTGGGTTTGGGATCGGTGCTGGGTTACCTGGTCGCCGGGGTGATAATCGGTCCCGCGGGTCTGAAATTCATCGGAATGGAAGGCCAGGACATTATGCACTTCGCCGAATTCGGGGTGGTAATGATGCTGTTTGTCATTGGCCTCGAACTCGAACCTTCCCGGCTGTGGCGCATGCGCAAGAGCATTGCCGGGCTGGGGGGCTTGCAGGTAGGCATTACGACGGTCCTCGTGGCCGGTATCGCCATGCTTTTCGATGTAAGCTGGAAAGAAGCACTTGCACTGGGGATGATCATTGCCATGTCGTCGACGGCGATCGTGATGCAGACACTGGATGAAAAAGGCTGGCTGAAAACGGTTGCCGGGCAAAGCTCTTTCTCGGTACTGCTATTTCAAGATCTGGCGATCATTCCAATGCTTGCATTGTTCCCGCTATTGGCCGACCATGCCGGCCTGGCCGACGGGCATGGCGAAGGCGGTTCGCTGGTGAGTGCCCTACCCGCTTGGCAGCAGGCGATAGTCGTGCTGCTTTCAGTTTCGGCGATCGTGCTGACGGGAAAATATCTGTTAAGGCCGGTTTTCCGCATGATGGCCCGCACCGCATTGCGTGAAATGTTTACTGCCACGGCATTGCTGCTCGTGGTCGGCATTGCCGTACTGATGACTTCCGTTGGCCTCAGCCCTGCGCTGGGTGCTTTTGTTGCGGGCGTGGTATTGGCCAACAGCGAGTATCGCCACGAGCTCGAAAGCTCGATCGATCCTTTTAAAGGGCTGCTGCTCGGGCTGTTTTTTATCTCGGTAGGTTCTTCGATTGATTTTTCACTGGTTGTCTCCAAGCCATTACTGATCATCGGATTAGTGGCCGGCCTGATGTCGCTCAAAATGGCTGTTCTTTTTGTTTTAGGAAAAATATTCGGGGTGCGTAACGCGCAGAACTTCATATTCAGCATTGGCCTGAGCCAGATCGGCGAGTTTGCATTCGTGCTGCTGAGCTTTTCGGTACAGCAAGGTGTTTTGGACAAAGGCATAACCGACACGATGACGGCCGTCGTGGCGATCAGTATGGCTATGACGCCGCTGGCGATGGTGGTGAATGAGAAATTTATCCTGACCCGTTTCTGCCTCGTAAGTGCTGGATTGCAGGTGCAACAGCGGCCTAGCGATGTGGAAGAGCAGGATAACCCGGTGATCATAGCCGGTTACGGACATTTCGGGAATGTTGTCGGCCGTTTTTTGCGTGCCAATGGCGTGGAAGCGACGGTTCTTGACAATGACAGCGACAATGTCGATTTCTTGCGGCGGATCGGCCTGAAAGTGTATTACGGCGATGCTACACGCTATGAATTGCTTGACATTGCCGGTGCCGGTCGCGCGCAGATGATCATTATCGCGATCAGCGACGAGGAAAAGCGGCTTGAACTGATTGAAACTGTAAAAAAGCATTTTCCTAACCTCCATATGCTCGTGCGCTCGACCAACCGCAATGACGCGTACGACCTCATGAATGCGGGTATGATGCACATTTACCGGGAAACATTTGACACGAGCCTGAGATTAGGCGTGGACGCGCTGAAATTGCTCGGGCACCGTGCGCACGAGGCAACCCGGATGGCAAAGACGTTCTTCATGCACGATGAACGGACGTTGAAACACCTGTCGAGCATCCGCAATGATGAAGAATACATTCACGCTGCGCGAAAGCATATGGAGGAGTTGGAAATGATCATGCAGGCCGACCGGGAAGCGGTGCATTTGAATGCGCTTGCAGGCTGGGACCGTAAAGCGGAAGCAGAAACGGCCTGATCGGCTCAGGATGCGACTGGCGATCCTCCGATTTTGCCCCAGACCCACCCGGCTACCATGCCCAGAACACTAGCCAGAAGGCCGTACACAAGCGCCGGATATTCGGTTTCAATATATACGCAAGCCAGCCAGACTACCAGGCCTGCAATCATCGAGAGAATGCAGCCCAAGGTATTGCTGGATTTCCAGTAAAGCCCCGCCGCCAGCGGAACAAACAGCGATACGAGGCTGAATGCCGATGATTCGGCAACGAGTTCAAAAATGCTTTCACGGGTAGCGGCCATGAAAATGCAGACGACCGTGATACCGATAATGCCTGTACGAATGATTTTCAGCAATTGCCGGTCTTCGAGTTTTGGATTGAAAAATTTGAAAATATTCTCCCCCAAAACGACTGCGGGCGCCATGATAGCACTACTGGTCGTGCTCAGGATAGCCGAAACCAATGCGCCGAAAAACAGGATTTGAAGGGGCAGGCTCATATGTTTCAAAACCATATTCGGAATGATCATTTGGCCGTCCTGTTCTTCGCCCGGGTAGAGATAATGCCCGCAAAGGCCGATGAACAGCGGCAGCAGTGCGATTGTGAGGTACATTAGGGATGAGAGCAGCGTCGACTGCACCGATACGCGGGCCGATTTTGCAGACATTACCCGTTGGAATACATCCTGCTGGGGAATCGACCCGAGGCCGATGGTGATCCAGGCGGCGAAGTATTCGAGATGCCCTTTGAGCGTATTCTCGGGGAGAAACCGGAAAAAACCGTCCGGTGCAGCATGGATCAATGGCTGGAAACCTCCTACTTCCTGATATAGCACAGTGGCTACGATGAACAGGCCGACGATGATCATGATCGTCTGGATAAAGTCGGTGATCGATATGGACCACATTCCGCCCCAGATGGTGTACAGGATGACCACGAAGGAGCTTGCCAGAATGCACATCAGCAGCGACCAGCCCAGCACTACTTTCAGCACAATGCCCATGGCGAGGAGTTGGGCGGCTATCCAGCTAAAATAGGACGGAATGATCAGAATGGCGGAGAGCAGTTCGGCATTACGACCGTAGCGAATCCTGAAAAAGTCACAAAATGTGATAATATTCATTTTGTAAAACCTTCTGGCAAAAAACAATCCCACCAGAAGCAGGCACAATGACGCACCGAACGGGTCTTCGATGATACCCAGCACGCCGTGTTCGACAAACTCGGTGGACGCACCCATGATGGTTTCTGATCCGAACCACGTCGCAAATGTTGCGGAGGCGGCCAGGATCAGCGGAAGCTGGCGTCCTGCCAGCACAAAGTCCCGGGTGGTGGAGATTTTTTTTGAAGCCCAGAGACCGATCCCCAGGTTTGCCAGCAGGTATGCCAGTATGGAAAAAGCCAACATGCTTTCAGGCTTCCTGGTTTTCTACAATCCATTGGGTAGTAGCATTAATAGTGCCCATTTCCCAGAATATGGATGGGCTCAACTCAACCCCGAGCCATTCCTGTAACTCGGTGGTGATGTCGACCATGAGGAGCGAATCTAAACGGTAATCGATGATTTCGGCGTCAAGATCTACTTCGGAGGGGTCTATTTCCGCATGGTGGGCAATGCGCTCAACTATCCAGCCGGAAATTTCGGTAAATGTTTTAGTCATTTAGTTGAAGTTTGTGACAAGCACTGAATACTACGGTGAAAATAGTACTTTTACAGGTTTTTTAAAAGTATACGGCCTTTTATGTAACCGTTATTAATCTATAATGCTTTTTTTGGCAAATATCTCACGCGCCTTCAAACGCTGGATTTTGCCGCTGGAAGTTTTAGGTAGTTTTCCTGGGGGGATCAACAAGATCTCATGCGGGATAAGCCCGAACGCCAATCCCACGCTCTGGGCCATTTTAGTTTTGATGGATTTCTCATCATCCGGTGTTTGCGATACGCGCCGTACTTCGCTCACGATCATCAGCGCCTCGCCCTGTTCCGTTTCGACAGAAAATGCCGCCGCTGCATTCGGCTGGACATCCGGATGGCTTTCACTCACTACTTCCTCAATGTCCTGCGGATAGTAATTGACCCCGCGGATGATGATCAGCTCCTTTGTCCGGCCGGTAATGAAGAGCAATCCATTCTCCAAAAAACCTAAATCACCTGTCCGCAAATAGGGGCCCTCGCCATCGCTCGTATACGCCTGGAAAGTGGCCTTGGTAGGCTCCGGCTTTTCCCAGTAACCTGCGGCTATTGCGTTGTTTTTGACCCATATTTCGCCTTCTTCACCTTCCGGCAAACTTAGGTTGCTGACAGGGTCCACAATTGATACCTGGGTAAATTCCACCGGAGGGCCGCAGGCGACAACCTCTTTGCTATCTCCGAGCTTGCGATAAGTCATTGCTATGCCATTCAAATGCAGGCTTACGGCCAGTGTCGCCTCTGCGAGGCCGTAGGCTGGTACGAGGCTGT
>CBIHPQ010000210.1:0-11784 GCA_966211825.1 uncultured Dyadobacter sp. | reverse complement strand
GATTTCACCCTTGAGACGTCGATCCCCGGTAATTTTGAATGATGCCATAGAAGAATTTGGGCAATTGAGACGGTATAAAATGAAACCTGGATGTTACATTCCAGGTTTTTTGCGGTTGTTATTCCGGTTATTATTGTTGTTGTTGTTTCCGTTCCGGTTAGCGAATTTGTTGTTCCGGTTACGGTTCTGATTGCCCTGGTTGTTGTTGCCTTGCCTGTCGGCATTGTGGCTTGACTGCGCTTTGAAGTTATTTCCGCCCATTTGGTTCACGCGGTTCCGCTCCTGGTTGTTGTTGCGGTCTTTTGGCGCGGCGTCGATAGGTCCTGATTTTCGGATATAGTCGATTTCTTCCTGCAAACGGCCCTTGCTGAGCTGTTCGAGCTGGCTCAGCAGCACGTTGTCTTCCGGATTATCCTTGTTCCATGCGTTGAAGAACGAGCGCATCAGACGAAAAATATACGAAACAAATGCAAGGCGGTCTTCCGGGTTTTCGGTTTGGGAAGCCTTTTCCAGAAGCAGGTCGATATTGCGGCCGTAATGGCGGAACGCCAGGTTTTGTTGGTTGTATTCAACACGGAGGGGTTTTTTGCCCAACGCTTCCTTGGATGGCGGAGGGAAAGGGCTGTCGACATCCAACTCGAAGCCGGAAATAATGTACAGGTCGTCCCACAACTTGTTGGTGTAGTCCTGGTTATCCCGCATGTTGGGATGTATCTGACGCATGAGCTCGACCAGGATGTGCGCGTAGAGGGTGCGCTTAGCCTTATCCTCGATCCTGACGATGTGGTCGGCCAATTTTTGTACGTTACTACCGTATTCTTTCAATGGGATATCTTTTTTATAATGGACAAAAATAATAAGTTTTTGTGGAAACAAAATGAGGTAAAGTGGTAAAACGGCATTCTGCGGCGCTGGCTCAGGGGGCATAAAGCAAATAGCCCTGCAAACCCTTGAATGGGAATGCCGGTGGACGGAGGGCTTCCAATGAGCCGATCGTGTAGTGATAAAGTCCTGCCAGAAGCCCGGCGGAGAAGATTGCCGGATTCCAGAACCATTCGTTCCGGCCTGTATGGCAATGTAACAGTTTCCGGAACACTGTCGTTCCCACCGTGTTCCGGATGTTCAGTTCGAGGTCGGTGGCAAGCGGTCCCTCGTGGGAAACCGAGAACCTGAACCACTGTGCAGAAGGATTCGGCGAAACTGTCACCGAGATCGGCCCGCTCTCGGCTGATACTTCAAATTGAACCTGGTAGGGAGGCGCCGAGTGCCCAGTTTTATCACGACATTGAATGGTAAGCAGGTATTCGCCGGGAATGAATGCAGGTTCAAGCATGATTTCATAAAACCGCCCTGCTATGTTCTTCCCCGAAGCACTTTGCATCGAAAGCCTTACATGCGTGCATCCCGGGCAGGTTCTTTTCAGCCAGACTGTCGCGAGCGTCGTGTCGTTGTCGGCGGTTGGGAGGTTGTCGTCGTAAATGCGGATCCGGATGACGGGCCTGGCCCCAACCAGCTCATGATTCGTAACTTGCCTGTCGTCTACCGTAACCTGCATGAGTGGGGGAAGGTCGGTCGGCTCGCCGGGGTAGCCGTCGGGTGTGGCGGGAAAAATGCGGATGGCGGGGTCGCCGTGCAGCGTCATTTGTTCAACGGTAATGCTGTCCAGAATGCCGGGGTTGCGCGAGAGGTTTCGCCTGATCGCCTCCTGCCGGATCTTTCCAAACGGTTCGTGCGTGAATGCAGAATCTGCCAGTACTTCGTAGAAAATGTCGGTGTAACGCCTCAGCGCCGTCGACGGCCCGTTGAATGTGTGCGCCAGGAATAGCACGGCCCCGCTTTCCGGGGCGAAAATCCAGTCACTACTCAATGTTTGATTTGAATAAAAAATACTGCCTGCCGCGCAGCCATTCACTATGACGGCCGGATAACGCGGATTATTTTGATAGTTGCGTGCGGGATCGCTGGCGCGGCCTATATCGATGTCGGTAACATCAATGGACGAATGGCCGAACACAGTAATGAGTGCAACGCCTTCATTCACTTGTTTATCAATCAAAACCGGTTCCACCGCATGATCTGTAAGCTTTGAAATCGTGGTTATTCGAGGGGCGAACGATGTATTGGCAAGTTTCTTTTCAAATGATTGAATGTAAGAGCTAAAAACATCCAGCTCATCGCGCGAGCGGCCACCGCTGAGGTGCAATATCCGGTTCCGCCAGGCTGCCGAAGGAGGTTCGGCTTCCATCGCCTGCACTTTGCGGAGGTAATGGAGCAGTTGTTGCGAATTTGATGCATTAATGCGGCCTATCGGAACCAGCGGGCTGCCTTTTTCAGTAGCCAGCGCCACGTCCGAGCCGGGCCACCCGGCATTGGGTATCATATCGGTTTGCCACGAACCCTTCATTTTTCTTGCTTTCTGCGGATCGACAGACCTGCCTGCCAGCAACACAAACTTCAAATTCCCCTGACTATTTAACCAGCGGATCGCATTGCGGATCCCTTGCGGACCGGGTTGCCCTGCATTGAACTGATCATAAAGCTCATAGCTGTACACGGTGGCGGTTTTGTAAGCTCCGCCGTTGTTCGAAGACCGGTAAAGGGCATATTCGGCGACGGGGTCGAGCGCGTTCACCCGCACGCGCATGAGCGGATGTGTAATGATGAAGTAATCTGTTCCCGGATCGATTTGAGCGAACCGAATGCGCCGAGAAGGAAGGATAGGCATCGGTTCGGGCGCTACCCGTGTGCCTGCCTGCGGGTAGCGCATGCGTGCGTACGAGAGCGATACGTGCCCGCCTGCACCTGCGGGCATGAGCGTTAACGTCAGCCCGCCAGTTTTGTCCAGGTCTCCGGTTTTTAGTTTACAATGGATATGCTTTGCCTCACGACCATTAATATCAATTCTGGCCAGTTTCCTGCTTAGTTTGTTCTTGTTTCCGCTCCATAACTCGAAAGAATGCACGCCCGGTGCCCAGCCGGCCAGGAGCATTTCGCAGTCAATATCCTTGAACTGCTCCCTGACGAGGTCATTGGTTTTAAAAGTAATTTCAAATGAGCTGTACTCGGCGATTTCCGGGCCGGTCCATCCTTCGCCTTCGTCATAAGCGGTGAGGAGCGAGCCGGTACCATAGCTGCTTTCCGGCGGGAAAAACCGCCCGGGCAGGTAATGCGAAGTGAAAAGTTGCAATGCCTCTTCCCAATGAAATGCAGCGCTGTCGATAACGGTGCCGGGCCTGGGGAAGCTGGTTCTTAATCCCGGCTTGCCCGTTTGCCAGGTAAGGAAGTAGGCAGTGGTGTCGGAATAGAGATTATAATAAGGATGCGGCATTGCACCGGGCTTTGTATAAAGCGCAGTGTCGGCGGTACCATCATTTTTTTGTCCATAAAACAGAATGTGCCCCTCGGGACCCAGCTTGCCTGACGGATCGCCCAAAACTTCGATCGGGAGTTCGGTGCCGTGAACGAACATTTGAATCCCGGATGCCGGCAGGGAATCGACCGGGATTCCATAGCGCAGGAGCTCGGCGGCCGTGATCGTGTACATCCCGGTTTGCACCACTGGAATGCGCAGGTAAGTCTGCCGGTAATCGATCCATTCATTGCCGTAGGTTTGCTGCGCATTGCATTGGGCATAGCAAAAAAGGCAGCAGGAAATTAGTAACGTGTGTGCCGATGTCCTTGTCATCATGTTGAATTTTGATGCACAAGGACGGTTTAGCTTATTCCGGCTGCTTCCTAACGTACAGGTTCATCGAAAACGAATACTCATGATCGTCATCGGTACCATGAAACTCCGAGCTCAGAAGTTGCCAGTCGTCAGGGTCGAATGCCGGGAAATAAGCATCGCCTTCTACTTGTGCGTGTACAATAGTTAAATACATTCTGTCGGCCAGCGGGAGCATTTGTTTAAAAACACTCGCGCCGCCCAGTATGAATACGTCGGTCTCGCCGGAAAGTAACGCGAGGGCGGCAGAAATATCTTTTGCGTATTCAGTATGCGGCTCCGCGGCGGCCGGCGGGTTCGATGTGATGATCACGTTCCGGTATTCCGAATGCAGCGCGTCGGGCGCTTCGAAGCTCTTTCTGCCCATGATGAACGCCTTGCCGGCAGTGACTTTTCGGAAATGCGCCCATTCGTCGGGCAGGTGCCACGGCAGACTGTTATTCAGCCCGATCACATGGTTTTCGCTCATTGCGGCGATGATGTAAAGTTGTGGTTTTGTGTTCAAAATTGTCAGGTTTTCATAGGGGACGAGTTCATTCGTCCAGGCACAAGATCATGTACAAGATAGTACAAGTCGGCGCCAAAATGATTTTCAACCGATCGGCATATTAAAATAACCATTCATCCTAACCCAAACATCTTTTTAACATGGTACCTTGCATCACAAAGTACCTGTGTATACCTTTGTATTGTTAGAAGTATAAATTCTATCTGTTAGCCATGAACATATTCATTTAAAATTAACTCATGAAACCACATGAATATTGAAAATGCCCAAGTGCAGATGCGGAAGGGAATTTTAGAATTCTGCATCCTGCACATCATATCCCGGGGCGAAGTATATGCTTCGGATATGTTGGATGAACTCACTTCCGCACACATCATGGTGGTGGAAGGAACCTTATACCCTCTTCTTACCAGATTAAAGAACTCGGGCTGGCTGGATTATAAATGGGTGGAGTCGTCTTCGGGCCCTCCAAGGAAATACTATGTTTTGACGGATGAGGGGAAGGTATTCCTGGATGCGATGCAGGCTACATGGTTTGAACTGGCCGAATCGGTGCAAACCGTGATTAAACGCACAGAGGAGTTGAGCAAAACGGCTTCAAGCAATCTTCCTGACCCTAACTGATCACTAAGAGACATTCGATTATTTCAATCATGAAAAAGACAATCAGCATAAATATAGGCGGCATTATCTTCCACATCGAGGAAGATGGCTACGAGAAACTGAAAGGGTATCTCGCCTCTATCCAGAAGTATTTTTCTTCGTTTGCGGATAGCAAAGAGATCCTTTCAGACATTGAGGGCAGGATTGCGGAGCGGTTTTTAAATAAACAAAAAGCAGAGAGCAAGCAGGTCATATCCCTGTCGGATGTCGATGAGCTCATCGCTGCAATGGGTACCGTGGCCGATTTTGAAGCCATCGAACAAGCCGAGGATATCCTGGCCGATCCATTGGAAACTGCTTCTGCACAATCGTCTGCTCCAAAGCAAGAGACATATACTTCCTATAATGCACCGAATGCCCCTAAAACCGAGCCTGCAAGGCCCGGCGCACCCCGAAAACTTTACAGGGACCTTCGCAGAAAACTTTTGGGCGGTGTAGCGGCCGGGCTCGCACATTACTTTACGATTGATGCGATCTGGATAAGGCTTGCCTTTCTCTTCGCGGTGGTCGGGCTGCCGGCTGGCTCAGGAATGCTGGATATGAATGCGGAGGAAATCTTCGGCCCCATTTCAGGATTTAGTGTGCTGGTTTATATCGCCATGTGGGTCGCGTTCCCTGGCTCTGTGACGCTGGAAGAAGATGCGCATATCAAGAAATTCTACCGCGATCCGGACCGTAAGGTGGTGGGCGGTGTGGCCGCGGGGGTAGCTTCCTATTTCGGGGTTGACCTGGGTGTGGTACGCTTTCTCTGGGTATTGTCGATCCTGCTGTTCGGAACCGGTTTCCTGATTTACATTGTCCTTTGGGTGATCGCTCCGACTGCCAATACATTAACTGAAAAGATGGAAATGCAGGGGGAGCCTATTACCCTCTCCAATATTGAGTCGAACATCAAACAGAGCCTCAATTTGGAAGAAAGAGGGGGAGAAGAACACATCGCTACAAAAATATTGCTGCTTCCTTTCCGTGCTATCGGGCTGGTTGTGGCGGCGCTGGGGAGATTGCTGAAAGGATTGGGACCTGTGTTGAGGGTGTTGATCGGGGCGTTTCTGATCGGTACCGCGGCGATGGGATTGCTTGGCCTGGTGATCGCAGGCGGCGTAGCGCTGGGGCTTACCAGCATAGGAGCCTTCGATAACCTGCCGATCCCGATGCTGATTTTCCAGGAATTACCTGAGATACTGATCCTTTCCGGGATACTCGTGGCTGCTATTCCATTGGTAACATTTCTTTTACTGGGTCTGACATTGATTTCCAATAAAAGGATCGTGAGTGGCAGCGTGTGGCTAACATTGCTTGGGCTGTGGATCGTGGGTGTGATCGGTGCCACTGTCGGCGGGGTTTCTTACCAGAGAAATTTTGCCAAGAGAGGCGAAGTGACCGAGACTACCTACTATGCGGTGCCGCGCGGGACATTGACTTTGGATTACAATTATTTATATGACGAAGAAAATATCGATGTAGATGTACGGCTGGCAGGTTTCAATGCAGGAGACAGTGTCAAACTTGAAAAAACGCTCCGTGCGAGAGGTCGCTCCCGCGAGGATGCAGAGAAAAATGCCAGGGAAATTAAATATGCGCCGCAATTGAAGGATTCGGTATTCCTGCTCACCGAAGGTCCGGTGCTTTCGAGCCGTACCCAGTTCCGCGACCAGGAGATCGACCTGACCCTGAATATCCCTTATGACAAGCCTTTTGCCATGAAAAGGGACTTTTACCATCAGTTATATGATGGAGAAAGTACGCAGCAGAATATCAAAAAGTATGATCTGACCAATGCCGACGACATTACATGGAACAAGCTGGTTTGGGTTATGCGCCGCGACTCGGGGTTGGTTTGTACCAATATTCCTTTGAAATACATTCGCAGCGAGCGTAGCGAAGGAGATGGGGACGGCTATTCATTCGAATACAACGACAACAGCGATCTGGAACTAGGCGAGCGCGGAAGTTACAGCAAGCAATTCCCGGTTTCGGACTTCAAAAAAGTGGACATCGGCGGAGCCTATTCGATCATCATCCGCCAGGGCGCAGAATACGGCGTGACTGCCGATTCGGACAACCAGGAGAACATCGACGATATCAGGGTAGTAGTGGAAGACGGTGTGCTGCGTGTGAAGCGTAACCGCGAGTTCAACCTCTTCGACCAGGACAAATGGGAGCGCGTCGGCATCGTGATCACCATGCCTACGATCGAAAACCTGTCGCTTTCCGGTGCCAATAAAACATTGGTGACGGAGTTCAAAGATTTGCCGAAGCTGAATGTGGATATTTCGGGTGCTTCCAAAACAGAGCTGAATGTATTCGCAGATCAATTATCGGTCAATGTCTCCGGTGCTTCGAAGGCTACGCTGCGAGGTTCGGCAAGGTCGGCCAAGCTGGATGTGCACGGGGCCTGCAAGCTGACGGCCACAGAAATGAATATCCAGAATGCGGATGTGGATGCATCCGGGGCTTCCAAAGTAGAATTGAGCCGTGTTCCGAACCTGAACCGTCACGCGAGCGGCGCCAGCAAGATCGATGTCCAGGAATAATTTGAATGCCGGTGCAACATCACCGGCATTCTTTTCATCTTTCCAAAAAATCTAACTTATTAAACCCATGAAAAGAACGCAACTATTCCTCATCGCTGCCCTTTTGATTACCGCATTGTCTTGCCAGGTATCTGCGCAGGAAACGCGGAAGTTTTCCGTGTCGGGCTTCAACAAGCTTGCTATGGGCAGCGCATTCAAAATAGATGTTAAGCAGGGAGGCAGTTTCAGCGTAACGGCAACAGGCCGCTCCGAGGACCTCGACGATATGGAATCAGCCGTAAAAGGCAGTACCCTGCATTTGGGTTATAAAAACAATGGCTGGAACAAAAACCGGAAAACCGTCGAGATCGTCATTGTAATGCCAGCCCTTGAAGGCGTAGATTTCTCCGGTGCTTCGAAAGCCAATGTAGCCCGTTTCAGTAGTGTGAAAAGTATGGAAATCGAAGTGTCGGGCGCATCTCAGGTAACGATGAGCCTGGCCTCTCCGAAAGTGAGCGTTGATCTTTCCGGCGCATCGTCACTCACCCTCACCGGCGAAGGCGATATCCTGACCGGCGACGTATCGGGTGCATCATCGCTTAAAGGCCGTGATTTTTCTGCTAAAACCGTCAGTATAGACGCATCAGGCGCAAGCAGCGCAGCGGTATTGGCCAGCAATACTGTAAATGCCGAAGCCAGCGGTGCCAGCAGCATCCGCTACTCGGGCGGTGCGAAAGACATCCATTCCAGCACTTCCGGTGCGAGTTCGGTCAAAAGAGACTAAAAAGACAATCATTTAATATTCACCATGAACTACAAAAAGACCTGCTATTGCGGGTCTTTTTTGTTATCGGCATTTGTAACGAAAGGTTGTGCTGGTGGTCTCAACAGAGTTGCCGGCTGACCGGGCCATAACTGAGGATTCCGGCAAGCCGGAAGCATTGTATTTGTATTCCGTATTATCAAGGTAAACGACATTTCCGGTGCGGACGGTTGTAAATTTTTCATAAATGAGGTTGTTTCTTCCTTCCGTTCTCTGAATTGTCATAATGGGGTCTGGGATGCCTTTGAAGAACCTTGGAATTTGATTTTCAGGGTTTTCGTGGTTGTCAGATTTATATTCGACCAGGTAACCGGGTTGTCCATTTGCCGTTGCGGACTCGTTCACAAGGTTTCCACTTGCATCGTACCGCCTTTCAATTGCCGAACCGCCGCTAAGTATCGTCGAAAGTAGTCCTTGTTTATTATAGTGGTTAACACTGGAAATATTGCCACTCTGGGATTTAAATGTTTCCGTCGCAATAGTGCCGTCCACAAAAGTGGTCGCCACGGAGCCGAATTTTAATGTGGCGAACGCTGAAACAACTTTGCCATTTCCATCATATTGATAAACCTTGCTGTATTCCGATTCGGCGACGTCAGCGGCCTGATTTTCCGGTTTAGAGGTGCTCACCACTTTGATCGAAACAGATGCTATTTGCCCGGATTGATAGTGGTATTCGTGGGTTTGAATATCATCAATCTGAAAATTTGTGTACAGTTGATCTTTGTAGAGATATGGGTCGGTGGATGAGCCCTGATACACCATACTTTTGTGGAGGATCAGGTTTTTTAGAAAGCCTCCTGCATCATAAATGAGCATATAACGATTCGTTTCGATTCTCTTGACCCGATGTTCGTTCGTAACCCCATTGCTCATTTCCATCGTGTAAGTTCTGGTTGCTGTTTGAAGGAGTTTTTGATCATCAACTTCTACATCGTTGGATGTCGTATACTTGTAATAGATGTCGCCTTTCAGTTCACGTATAACCGTATCACCTGTAAAAAGGCAATTCGAGGAATCTTCCAGCGCTGTTTTGGAACACGAAACAGAAAATAGCAAGAGGAAAAGGACCGCGATGGACTTTGTATAAATATTCATATGAGTAAGGAGGTTGGCAATTCAGAAACTCTTTTCACCAAACTAATCTGGGTTACATACAAGCAACCCAGATTAACTTTAACAATTTGGGATAAATCAGTTTCTTTTACAACTTGCATCACTCAACATGCATTACTGACATCACACATGAACCGAAAATATCTACTGTTTACTGCATTGTTCCTGATGATTTTTCAGCATACTGTCCTGGGGCAAGGGCGTTCGAAATTCGGAGGGCGTTATACCGATCCGTTTGGCGTGTTGAGCGTTACGGCGGGAGTGGGGGTGGCCTATTATATGGGTGACCTGAACGACGGCGTGAATTTAAAGCATCTCGGCCTGGGGCCTTCCGTGTCGCTGGGTGCGTTGTACCGGCTTACCGAGCATGTGAGCGCACGCGGGGAGCTGCGTTTCTATCAGGTTTCGGGCGACCAGAAGTATTCTAAAAATTACCAGAACAATCTTTCATTCAAGACATTCAATCCGGACATTAACCTGGGTTTGCAGGCGGATTTGTTTGCCTATAACCGGCATGCTCCCATTAATCCTTATCTGTTTGGAGGGGTGGGAGTCACTTACCTCAGCCCGAAAGCGAAGCTGAATGGCACCTGGTACAGCCTGCCGGAGCTCACGACCGAGGGGGTAAAGTACAAGAGAATGCCGCTGGTATTTACCGCAGGCATCGGAGTTTCCATTAAAACTACTGAAAGGCTGAGCCTCGGCCTTGAACTCTGCAATAACTTCGTCAATTCCGATTACCTCGACGATGTGAGCACGGTTTATCCTAATCCCGATCAGCTTCCGAGCGATATTGCCCGCCTGTTATCCGATCGTTCCTATGAAATCGGCGAGCCTTTGCGGCAGCCGGGATGGAGCCGCGGAAGTGCCAAAAGCAAGGACAGCTATTTGTTTTTTCAGGTGCGCGCCACTTACCTCATCGGCAACCGCGCCCAGAATATGGAGCGGAAAAAGACCCGCTGCCCCAAGTTTTAAATCATTTCAAAACCAACATGCTGAAACCGAAAAAGCCCCATCAATCCGAAGTAACCATGACCGAAATGGTGCTTCCCAACGATACCAATACACTTAACAACCTGATGGGGGGAAGGCTGCTGCACTGGATGGATATTTGCGCGGCGATTTCGGCGCAGAAGCATTCCAACCGCATTGTAGTGACGGCTTCGGTGGATAATGTGTCGTTTACGGAGCCGATCCGCCTGGGCAACATCGTAACCATGCACGCGAAGGTTACCCGCGCATTCAACTCTTCCATGGAAGTTTTTCTCGAAGTGTGGGCCGAGGATATTCCCGCAGGCCAGCGCGTAAGCACCAACCGCGCATTCTACACCTTCGTAGCGGTGGACCAGAACGGCCGGCCCATTGAGGTGCCGCCCCTGGAACCGGAGACCAACGAGGAAAATGAGCTGTATCTAAGCGCCCTTCGCCGTCGTCAGTTGCGACTCGTGCTGGCCGGCCGGTTAAATGCAACCGAGGCTACCGAACTGAAAGCGCTTTTTAAAGTGGAATAAGGCGGTAGGCACGGCATAATTTGGTAATTTTGCGGCATTAACTCTTGTCACTTATGCCCAAGCAAATCATATTTTCAGATAAAGCACCGGCCCCCATTGGTCCTTACAGCCAGGCTGTTAAAGTAAATGGTACTGTTTATGTTTCAGGACAGATTGCTGCCGAGCTGGCGAAATCCGGGGACATTAAGGCAGAAACCGGGATGGTCATGCAAAATATCGGGCATATCCTGGGAGCGGCAGGCCTCGGTTTTCAGAATGTCGTGAAAGCGAGTATTTTCCTCCGCGATATGAACGACTTCGCCTCCGTCAACGAAATCTACGGCAGCTTTTTCACCAAAGAACCTCCCGCACGCGAGACCGTACAGGTAGCACGCCTGCCGAAAGACGTTAACGTCGAAATATCGGTTATTGCGGTGGAGTAACGATGTCGGCTATGGTCAGATGTAGTCATTTATAGTCAGGTGTGGTCAAGTGTATTCATGTTTGGTCAAGTGTAGTCAGGAGTCAAGTATTGAGGGAAAACTAATTAAGAATTTCTGACGCTCAATGACAACACTGGCTCTCAATAACAGTACCTGACAACGAATGACAATACCTGACTATCGATGACTGCTTCTGACAAAACCATTGAACTTAATTTTTTGAATAAATGAATAACAAACCTGTCAGGGTGCGATTTGCGCCTAGTCCTACTGGTCCGCTGCATGCGGGTGGTGTGCGTACGGCCCTGTATAATTACCTGTTTGCGCGCCAGCAAGGCGGCCAAATGCTGCTTCGCATCGAAGATACCGACCAGAACCGCTACGTTCCGGGAGCCGAGGCATACATTCTGGAAGCACTCGATTGGCTGGGCATTCAAATAGATGAAGGTCCGCAGCAAGGCGGCCCGCACGCGCCTTACCGGCAATCGGAAAGAAAAGAAATGT
>CBIHPQ010000209.1:0-11832 GCA_966211825.1 uncultured Dyadobacter sp. | reverse complement strand
TACAAAGCCGCCACACAAAACCGTCTCCACCGGAATTTCATGGGCTATACCGACCCCCCCACGCAATTGCGGATCGGCCTCGGCGCATCGTCAATTTCCGATTCGTGGCGCGGGTATGCGCAGAATGAGAAGAAAGTGGAAGATTACTACAAACGGCTCGCTGCAAACGAGCTGCCGATATTCCGCGGGCATGAACTGAGCCGCGAAGATCTGGTCTTGCGGAAACACATTCTCAGGCTCATGACGAGTTTCGAAACTTCCTGGGCCAGTAATTCGGAGGCTTGTATGGAAGTGTATGAAGCGCTTGAAAGGCTAGCCGAAATGGAACTGGACGAGTTGGTCGAAATCGAGCCCTTCCGGCTTAGAATTACTGAAAAGGGCAAGGCGTTCGTGCGCAATGTGTGTATGGCATTCGATGCCAGGCTGTGGGCCGATTTACCTCAAACAACCCTTTTCAGCCAAACAGTTTAACAATGAATTCTTGCGGTGTTCACCTGTGTCCAGTACTTTGGTATGTTTGATACGGATATTTTAATTCATACGCAGGTGATGACACGGCATATCGAGATGCTGGATGCCCTGTTCAAGCACGCGACCGAAGGGATCGTGGTGGTGGACAAGCAGGCAAACATTGTAATGCTCAACCCCAAGGCAAAGGAACTTTTCGGCTACACAGACCGCGAGCTGATCGGCAAGAAAGTCGAAACGCTCATCCCGATGCGGTTCAACCGGAACCACGTGGGTTACCGCGACGAATACCTGGAAGCGCCCCGCGCCCGTGGTATGGGCCATATGATGGACCTTTTTGCCCGGCGCAAGGACGGCAGCGAGTTCCCGGTGGAAGTGAGCCTCAGCCCTTTCAAGACCAGCGACGGCGAGTTTGTCGTGAGTTTTGTGATAGACATTACCGAGCGCAAAAAACAGGAAAGCCGCATTATCGAGGCTAATCTTGAAATACAAAAACTGAATGCCGAGCTAGAAGAACGCGTGCAGCAACGCACGGAAGAACTGGCGGCGGCCATACGGCGTATCGAGCAGTCGCAGGAGGAGGTGGTACGGGCGCTGACGAAGGAGCGCGAGCTGAACAATATGAAAAGCCAGTTCGTAACCATTGCGTCGCACGAGTTCCGGACGCCTCTGGCGACCATCCTGTCGTCGGCCTCGCTCATAGGCAGGTATGCGCGCACGGAAGATGAGGAAAAGCGCCAGAAGCACGTCCAGCGCATTAAATCGACTGTCAGTAACCTAACCGAAATCCTGAATGACTTCCTGTCCATCGGCAAACTGGAAGAGGGCCGCATTCACTGCATTCCGGTACTTACGGACCTCAACGAGTTTTGTAAAAACCTGATCGAGGAAATCCGGGGGCTTTGCAAGGAAGGCCAGGAAATGTTTGTGAATTATGAAGGCGAAGCCGACGCCTGGCTCGACAAGCAGCTGCTGCGCAATGTGCTGTTCAACCTGCTTTCGAATGCGATCAAATATTCGGAACCCGGTAAATCGATCTTTCTGAGGGTCAAAAATTGGAGCGGGCTCATCCGCATCCAGGTCCAGGACCAGGGTATAGGCATTCCGGAGCCGGACCAGGGGCATATTTTCGACCGCTTTTTTCGGGCCAACAACGCCGGCAATGCACAAGGAACCGGCCTGGGCCTCAATATTGTACAAAACTATATCGAACTGATGGGCGGCACCGTGCGCTTCCATAGCGAAGTCGGTGTGGGCACTACATTTTTCGTGGAGCTGCCCAACCGGGAGCCTGCGCCTGTTAAAATCGAATCCTGACCACCAACAGCACCCAACTTGGAACCTAGAAAAATACTTTTAATTGAAGATAATCCCGAAATGCGGGAAAACACGGCCGAGATCCTCGAACTGGCCAGCTACCAGGTGATCACCGCCCAAAACGGCAAGGAAGGCGTCCAGCAGGCCTCCCAACACCATCCCGACCTGATCATATGCGACATTATGATGCCCGAGCTCGACGGCTACGGCGTGCTGCATATGCTCGGGAAGGACGAGCGCACCGCTTCCATCCCATTCATTTTCCTGACTGCCAAAGCCGAAAAAGAGGATTACCGCAAAGGCATGACGATGGGCGCCGACGACTAACTGACCAAGCACTCCGACGACTTGGAGCTGCTCACTGCCTGGGAAATGCGCCTCCGAAAGAGCGACCGGCTGAAAAAGCAGTTCGAACGCTCCGCCGACGGCCTCGACCAGTTCATCCGCGAAGCCCAGGCGTTCGACCCGATCGTGAAACTTGCGGAGGACAAGAAGGTGAAGGTGTTGAAAAAAAAGGAGACGATTTATACCGAAGGCAGCTTCCCGTCGCATGTGTTTTTTCTCCAAAAAGGAAAGGTTAAAGCCTATAAATCGAATGAAAACGGCAAGGAATATATTACCGATCTGCTGAAAGAGGGCGAATTTTTCGGCTATCTCGACCTGCTCCAAGGAGCACCTTACGAGGAAACAGCCATTGCGTTGGAGAGATCGGAGGTGGCGATGATCCCGAAGGACGATTTTTTCAACTTACTTCAAGGCAACCGCGAAGTAGCTTCCAAGTTTATCAGAATGCTTTCCAATGAGATTAAGGAACGGGAGGAGCGGCTGCTGCAACTGGCTTACAACTCGGTCCGCAAACGCGTGGCGCAAGCGTTGGTAATGCTCGTGCAACGTTACCAGGAAGACCGTTCGAAACCGTTTTCCATGGCCGTCACCCGCGAGGACATCGCCTCGATGGTGGGAACAGCCACCGAAACGGTGATCCGGACGCTTTCGGACTTCAAGGACGAACGCCTGGTGGAGATGAAAGGCAGCCAGATCACGGTTTTGGAGTATGAGAAGTTGGCAAGGATGCGGAATTAGGCTGCTGTTTTCAACCGCTTGTACATCCAGAGAATCCGGCTGGTCATTTCCCGGTTTTGACCGAAAATAGCTTACGCGCTTTTCCTAGTTTTGGTTAAGATTTTGACAACAATCAACCAAACTATGGAAAAAGCAAAAGCAATCGAAGCGCCAAAATCCACCAAGCCTGCCGAATCCACTCCAGAACCACTTACCCTTGAAATTCTGATCGTAAGAATGATGCAGACAAGAAGGGACGTACTGGCCTATGAAAAAGGTGAAATGACATTAGATGAACTTCAAGCCCTGGGCGTAAGGATTGGCTGAAATTTATCCATACCTGCAATTCGGAGAACGCTACGACTTCACCACGGCGCAAAACGTCACCGTTGTTGTGCATATGCCTCTCGACGGTAGATGGTTTCCCGATAATCCGGAAATAGCGAACGTTCATGATTTCTTCATTGAAACGGACAAACCATCGATGGGCCTGGATATCCTGCTCAGAAATACTGTGCTGGATATCCTGAACAATTTCCTGAAAGAGGGCGACAGGGTGATTGTGTACTATTGCGATCCTCATGACGGCAAAGGACACAAGCGCTACGCCAAATTCAACCGTTGGTTCGGCCTCGTCAATGACCCATTAATTGAAAAACATGACAGGCAAGTATTTGTGAAGGACTTAAAGGTTGACGAAAATGGTAATTTGGTCAGATCAGAACTATCGGTGCACGCCTCTATTTTGCTCCGGAAGACGCATCCGAATTACGACGCTGCTATTCGCATCTTCCATTCAGGTGACCTGGATAAGACGGGGAAGTTGTGAAAGTCTTTCTTCAAGTTTATTTAAAATCTATCAAACTATGAAGCAAATAGAACCAATCGAAGCGCCGGAAGTCGCGGAAGCTACCAATACAGAAAGCCGCCAGGAGAAAGTCACCCTGGAAATCCTGATTGCAAGGATGATGCAAACACATAGAGATATCCGGGCCTATCATCAAGGCGAAATGTCAAAAGAGGAATTTGACTCACTTGGAATAACATTTGGCTGAGATCTACCCGTACCTTCAATTCGGCGAACTTTACCGATTCACGACAGAGCAGGAGGTCGTCGTTACTGTGCATCTGTCCAAAGATCCAAGATGGTTCCCCAATAACCCTGAGATAGAGAAAGTTTACAGTTTCCTTATCGAAACAGACAAACCATCTGTGCGCCTGGATATCCGGCTCAGGGATACTGTGCTGGATATCCTGACCAATTTCCTGAAAGAAACTGACGCCATAATAATATACTATTGTGATCCGTTCGACGGCAAGGGCCATTTGCGACACGCGAAGTTTAACAGATGGTTTACCACGATTAATACCCCATTCATCGAAAAACAGGATAGACAGGTCACCGTGGTAGACTTGAAGGTAGACGAGAATGGCAATCTCGTCGGGTCGGAACTGAATGTATATGCTTCCATTCTACTGCGAAAAACGCATCCGGATTACGAAGCTGCCATTCGTCTGTTCCAGTCAGGAGATATCGATAAGACGGGGAAGTTTTGAAAGCTTCCTCTCTATCTCCTCCAATTGCATCATCATCTCCTGCCGATACGCTACCGTCTGGTTCGTTATTTCCGGGATCAGCTTTTTGTAGTAATTGATTCCCTCCAACAGATTAGACCGGAATTTTGAGAAGTACTTTGCTTTCTTATCGCTCAATTCCGCCGTGTGCCGCTCAATGTCTTTTTTGAGGTAGTCGACATACAAGGTGAGTTCATTGATGAACATATTGGGCCGCAGATTTTTAGATAGTAAGTCGATTTTCCCATAGATATGCCCCACCATTTCATCCAGCGAGTAGGTTCCCGAAAACCAGGCCAGGTTCGGCCCCGGGCAAATTGCCACGGCACTATTTTCCCGTGGTTTGATCAGATGGTTTTTGATGAGCGCTGCTGTGCTGAGGCCGTCACAGAGGCATAGCTTTTCGGTCACTGCGTCCATTTGCATTTGCAGGTCAGCGGGTTGAGGATCCAGCGCTTTCAGCTGTTTGATTTTCAGTTGCTGATACTGCCGCGATGCCGTGCAGATCAGTTCTTTGGTGAATTCGGTATTCGAAACCAGGTAACGTTTGTGGCAAGGGCTACCGGGACGGCCTTTTGCAATGCGTTCGAGCCGCTGCCTTTCGGCAGTGCTGTTTTTGAAATTATTGAAAAGCACACCCAACGGTGATGAATCGCTCACGTAGTAGGCGTCGCTATTCGCCGTCGCCAGCTCGTTCAGCGTATTCTGGTCGACATTCGTCACTTCGGGCACCAGCAGGAAAGGGCTCCCCCAGCCTGTGGCTTCGATGCCGTAATGTTCCAGCAAAAACGCATTTTCGGCCGCAGTACCGATACCACCCTGCACGGATATGCGCGTACGTGGTGCGTGAGCGAGCACAATTCCTTTGCTTTCCAATGCAGGTTCATACAATGCCAGCAGTTCGGTAAACATTTCGGAGCGGCGGGTTTTAAATTCTTCCAATACCGGCCCAAGCAAATTGCCTTCCGTTGCAAATGCATGCCCGCCGCAGTTCAGGCCCGATTCAATGCGGAATTCGGATACCCAGATGCCTTTCCTGGCTAGAAACTTGGCCTGGATCAATGCCGAGCGGTAATCGCTTACTTTCAAGATCACTTTCTTACGGAAATTCCCCTGCTGATCCGGAAAAAAGTCAGCGAAAGCTTCGAGGTAACTGTACAAACGTGGGTTCATACCCGCGGAAAAGATGATCGACGACGACAATTCGCTCAAAGCAAAGCCACGCAATGCAGCGAGCGCATCTGTATAAATATCGTCGGGCAGGTTTCCATCCGCATCAACATTCATTTTATCAACTTTCGACATAATGTTGACGTCGATATCGCCCACAACCATTTGCTGCCGCAATGCAGCTGCTTCGACACCCTTCTCTGGTCCGTCGGGCATTACCAGCATAGCCTCATACCGGAGTTTCAGCGCTGCGTTGGCCGGTAATAGTCCGAAATAGCGGTCGATGTCACTATCTGTTCCAAATGGTTCTCGTTGGAGCTGCGCGAAGTCTTCCTCCACAATGCGGTGCATCAGGTTGAGATAGGCGGTGATCCTCCGGCTGCGATAATCGGGCGCAGACTTGGCAATCGGTGTATCGTCTCCACCGCGCAGGCGGGCATAATGTATACGCATACGCTCGATGAGCTCGTCGTCGACGATGGACGCGACCGAGGAAATGCCGTATTTGGCGATTTTAATGGGAGTATCGATGGAGTATCCCAGGCCAAGGACCGGGATATGAAAAGTATGGGGCATCATGTTCTGGATGAGTTCTGATTATTCAACCAAAAGTACATGAGCCCTCATGCTAGAAAACTGACGCCGCTTAGCTGAGATACTGAGAAACGTCATACCGGCAAGCGCGCATTATTTCTTCCTGGCCTTCTCAGGCTTCGCCGCCGCCGCCAGCTCATTCTCTTTCATGCGGTATGCCACAATGCGTTTGATCAGGTCGAGTGGCAGCGGTTCCTTATCCGGCAATTGCAGCGCCGACTTACTCATTTTATACTTTGCGAGTTCGGTTTTGAACTCGGCCAGCAATGCTTCGCTATAAGGATAAGAAAGCGAAATGTGGTTCGTGGCCGCCGAGTAATAGATCAGAAATCCGAAGTGCTTGTAAGCCGGAATCTGGTAACTGATCACTTCTTCTGCATCCGGAGCAACGGCCCTGATGGTTTTGCGGATGGCCGCCAACCGCTCTTTTTTCGCTCCTTCGAACGTGTCCTGATATTCGTCTACGGATTTGAAATCTGTTTTTGCCATGCCTGTCGGATTGTTGGATGAGTGATTTTCAAGTAAAAAGCGCCTTAGCAGCCCGATTTAACCGGTGCAGGTTTTTAATTCATGTAACTGAATAATTATTAAAATATATTTTATAAATTTTCAAATAAAACCCCAATTAATCTGACTTACTATCAACAAGTTATACGCCATGAAAAAAGTCTGTTTCTACCTGCTGGCCCTGGTCATCTGCTTTTTAGGGAGTTGTAAAAAAGATAAGGAGATCGATCCTGAGGTGGTGCCGGTCGACGATTCCTTTTTAAAGTCGGTGACCGTTAGTGGCGCCCGGGAAGTGCAGCTCGATACGGGAAAAAGGATCATACAGGTCATATTACCGGAGACTTTCACGAGTAATATGCTCGATCTGAAATTTGACGTGCCGGAGACCAGTGAACTCGTCGTGTTTGCCGACAGTCTGTTGGTTCAGGCCAACCAAATCAGGTATCCCTACATTGGGAGTTCTCCGCTGATATTTAAGGTAGGTAAAAAGAACAAGTCAACTGAAAAGCTATACACTGTTTTTGTGAAACATGAAGGGCCGCTCACGGCCAAACTGCTGATTGCACCTGTATTCCATCCGTCGGCCAGCGACGTTTCGGTCAGCGCGGAGTTTCAGTTCTTGTCGGGCATTGGTACCATTCCCGAAACACCGATTTCGCCACTGAATCCATCGGTAACCTTGGCCGATCCGGCAAAGGGGCTGAGCGAGGATGGCACGGCTTCCTATGAGCTGCACTATATTTCGGTGGACAAATGCGCCAAATTTCTAAAATCGGAAAACCTGAGGCTGAGCATTTCATATGGGAATGAAAAATTCGATTTCCCCGAAATCAAGCGGATCCAGCGATCGGGGATTAACGGGCAGGTGGACTGGAACAGGAAGCTTTTCAAAACCATTACCAAAGGCAAAACCATGCAAATCCAGGGGGGCCTTTTCCTCCCGGAAAACCATTATCAGATCGAACTTTCCAATGACCGCATGCCTCAGCCGCGAAAATTCGAAGCGACTTTCGTAGATTATAGTCTGCTGACCTTCAAACTGCCCAGCGACCTGCCCGACGACCAGTACCTCGCTCAGATCTACGAAGGCAGCACGCTCATCGGGAAGTCGGCCGAACCCGTTGCCTCGGATTCGGTGAAAGCGTCGGTGGGAAGCATATGGACCGAGTTTGCAGAATGTCCGACGTTCCAGATGCTCCTGGGCGGCTACGCGAGCAGGACCGTGCTTAATAAAGGTCAGATATTTTACGCAATGCCTTTCCCTGTCATCATGGAAGGACAATATGGAAAGCCGATAGACCCTAACAAGCCGCTTCCGACATTGGAATTGAAGTCGGGCAGCGAAACGCTCCGCATTCAACCGTCCGTGAAAGCCGACTGGTGTTATGGCGATGGAAGCCTTTATGTTTACTACGGCGTTTTCAAAATCCCGGCAAATGCGCCTTCCGGCAAATATGAAGCAAGGTTTATTTCGAAAGAAAACACGGCGTCCATGCCGTATTGGAGCCAGATCGAGATCCGCTAGTTGCTTTGTCTACCCGCACTGAAAACCTGCCCCAGCAGTTGCAGGAATTCTTTTTCGGAAAAAGGTTTACCCAAAACACCGTTGATTCCCAGCCCGGCATAAAAATCCTTATCCCGGTCGGAAAGATCGCCGGTGAAGCCTATCACCGGGGTGGTAGCTTTGGTGTGGTCGGTATTGCTGCGGATTTGGCGGGTCAGCTCGGCGCCATCCATGCCGGGCATGTGGATGTCGGTGATCACCAGGTCGTACGATTGTTTTTCGAAGAGTTCGAGTGCATCGTCCCCGGAGCCAACCAGGTCAAAAGCCAGCCCGTGTTTTTCGAGCAACCTCCGCATTAGTACCAGGTTCAGCTTGGTATCGTCGGCTACGAGCACTTTTTTGCCCAGCAAATCTACCTGCGTTACCACCGGAGACTGACTGCGAACGGGTTGAGGTTTTAACTTTTCGGCCACCTGCATCGGTATCCCCACTTTGAACTCCGACCCTTTTCCTAGTAAGCTTTCTACTGAAATCTTTCCGCCGTGCAGCTCCACGATACGCTTGCAGATCGCCAGCCCGAGCCCGGTACCTTGTTTCCCGACCGAAGCGCTCTCGATCTGGCTGAAATCTTCGAATATTTCCTTCAAATGCTCCTGCGCAATGCCTATCCCCGAATCTTTAACGTGGATTTTCAGGCATTTTTTCTGGCCGTCGGCATTTTCCAGGCTCGCCTCTACCGAAACTTTGCCGTGCGCCGGTGTGAACTTGACCGCATTACTCAGCAGATTAATGACCACCTGTTTGACCCGGAACTCATCCCCTACGAGGCATACCGGCTGCCCGATATTGATTTTTGATACGATTTCAATGTCCTTTTCACCGGCAAGAACGCTCATTAATGCAACCACTTCATTCACCAGTTCCACCGGATTGAACGGCTGGTACTGCAAGGTCAGCTTACCGCGTTCCAGTTTCGAGAAATCGAGCAATTCATTCACGAGCGTCAGCAGGATCCGCGAGGAACTTTGAATGGCCTCCACACTCTCCTTTTCCTGGCCGCCGAGGCGGTCGATATCCATCAGCTGCGAAAAACCAATGATCGCATTCAGCGGCGTCCTGATCTCGTGCGTAACCTGCGCGAGGAATTCCCCTTTCTGCTTCGCCGCTTCGGTCGCCAGCGCGGCATATTTCACGATGGTAACGTCGTTGCGGTAGAGCTTCACGAGGTTACGGATGATAATAATCGTCATCAGCAACACCAGCATGGCACCACCCCAGAAAAGGTGGTTTACTTCTTCAAACTTGTTGGACGTTTCGGTAAGCAGCAAGCGCCTGAATTCCCTGGCTTTTTCCTCCTCGGCCGCTTTCAGCGCTTTAAGGGTCATTTGCAAGTTGGCAAATAGCTCGCCATTCAGGAAAAGCAATTTTTGCTCGGCCTCGTTCAGCTGCCTTTTTACACGGTTATATTCGTCATAATGGCTTAGGTCAAACTCACGTGCCAGCAGGTACGGCATAACGAGCGAATCGCGCTGGATGATCACCTTGGTTCTTTCCTGGGTAACCCCGTCGTCGCGTTTGTTGGTAATGGCATCGGCCAGCCTTTTGAAAAGCCCGCGTTTCTTCTTCCTCGTATCTCCCCCCACCACCACTGAATCAACTTTGGAAGTCTTTTTTACCCGAATGGCCGGTGGCCTGGGTTTGGACTGATCCTGCTGGATCTGTTCGCTCCGTTGCACGGAAAGTGAAAAAAGGCTGTCGACCAGGATCTTCATCCGGATAAACTCATCGTTGCTCTCGCGCTTGCTTTCGATCAGCCCCGACAATGCGGAAGGCCGGTTGGAGCGCTCTGTTTCGAACTCGGTAAGGATATTCGAAACCGTCTGAAGTTCACCCGTGAATGCACGGAGATAGGCCGAATCCTGGGTGATGATAAACAGCCGGCTGTTGTTCTCGGCCACATAAAGCAGCGAAATGCAGGTGTCTATTTTCTGGTAGCCATTCGTGTCCTTGCTGAGCTCCTGAATGTTCTCACGGATCGTTTGCGACTTGACGCGCGTCAGCAAAAGCATGAAAACGAATGACCCGAGTATGACTACCAGTAAAATAGTCCAAATAAACAGTGCCCTGGACAAGGTGCGGAAAGGAATTTTCATCATGTGTAAATCTGTCGATTAATCCCCTGGGAACTGCTTCTGATCCACACCGCACTACCACAAACAACAATTAATCAGACAGTTAAACCAGATATCAAACATATTTTTCCCAAAAAGGGATCAGCATTTGATTAGTCAAGCTTGCAAAGCTTTCTTGGAAAACCGATTTTTCGAGGGTTGGTTCAAGACAAAGGTAGAAAAGCGGATACAAATCACGTACATGCCTGCTACCTAATTATTTAGTCTACCAAACCTCTCGATGAGTTACGCTATGATGATCGGCCTATGTTTCGAGCCACGCTTTGAACGCCGGAGCTTTCTCCCGGCTTACTACAACCTCCTGGGAAGTCTGCGGCCGGAGGTCTATTTTTAGTTTACCATTAAAATAAGTATGGATCTTCTGAATGGCGTCGATGCGGGCAATGAACTGGCGGTTGAGCCTGAAAAAATTCATCGGATCCACCAGCGATTCCAGCTCTTCCAATTTATAGTCCACCAGGTATTGCCGGCCATCGGTGGCGACCAGGCATGACATTTCGTTTGCCGTATAAAAGTAAGCAACATGCTCCTGGTTGATCGGAATGAGCTGCTCTCCGTTTTTGACAAGAAAACGTGTTTTAAAAGGCCGTTTGGTCATTTCGAGGCTATCGAGCAACGTCTCCACCTTTCGGGCATATGCTTTGGGCGAAAAATCTTCCCGGATGTTTTCATACTTACGGATCGCCTCCGCCAGCTCGGGCGCCTTGATGGGTTTCAGCAGGTAATCAATGCTCTTGACCCGGAATGCCTTGATCGCATACTCGTCGTACGAAGTCGTGAAAATGATCGGGCTATGGGCGGGAAATTCTTCGAATATCTGGAAACTAAGTCCGTCGGCGAGCTGAATGTCGGAAAAAATGAGATCCACCGGCTCTGCATTCGCAAACCATTTCCGGCCAGCCTCAACGCTTTCCAGTACCGCGCTCACCTCCATGCGTGGGTCGAGTTTTTTAATGAGCTTTTCCAGCCTTTCCGCCGCGGGATATTCGTCTTCAATGATCAGTATTTTCATGGCTATCGAGCGAAAATCCGCCCTGGTGTGATTTTTATTGTTCCAACTGGTCCAGCAGCGGCACCTTCACCCTGAACTGCTCTGCGTCACGGGTTATTTCCACTTCCTTGTCGGTCAGAAGGCTGTAACGATTGATAATGTTCTGCAATCCTACCCGCGTCGATTTTTCGAGGATGGTTTTTTCTGAAATGTTGTTTTCCACAACCAGATATTCCCCGTTTTCTTCCCGTATCGTGATTTTCAATGGGTTTTCGCGGGACGCCACATTGTGTTTGATCGCATTTTCGATCAGCATTTGCAGGCTCAGCGGCGTGATATGCCGCGCTAATGCGCCCTTCGAAAGTTGCTTTTCTACCTGCAAATTCTCCCGGAAACGGATTTTATTCAAATACACATAGGCTTCCACAAAAGCGATTTCTTCCTCCACCAGC
>CBIHPQ010000208.1:0-11878 GCA_966211825.1 uncultured Dyadobacter sp. | reverse complement strand
ACCGTCTTTCGTTTCGTAGTAAATTTTGGCATTGCCATAGCCAGGCACCGGCGCAGTATTGTATATGATATCAATGTAAAAACGTGGGTCACGGTCTTTGTACGGATCCTGCTCGCTATAATGCCCTGCGGCGATAGCAGCCTGGCGCTCGGCCTGGGTCGTCAATGGCTCGCCCCATTTCGTTTCAAACTTATCGACCGTGTTCTGCGTAGGGCACTCACCCGACCAGCCGGTTTTACCGCCTCCGAAAACACCGTTCATCTGTCCGTTCAGATCGCCGTTGTTGTAGGGCTTAGTACCTGCATACCAGGCCCACAGCTGCTCGTTGGAATAGGTTGTACCAATGTAGTTTTTCTTATAGTCGGCCAGCGAGAGCAGTTCATAGCCATATCTTTCTGCGATCTGAATGGCTTCCCAGCTCGCTTTGGCGGCAGCTTCCCAGTCGGCATTGCCGAGCTCATTGTTGAGCGGGCTGGCGGCGTACAGCAATGCGCGGGCTTTAAATGCCTTGGCAGCTACGCCGGTCGGGCGCTTTTGTTCGGGGTTATTCAAATGCCCTGTCACACCTGGCCCCGGATCGCGGCGCATGAGGTCGGCCTGCTCGAAATAGGACGCGGCGGTATCCATGTCCATGGCGATCCGAACGAGCGTTTCGCGCTTCGACAGCCGCGGAATATCCCACTCATCGTCCTGCCCGATCACATGGTTAATGTAAGGCATCGGCCCCCACAGCCTGAAAAGCTCGAAATGTGCAAAGGCGCGGATGAAATGTGCCTGACCTTTGAAATCGTTGATATCCACCTGGCTGGCGTCTTTGAGCATGCCGATGTTTTTCAGCGACAGATTGCATTTCCGGATAATGGAAAACATGGCACCCAGGATCGGCCGGCGCGCCGGGTCGTAGGTCATTTTGTTGATAATGGCTGAAATCTGGCCGCTTTTAATGACTTGCGCGTCCATGATCCGGCCCATGTCGCTCATATCGGTGAGCGCTTCCATGGAATATTTCTGGTCCCAGAAATCAAAGTACAGCGAGTAGGCGGTTTTGATATTATAGCCACGCCAGTCCTTGCCATCGAGTTTGTTTCCTTCGTAAATGCCGTCGAAAAACTTCTTAAAGTTCTCGTATTTGGAAAAAACGTCGGCTTCGGTTAGCCCCGACTCGGGTGCTTTGTCCAGGTAATTCTCCACGCAGGACGTAAAGGCCACCAGCAGTAGCGCGGGGATCAATATGCGTTTGATATAGCTTTTCATCATCTCGGTCATAGATTAGAATGCGGCCTTAATGGCGAATTTGAAACTGGTCATTTGCGGATAAAAACCCTGGTTGAAGTCGCGGCTTTCGGGGTCGCCTTCGATGAGTTTGGTGAAAGTGAGCAGGTTGTTGCCGGTCACGAAAAACACCAGGTTGGACGTCCCGATCACACGGCGCAGGAACTTGGAATTGAATGTGTAGGCCGCGTAAACCTCGCGCAGTCGCAGGTAGTTGGCATTCCGCCAGAACCTGTCTTTAACCATAATATCAAAACCCCTGTCGGCCTCGCCGCCACCCCAGAACAGGTTGTCGGTACTTCCGCCGCCCGAATAATGCAGCGTTGCGTGGTTGGCATTGGGGTTGGTTGGCGTCCAGTAGTCGAGCTGCGATGCATGCACCCGCCAGTCGCCCTTGATAAATTCCACCTCATAAGGCTGGTTGAACTCCACGTATTTGCCCACATTCCCCTGGAACATGAAGTTGAAATCGAATTTTTTGTAGGAAAAACCTGCGGAAAACGAATAGGTGATCGGTGGGAAATCGGAGCCCGGGATGGGATATTTGTCCAGGTTGGTCACCTTGCCGTCGCCATTGTAGTCTAGGAACTTGTAGTCGCCCACATTCAGCTTTTGCAGGTCGATGGCCGAGACGTTGTTATGGATATCGTCCACGGAAGTATAATATCCCGTTCCGGTCAGCTCCACACCGCTGAGCTGCGCGCCGAGGGGTTTGCCTGCGGCTTTCTGGTAGTCGGAAGCATATGGCAGGTCGTCCTTGAAAAGGATCCGGTTTTCATTGAATGCAAAAATCCCTTTCGCGAAATAGCTGAGACCGCCGGCGGTATTGTTGCGGTACTCAGTTTCGATCTCGATACCGTGCTTTTTAAGCCGGCCGAGGTTCAGCTCCTTGAATGAGTTACCGATCAGCATCGTGACACTCTGGGGATAAAGCAGCATTTTCTTGCGGCGCTCATCGAAAAAATCTACCCCGAATGTGAATGTATCATTCCAAAGCCCCAGCTCGATCCCGAAGTCGCGCTTGCGGGCTTCCTCCCATTGCGACACCAGGTTCGGCCCCAGGTCTTCATTGATATACCCAATATTATCCTTGAAATAATCGCTCAGGTACAGCCACCGGTTAGCCGCAATATCGCTGCCCACCTTTCCATCGGAATAACGCAGTTTAAACTTGCTGATCCAGGAAATGCGGTCTTTGAAAAACTTTTCCTCGGAAATTACCCAGCCCACTGCTCCGGAAGGGAAGAAACCGTAGCGGTTACCGGGCGCAAAACGCTCCGAGCCGGTGTAGCCTACGTTCAGTTCGAGGAGATATTTGTTGGCATAATCATAAGTACCGCGGCTCACGAGGCCCTGGTTGTAATAGGGAAACTCGGTGGTTTTATCTTTCTGCTGACGGTTCACGAGCACAAGCCCGGTTACATTATGCTTCCCAAAAGTGCGTGCATAACTCGTCGAGAGTTCGTAGTAAAAGTCTTTGTAATAATCCTGTTCCAGCTCGCCGACGTTGATATCGAGTGGCGGCTGCTCGTACACCTCATTGCCTTGTCCTGCCCGGAACCAGGGGTTTTCCTCGGTACCGATCTTGTCGTAATTGAGCTGATACTCCGGAAAAGAATAACTGGCCGTCAGCGAGCGGTTGCGGTAATAGGTGCTCATCGAGACCTTGCCTTTCACGGAGAGGCCTTTGGTGATGAAATCCAGTTTCTGGTCGAGGATAAGGTCGGTAAAAAGCTTCGAATCCAGGTACCGGTTGAAGGAGCCCTGGTTCATGGAGGTATAGGGGTTTCCGGTAAACTCGCCGAAGGTCATCGCCAGGCGGTCGCCGGTAGCGCCCGGGTAATCGGGGTCGGGAACCTGTTCGAGCACCCAGGCAGGGAAATAAGCGGGGAAACGCGATGGCCCGGTGGAATACAGGTTCCGCCAGGGCGAACTGCTGGGCTGGTTCTTGATACCGGTCTCGCCGCCCACATTCAACGACAATGTAGTGCTTTGTGTCAGGTTGAAATCGATGTTCGTGCGGTAGTTGAACCGGTTGTACCAGTAGCGGGTATCGTCGTATCCCTGGTTATATGCTTTGAAAAAATCGCCCTGGTGGGCATAGCCGAGCGATGCAAAATACTTGATAAAGTGCGTTCCGCCCGACACATTGAAGTTGGCATTGGCATTGGTCGCGAATGGCTTCGTCATCAGCTCGAACCAGTTCACATCCGGGTAACGCAGGCTGTTCAGCGGCGTCGAGGGATTTTTGTATTCATTTAATGCATACTGGGGAATGAGGTCGTTGAACTGCTGCCCGTTCATGAGCGCCAGGTTGTACATCGACATCGTCTGGTGAGAACTGATGTGGTCCGGAATACGGGTCGCCTTTGAAATACCATATGAACCTGTAAAATCCAGCTTGGGCTTCCCTACCGTCCCGCGTTTGGTGGTTACGATGATGACCCCGTTCGCCCCCTTGGCCCCAAACACGGCGGTGGCGGAAGCATCTTTGAGTACCGAGATCGTGGCAATCTCGTTCGGGTCCATGTCCCGGAAATCGCGCTCCACACCATCCACCATGACCAATGGTTCCGAGCCGTTCCAGCTCGACAAACCACGGATGACGATATCCGAATGGTCGCCGCCCGGCTCCCCGCTTTTCTGCATCGTGAGCACGCCCGACAGCTTGCCTGCGAGCGCATTGGTGACGTTGGATGTCCCTGAACGCATGAGCGCCTTATTGTCCACCTGCGTGATCGCTCCCACGACGCTTTCCTTCCGCTGCGTGCCGTAACCCACCACGACCACCTCCTCCAATGCCTTGTTTTCGGGCACCAGTTTTACATCCAGCGTCCTGCGGCCAGCAACCTGCACCTCTTGCGAGAGGTAGCCTATATAACTGAAAACCAATATGGAAGCATTGTTGGTAACGGTAATTTTGTAATTCCCTTCCGTATCCGTCGAAAGCCCGTTCAACGTGCCTTTTTCGACGACATTCACCCCGGGCAATCCGATGCCGTTTTCATCTCTGACGACGCCTGTGACGTTTACCGCCAGCGAAGCGATGGCATTGTCCATTACCTCCTGCATCCTTTGGGCATAATAGTCTTCCATTGAGCCGGTAAATGCTTCGGACTTTCCTTTGGCCGATGATTTCAGCGCGGGCACGCCGTTCAGTACCTCGGTAACCGCGTGCTTTTTGGCCGTTGAAACATAGATCGTTTCATTGACCCGGTTGAAACTCAGGCTCGTTTCCTGTGAAATGTGCCTCAGCAGCTTCCCCACGCTCGCCTGCGGGAAGTTCAGGTCGACCTTTTTGTCCCGGACAAGTTTCTGGTCGTACTGGAAATTGAAATTGGTTTTATCGTTGATCACCACAAAGGCATCTTCCAGCGGCACGTCGTGCAGATCGATGGAAATGTAGATTTTTTCAATGCTTTGCTCCTGCGCCTTGCCGTCGGAAGCCGCCAGCAAACCCGCAAAAATGCATTGCAAAACCGTCCCGATAACCGCATACCTAGACATCGCTACAATTTGTCGTAGTAGTTTATATTGCATATTTTTGATCGTTTTGAATTTCACGTTCATTACACGTGACTTTCACCGTAACCTGATTGAGCGCCAACTCTTAGCACGGGGAAGTCACACGGACCGGTAATCAGCAATGTTTACCGGTTCTTTTTTCAGCTGGTGTCTGATTGCATAGTTTGCACCCGGTTATTGAAGGTTTACAATGTTGTGATCGATTTTGTAGGCAAACCGGTTGGGGTAGCTCATTACCCCGAGAATGTAATCCAGCGGCTTGTCCTGGAACTTGCCGCTGAACCGCCAGTCCGCATCCATCCGCACGCCTTTCGCGACCTCGAATTTCACGCCGTACCAGCGTTCCAGTTTGACGATGGTGGAATGGAAATCGGCCTTTTGGAAGTAAAGCATACCGTCTTTCCAGCCGATCTGTTCCTTTTCGTCGTAGGTGCTTACGATGAGCTCGCCGGCTTCCTGCTGGAAAGTCGCCATTTCACTTTTGGATAGAAAAACACAGGCATTCTGGTCTTCCGAACCGATTTTGGCATTCACTTTCACTTTTCCTTCCACTACGGCCACCTGTACGGCCTTGTTTTCGGGATAAGCCCGGATATTGAATGAAGTACCAAGTACTTTGGTAACCACATCGCCGGTCGTGATGACGAACGGGGCTTTTTCATTTCTTTTCACATTAAAAAAAGCTTCCCCGGTCAGCGTCACTTTCCGGCTGTTCTTTTCAAATTTTTCAGGGTAAGAAATAGCAGAACCTGCATTGAGCGTCACATGCGTACCGTCGGGAAGGACGAGTTTACGTTGCTGGCCATTGGCTGCCTTATGCTCCACCGGCACAAAGGCCGAAGCCGGGGCATTACGGTCGACGAGATAGCGGTTCGCCAGAAAGAACGCCCCCACCACCACACAAGCTGCCGCGAGGAGCCTGAACACCCGCCCGAACGCAATGCGGCGGGTAGTGGCCCCGCTATCAGCCTTTTCGGCTTCCGCTGCAGCTACGGACGATTCGAGCCGCTTCCATTGCTGCTCGATGTCGTAGGTCGGTACCGGCTTGCCATGGAAATCCAGGGCGTAGACGATTTTTCGGGCTTTTTCAATTTCGGGGTGGCGGGATGGGTTGGCGAGAAGCCATTTTTCCCACAAGTGATCATTTTCGGGGGCGGTGCCGTCCAGCCACGCGCGGAAATCGTCATCGAGGACGAAATCCTTGTAGCCAAACCGGTCGTATTTGTGCGCTTCCAATAGGATAATATTTATTCTTTACTTTGATAAAGCCAGAATAAATACCGAGTGACCCTCGACCGGTTAAATTTTTTGTAAAAATTTTTATATTATATCCTTAACAACTTCTACGTGCTCTGTCAAAGCGGCTCCGGACGCCAGTAGCGACAGGTAAATGCCGAGTACAAACGGCACATCCCTACCCTGCGGCGCGAGTTCTTCATTCAATGCATCCAGGGCTTTGTAAATAAGCTTGTAAACCGCACGCGTGGAGATATTCATGATGAGCGCGATTTCGGCGAACGACTGGTCGTTGTAAAAACGGAGGTACAATGCCTCCTTTTGTCTTGCAGGAAGGTTCTGGATCGCGTTTTGGAGGGAAATCACATTCTCTTTGAGCGTCTGATCGTGGATCATCTTCATTTCCACCGACAGCTCCACATGGAAAAGCGAATCGTCGTCATCGAGGGCCACCGTGAGCGGATTCGCCTTCGCCCTTTTAAGGATTAGCCTCCTGAGCGACGCCAGCAGGTAATTCCGGATCGAATCGGAGTTTCCCAGGAATGCTTTCCGCTCCCAGATGTTCATAAAGAGAATCTGAATGCAGTCTTTCACTTCCTCGTCGTCCTTATTGAAGCGTAAGCCGTAGTTCAGCAGCGAGGGGTAATACAGCCTGAATATCTGCTCGAAAGCTTCGCTGCTTCCGGCCCTCAGCTTGTCCCAGAGCGGAGCCTCGGCGGCAGGCGGGTCGGACCGGTGCGGTATCTGGTTGTCAGTCAGTTTAATAGCTTCCATGTTCGCTGAGATTGGCTAATGTTGGTCCGGGAGAACATCGTCGGATGTAACCCCATATTGATTTTCTAGGTGACGCAAAAAATTCGGATCACCCTTAAAAAAGTCAAGATTTTTCAGGAAATAATAAAATCAGCGCGAGGAGGAGGTGTGGGCATTCAGGAATTGCCCAGTATGACGTAAAAAATAAAAAGCAGGAAAGTTACCGACATCAGGATCAGGACGATGTTGCCTGGGGAAAGTCCGCTGCGTGGGCCGTCCTGGGGGCTTTTCCTGGCATCGCGGTCGCCCATGATATCGAGCGAGCTCATGATCCTGCCCCATATCGAATTGACATCCTGGGTCGAAAGGCCGTCGGGCTTCCAGTCGGATGCGATCAGCACCAGTTCCCGGGCTTTGGCGACGGTGTCTTTCTGGGCGGGGTATTTGAGGATCCAGTTTTCCCAAAATGAGCGAATGGGCGGATCATCAGGAAACCGTACCCATCTTATGAAGAGGTTTTCCATCGCCAACTCCTCAGCCGATAACTCTGAAAACGGTTTCATCGATATTAGTAGATTGAATTTTAGGGCCTATCGAACAAAAGTCCGGTTTGAATCATCTCCGGTATTATATGTTTGTTAAGCTTTATGTTTAAAAAAGGAGGGTATTACACGTTTATACTCGCTCAAACACCGTTACCACGGCTGCTAATGTTAGCTGAGGGAAAATTATTTTCAAAATATCCATCCTGTACTGTGTGGTACCGGTGATGTTAAGCACCAATGGATTTCTTAATCAGGCTCATACCCCGTTTCATTGCGATTGAACCTTTCGCGTGCAGCAACGCAGGCTATTTGGTGCCTGCCGAAAAATTGCTGGTAGATTGGTGTGCTAAATGCTAAGGCAATTGCGCTGTCGGAGTATTGAAGGGATGTCGATGATTGAATAATTTTGCAAAAACACACTATACATACGTTCGTCTTGGAAACATTTTCAGATTATTCAGAAAAAGAGCTATTGACCTTGTTAAGTGAAAGCAACCGTGTCGCTTTCAGGCAGCTCTACCTAGCCAACTACCGCACAGTATTCAGTTATGCATTGAAGTTCATCAAATCTATTCCTTTGGCGGAGGACGTCACACAGGACGTATTCCTCAAAATTTGGGAAAACAGGGAGACACTTCCGGAAATCCGGCATTTGAAAAGTTATCTGCTAACCATATCTAAAAACATCTCCCTCAACCTGCTGGCCAGGGCGTCGCGTGACATCAAGCTCAGGGAACAGATTGTTTGCGCCATAGAGCAATCTCAACAGGATATCGAACAAAGCCAGCAACAGGAAGAATATGAAAGACTACTGCTGGAAGCCATAGAAATGTTGCCACCTCAACGCAAGCTTCTTTTCAGACTTTGCAAGATCGAAGGAAAAAGTTACGCTGAGGCCGCCTCACAGCTTGGCATTACTGCCGGGACCGTAAATGATCACATTGTAAAAGGAACGCGCTCGATCGTCGCGTACCTCAAACAGCACAATATCACATTCATCCCGGCCCTCTTCTATCACTTTTTTTAATAAATGCCGCGCAATGAGCATATGATAACGCAGCGCACTCTGTCTTGGTAAAAACATAAAGATGAAACCGGAAGAAGTGCATATGTTGATGCGCAGATTTATCGATAACCAATGTTCGAAGTCGGAGGCTGACTGGCTTATCCGGGCAATGGCATCGAAAGGTTACAGGCAGCACTTCGGCGAGCTGGCCGAAGAAGCGCTAGCTGCGGATGATGCCCATGCAGCATCAGTTGATAGCAAAAGGATCGAAGAAAATTTCGAGCAACTGGAATCCAGGCTGTCAAGGCATCGGCTTTTCAAAGCGCCAAAGGCCCGTCACTGGCTTATGGGGAGCGACCTTGACCAGCAAAATTTTCTTTTAAACAAAACAACGCTTCGGGAATTCGTGCAAATGTTGCGGGACGATCTCTGTGGCAAAAAGTGAGGGCCGCAAGTCTCCCATGGATCGACATGTGTCTGTCGGGGTAAATATCCGGAATGTATTATCAATTAAACTAAATGAATATGAAGGCGAATTATCTTTTAGCCATCTGCATAGGCGTATCTATCGCAGTGGCAGCTTGCAAGGAAAAAGAAGTGGACTCGAAATTCATCACGGTCTCATCACCTAAGGCCCATCAGACGGTCTATGACAAAGACAGTATCATTGTCGAGGCGGTTATCAAGCCAGAAAACAACGCCAAGGTGTTGAGATATACCATTGCTGTGAAAAACAAGCACGATAAGCTGCTTTTCACACAAAACAAAAGTTGCGATTGTAAATTGATGACTGAGGTAAAAATCCGGGAAGCATTCAAGTACGATATCGACAAGACTTCGGATGTGTACCTGGAAATCATCGCTATGCTGGATAATAATAGCGAGACAAGGGAAAAGGTACCATTTATCCTGCACGAATAGCAACGGCCTTCCTCAGGAGCTGCATCGGCAATTCCGAGGGGGGGACACCCATTTTTTTAACCAACTTCATCTTTAAAGACTATTCAAATGAAAACTAAACAGCTTTTTATCTCTTATATTGGAATTATAGCACTTCTTGGATCATGTAAAGAAAAGGAAAAATTCTATGAGGATTCTCCTTTGATTACCGTCAAGTCCCCCGCCAAAAACGAGGCAATTGAAGACACGGACAGCGTTCGGGTTCAGGCCATAATTGAAAACACAAGCGCTTCAATAAAAAATGTTTCTGTTTGGGTACTGGATTATAACAAGCAATACATATACAATCAAAAATGGGATTGTGACTGTAAAAACGAAAAAGTAGTCGTAGTCAACACTGCATTTTTACACGATATAGCCAAGACTTCGGATCTCCTATTACATATTGATGTCGAGTTAAATAATGGAGATTTTGCCCGCGAGGAACTGCCGTTCCGACTAGTTGACAAACACAACTGACAATCGGCCACCAACATTCAAGGTGGAATTCCAATCCTACATCATTCATCATCAACTTAGGCCATGAAGCAATCTTTCATTGCAATGCTGTTGCTATGCAGCACCAGCATCTTCGCACAGCAACGTATAACCATTAGCGGTTTTGTCCAGGAGGGCAAAAGCAGGGAACAGCTCCTCGGTGCAAATGTGTATATTCATGGCACGTCCTATGCGACAGTCACAAACAATTACGGCTTTTATTCTCTTACAATTCCAGCTTTGGATTCCGTTATTGTGTCCTTTTCATTTGTAGGTTTTGGAACTGAGGACAGAAAGATTAGTTCAAAAGAAAACGTCGAGCTGAATGTATTCCTCTCTTCCGTGAACCAACTGAAAGAAGTGGTTGTAAAGGCCTACCGTGAAGAGGAAATAAGCCAGCGTGCCCAAATGAGCCAGATCGAATTGCCTATCGGCCAGATCAAGAAGATTCCGGCGCTCTTCGGCGAGAAGGACGTATTAAAGGTACTGCAATTAATGCCCGGGGTGCAAAAAGGTACAGAAGGGCAAACGGGGTTGTACGTTCGCGGCGGCGGGCCAGATCAAAACCTGATCATCCTGGACGATGCGGTGGTTTACAACGCCAACCACTTGTTTGGCTTCTTCTCGGTCTTTAATAGCGATGCAATCAAGAGCGTAGAACTAACGAAGGGCGGGTTTCCCGCACGATACGGCGGCCGGTTATCTTCCGTGGTCGAAATGACCATGAAGGAAGGAAGTAAAGACCGTCTGCACGGCGAAGGGGGCGTCGGATTGATTTCTTCGAGACTGACATTGGAAGGTCCTATTAAAAAGGACAAATCTTCGTTCCTGATTTCAGCAAGGCGGACTTATATCGATTTATTGGCAGCACCCATTATCGCCAGGCAACAAAAAGAAAAAAAAGACCAGATGAAGCCCGGTTACTATTTTTATGATTTGAATGCGAAGGTCAACTTCGACTTAGGCTCAAAGGATAAGCTTTATGTAAGCGGTTACTTCGGAAGGGACAAATTGTATGTCGGTGAGAAGAGTGAAAGCTACAAAACAAATAGTGGTCTCGACTGGGGAAATGCTACCAGCACTATGCGATGGAACCACCTCTTTTCCCAGAAACTGTTTGCAAACTTCTCGCTCATATTCAGCAATTTCGACTTTGGCGTAGTGAACGATTTCAGCGATCTGGATAAAAATGGAGTGGTAGCTAGCGAAAGTCGTTTGCGTTACCATTCACGGATCAAAGATTTTAATTTCAAAACAGATTTTGACTTCTACCCCTCAGCCGCGCACGCGGTAAAATTTGGGATCCAGGGCATATTGCACCGGTTTGTTCCTTCTGCGCTGGTTATTACGGGATCCATCACCGACAATCCCAGCCAACGTGTGGACCAGTCCCTCAGCTCGTTCGAGGGAAGTGCCTATACCGAAGACATGTGGCAGCCCTTCGACATCCTCAAAATAAATCTTGGCCTAAGGATTAGTATATTCAACACATTGACAAAAACTTACGTCCGACCAGAGCCACGTTTCTCGGCGGCCTTAAAATTAGCCCGGGACTTATCCTGGAAAATGTCTTATGCTCATATGAACCAATATGTGCATCTTCTATCGAACACGGGCGTGGGCCTGCCTACCGATCTGTGGGTCCCTACAACCGACCGCATTTCTCCCCAACAGTCCGAACAATTTGCTGCCGGCTTCGCAAAGGACCTGACTGATGCCAAACTGCTCATCACATTGGAAGGGTATTACAAAAAAATGAACCATATCATAGCTTACAAAGAGGGGGCTTCTTTCCTAAACGTCAGCGGAGACAATTCGAATGAGCTTAGCTGGCAGGATAATGTAACCTTCGGACGCGGATCTTCTTATGGATGCGAACTGCTGATCCAAAAGAAGACTGGTAAGCTTTCCGGCTGGGTTGGATATACATTGTCATGGACACGGTGGAACTTCCCTGAACTGAATTCAGGCAAAACCTTTTTCCCGAAACATGACCGAAGGCACGACCTCTCGATGGTCGCCCTGTATGACTTGGGTAAACATGTTACTATTTCCGCAAACTGGGTTTATGGCACGGGTCACGCGCTTACCCTACCCGTTTCCA
>CBIHPQ010000207.1:0-11941 GCA_966211825.1 uncultured Dyadobacter sp. | reverse complement strand
CCGGCCGATCTTAAAGCGGTTTATCGATTAGGATAAATTTTAAAATATAACTTTTTTAATATCACGAAAAAGAGCGCTCTCACTGTGAGGCGCTCTTTTTCATTGTCTGCCCAGAATATACCCGCAGGTGGGCCAAAACAACACTAGTAACTCATTGTTACAATTTTATTAGAATCCAATTCAGATAAACATCTATATTTTAGACAATTACGAGCACAAAATTCATGCATTACTCTACAAAACCAGTAGAGAGCGCCAAAAATCGGATTAGTAAAATTATTTATCAAATTATTACAATAACATTTTATATTCATTTTAAATGACCAATTATTATTGCAAAAAACTTCAATTTTTAAATGCAATCTCTTGCATTATTTGACATTGTCAGTATATTTGAAAAGTCATTAAACGAATGACAGAACTTCTAAACCGAAGATATATTCCAGCCGCACATGAATATATCTGACCCTGTTGAGAGGGGCTTACTGAAAACGAGGCAGGCCAAATCGTGGCTACCTGGTAGGTTGCGCTCCAACACAATATAATTTTTTTAATACAGGTTTCTTGATACCGTGGACAAACACCCATTGTCGACGTTTGGCTTTTCTTTGGCCTCACTGAAACTTTTGCACTGTTTGTCCTCGATTAAAGAGGGTATTGCTTTCCGGAAAAGCAGTGTTGCAAGCTTATGGCTGTGTTGTTCTGTCCACGCGAAAGTGTGTGCGGCGCACGGAAGTGTGGACGCCTCACAGCCATAACTTTTTTCTCCTCCTACTACCACCGAATACCTAACAATTTAACTCTGATTCCCCATGCGTAAAGTTCTACTCTTATTTATATGGGCTTGTCTGTGTTCTCCGGTCGCTTTCGCACAAGTGCGGCAGCTGACCGGCAAGGTAACGGCAGCCGAAGATGGTCTCGGACTTGCAGGAGCTTCAATCATTTACAAAGGCACCAATGTGGGTACAAACGCCGATGCTGACGGAAATTTCAGCTTTTCGGTACCTGATGACGGCGTGCTCGTCATTTCATATGTGGGTTTTCTGATCAAAGAAATGCCGATCGGAAACCAAACCAAATTCGACATCAAGCTGGACGCCGACACGCGACAGCTAGCCGAGGTAGTGGTTACTGCATTCGGTATTGAGCGTGAGAAAAAGGCGTTGGGATATACAGTACAGGAAGTAAAAGGAAGCGCATTGACCGAATCGCGCTCGACGAACGTGGCGAATGCACTTTCTGGAAAAATCGCCGGGGTTCGCGTGCAATCGAATGGCGGGCCGGGAAGCGGTTCTACCATCCAGATCCGCGGTTCTTCTTCGGTTTCGGGTAACAACCAGCCATTGATCGTCATCGACGGCGTACCTATGGAACAAACAGCCAACAAAACATGGGGAGGGGGAATTTCGGAGATTAACCCCGACAATATCAAGGAAATGTCCGTACTGAAAGGGCCAAACGCGGCTGCATTGTACGGCTCTCGCGCTGCCAACGGCGTTATCCTCATTACCACTAAAAACGGCCAGGGCACCAAGGGATTGGGTGTGGATATCAATTCCAACATCACATTCGAACGCCCGTGGATCAAACCGAACTTTCAAAATACTTATGGAGGTGGTAATGGCTACCGCACCTGGTATAACGACGGATGGAGCGGCAACATCACCGATCCGAATGAAATTGCGCAGTACCGCGCCGTTTATGACGCAAGATATCCTCTCGCAGGATCAGAAGGGACCGATGAAAGCTGGGGAGCTCCAATGGACGGGCGTCTGGTGAGACAGTGGTGGACTGGTGACGATGTTGCACCACTGACTCCTCAGCCCAACAACTGGGACGAGTACTGGAACACCGGCCGTACCACAACCAACAGCATCGCGCTGAACGGCGGTAACGACAAAGGTTATTTCCGCCTCGGCCTGAGCCGCGTGGACCAGACGGGCATTATGTACTACAATGATTTTCACAGAAATAACTTCCGCATTAACTCGGGTTATAACCTGACCAAAAACCTGAGCATTACGCTTTCTGGCGAGTATATCAAATCCGGCTCGGACAACAAGAGCTACGGCAGCGGGCAAGAGTTCATCTGGTCGCACCGCCACGTTTCCTGGGCGCAGCTGCGTGATTATGAGAGCTATATGGACGTGCACAACCAGCGCGGCAACGACACCGACCCGCCTAACTGGCAGCACACTTTTTTCACCAACCCATATTTCTCCCAAAAGAAGCTTCCACAAAGCAACGAGAAAGACCGGTTGCTGGGTAACATCGCATTGAACTACAAAATCCTGCCGTCACTGAGCCTGATGATCCGCAGCGGAACCGATTACTGGTCGGATACCCGCGTGAACGTGTCCAACTTCCTGCGCGTCCGCAACGGCGTACGCACCCCGGGCCGCTTTTCGGAAGAAGTGCTCCGCAGCCAGGAAACGAACTCCGATTTCATGCTGACCTACAACAAGAATATTTCCAATGATTTTGGATTGAATGTGCAGGTAGGCGGTATTAAAAGGACTAATTATTACAAAAGAAACTACTTCTATGTAGGCGAAATGGTGGTTGACGGCCTCTACAACGCGGGCAACTCGGTACCTAGCCAGAACACGATTGAATCTGAAATACGCAAATCGGAAACGCAGAGCATATTCGGAACGGCTAATCTTTCATGGCGGGACGCATTGTTCCTCGACCTGACCGCCCGTAATGACTGGTCGAGCACGCTGCCTGCCAATGCACGGTCGTATTTCTATCCGTCGGCTTCATTGAGCGCGGTATTGACGGAGTTGTTCGATGTGAAAAGCAATGTGTTCACGTTCGGAAAGGTTCGCGCCAGCTATGCACAGGTGGGTAACGATGCCACGCCTTATCAATTGGCACAGACGTTCCTGGCGAAAGGCTCATGGAACGGCGCCGTACCTAAGTTCTCCGAAAACATCGAGATCGCGAACAGCGGCCTGAAACCGGAGATCACGACCGGCCTCGAACTCGGTGCCGACCTCCGCTTTCTGAAAGGCAAAATCGGCCTGGATGTGACTTATTATGAGCAAACTACCAAAGATCAGATCCTCGGGGTGGAAATTTCCAAAGCGAGCGGCTACAACACCCGCATCCTGAATGCCGGTAAGATCACCAACAAAGGGATTGAAATCTCGATCTCGGGAACGCCGGTGAAGCTTCCGGGCGGTTTCAGCTGGGATGTGTCGCTCAACTGGGCTCGCAACCGCAATAAAGTGGTTGAACTCGCAGAAGGTCTCACGACCTACACGCTCGCAACGCAGCGCGGTATGTCGTCGGAAGCGCGCGTAGGCCAGCCTTATGGCACCTTCTACGGTGTAGGTTTCCAGAAATACAATGGCCAGGTGGTTTACGGCGCAAACGGTCTCCCGCTGACAGTAGCAGGACAAAACCTGGGTAACATCCAGCCCGACTGGATCGGAGGCATGCTGAATACCCTTAACTACAAAGGCTGGTCGCTGAGCGCATTGGTGGACGTTCGCATGGGTGGCTCCATTTATGACGAAGGCACGGGAACTGCCCGCTGGACAGGTCAGTATGCAGAAACTGCATTGGGCCGCGAGGAAGGCGTGATCGGGCAGGGCGTTCGTGAAGTGACAGCTGCGGATGGTTCAAAATCTTATGTTCCAAACGACATTATCGTAACCGCCAACCAGCTTTACGGCTATGCAAACCCGCGCAACTACCACGAATCGGCGATTTTCGATGCGAGCTATGTAAAACTGCGCGAACTGTCGCTGGGCTACACTTTCAGTCCTTCATTATTGAAAAAGGTAAAAATCCAGTCGGCTAAAATCTCATTGGTAGGCCGCAACGTCTGGATGATCTTCAAAAACACCCCGCATATCGATCCGGAGATCGATGCGAAAGGTGGAAATCAGCAAGGATTCGGTTATGGCGAGCTTCCAAGCTCCCGCAGCATCGGTGCAAACCTCTCGCTGTCATTCTGATCCCGTTCAATTATTTGAAGACCTAAAAGCATTTCGAGATGAAAAAAATATTGATACATAGAAACATCTGGATGACAGCCCTGGCCGGCGCATTGAGCATCACCAGCTGCACCAAGGATTTCGACAGCATGAATGTGAGCCCGAACAGCCCGACGGCCATCGGACCGCAATACCTGCTCCCAACCGGAATAGAAACATCGGTTGACCGCTACTGGGGCCACCGCGACCGTTTCGAACGCATCAACATCGATGCCGCGGAACTGTACGTGCAGCACCTGACCCGCAACATTTACAGCAACGAAGGCGATGACTACACCGTTTCCCCTGCCCTGCTGTCCAACACATGGAAATGCTTTTTAAATGACGGCCTGCTGAACTTCCAGCGGATCATCAATCAGACGAATGCCGAATCTGCTTCACCTAACGCTAATTACGAGGGCGTCGCACTGGTTATGCGCACCTGGGTATTCTCCCTGCTCACGGACATGTACGGATCGATCCCGTACACCGACGCGATCAAAGGAACCGCGAGCGAGCCGGTTTACAAGCCTAACTACGATTCAATTGAAACCATCTAGGCAGGTTTGCTGATTGACCTGAAAATGGCCAACGAAAAACTGACCGTCGGCGGCCCGGCTGTCGCGGGTGACATTTTGTATGAAGGTGATATCCTGAAATGGAAGAAGTTCGCCAACTCGCTGCGCCTGCGCCTTGCCAACCGCCAGGCCGCGAAAAAGCCTGCTGAATCGAAAGCGATCTTCGCCGAGATCCTGGGCGATGCGACCAAGTTCCCGATCTTCACCAGCAACGCGGATAATGCCTCGCTGAAATGCACAACCGTACTGCCGAGCAACAACGAATGGAACCAGATCCTAATCCAGGGCGGCCGTACCGACTGGAATATCAGCAAGACGCTGGCCGACAAAATGAATGCATTGGGGGACACCCGCATTACCGTATATGCCAATCCCAACAAGGACGGCTTGTACCAGGGCCACGCCAACGGCCTTCCTGACGCGATCGCCACTAACTACCTCGCTACCAGCTCTACGATCGGCAAGGCGTTCACCGATGCAGCTGCGCCGGAAGTGATCATGACCTACGCGGACCTGAATTTCATCCTGGCCGAAGCGGCTGTGGACGGCGACATTACCGGCGATGCCAAAAAGTTTTTTGAAGAGGGCATTACCGCCTCCTTCGCCCAGTATGGCCTCACTCCGCCCGCAGGTTACATGGCCAAAGCCGGTCCGGTAAGCAAGGAAAAAGTCCTCGAACAGAAATGGATTTCCCTCTTCGGACAAGGCGTGGAAGCGTGGATCGAATGGCGCAGGACCGGCTTCCCGGTATTCCCGGCACCCGACCCGCGCGCGGTGCTCAACAATGGCGGCATCCTGCCAACCCGCTTCAACTACCCGGCCTCCGAGTACTCGCTCAATGCAAAAGCGGTTGGCGACGGGGTGAAGCTCAACGGCGGCTCCGACGATATGAAAACCAAACTGTGGTGGGCTGAGAAATAACGGTTTATTCCCAATTCCAAGACTTTCAAGAATATGAAAAATATCAAATCGCTTTTCCCTGCCGCATTCGTGCTGCTTGCATTGACATTCGGATTCGTTTCCTGCAAAGAGGAAGATCCGTTCCTGAACCGCGACGTGGCTCCTGTGCTGGTAGACATCGTCGGCGCGCCGTTCGGTGCTCCCATTGCCAGCGAACCCACTGTCGCCTACGCCGCTACTGCCGAAAAGCTGACGCTGTCGGCCAGGCTGCTGGAACTAGACAAGACCAATATTCTCGACCATACCAAAGGCATCGACTCGATCCCGGTCCCGAATATAGCTATCAAAATCACCTTGCGCACGGGCGCCGTCATCGGCGAAGTCACTTCCGACGCCCAGGGTGTAGTGAAGATCGACAAAACCTGGGCCGACCTGGGCGTTACCGCACCGAAAGCAGGTGCCATCACGAAGATATCGTGGTCGGGCAGCTACAAGGGAATTGCATTTACGCGATTCTCGCAAGTACAGGCTAACTGATTGAAAAACAAGCCACATACACTTCCTATTTGAGGTGTTTATTTGTAACTTGAATTAAGACTTTTACTCCTAAATATTAATCGTCACGTACTTAAACATTTGAACAATGAATCAAAACATCGACCGTAGGAACCTGTTAAAATCCGGTTTAATGGCATTAGGCGGAATAGCCATAGCCCCGCACCTGACTGCTGGCGCATTTGAAAGCACACCATTGTCACTGGATCCCGAGAACCGTATTTTCCGCAGCCCGATGGTAAGAGAGCATTTCTTGCCGGCTGACTTCAAAGCGCCCAAGATCGTTGCCAAGTTAAGTTCGAACGAAAACCCTTACGGCCCGCCGATGTCGGCACAGAAGGCAGTAGCGGAATCGGTGAAAAACGGTAACCGTTATGCCTGGAAGGAAATGTACGACCTCATCGACAAGATTGCGAAAAAAGAAGGTGTTACTACCGAGCATATCATGATGGGCCCCGGCTCTTCCGACCTTCTGGAAAAAGTAGCATTGGTAACATTCATGAAAGGCGGCAATATCGTTTCCGCCGACCCTTGCTATATGTCGCTGGTGAGCGTGGCAAAATCGGTAGGCGCTACCTGGAAGCCCGTTCCATGTACGGCAGACTGGTCACACGACCTGAAAGCGATGGAAGCGGCGATCGACAAAGACACCAAGCTTGTTTACGTTTGTAACCCCAACAACCCGACCGGCGCCATCACCAAAGGCCAGGACCTGCTCGACTTCTGCTCACGCGTTTCCGAAAAAGTACCGGTATTCGTGGACGAAGCTTACATCGAGCTCGCAGTAGGAGCCGATACCCAGAGCATGGTTTCGCTTCTGGCACAGAAGAAAAACGTGATCATCGCCCGTACTTTCTCGAAAATCATGGGAATGGCTGGTATCCGCGTGGGTTACATTGCCGCACAGCCTGAATTCCTCGCCGGCATCAACAAGATCACCCGCGGCGGAATGGGCATTTCCTACACGTCGATCTTCGCGGCATCTGCCAGCCTCGACGACCAGGATTTCCAGGGCAACACCCGCAAACTGAACCACGAGGCGAAAACCTATCTCTACGAAAACCTCGATAAGATGGGTTACAAATACATCCCGTCATACACCAACTTTGTGCTCTTCCCGATCTCGATCCCGGGCAAGGAGCTCCTCAGCAAGATGACCGCCAAAGGCATCGCCGTCCGCTCTTTCGATGTCCAGAACAAACCCTGGTGCCGCGTAAGCATCGGTACAATGGATGAAATGAAGGCGTTTGTAGGGGCATTAGGGGCGCTGAGTTAACATCTTGCATAGTCCTTCGACTTCGCTCAGGATGACATCCTGCAAGTTGTCAGTCTGCAAGTTGTCAGTCTGAGCGCAGTCGAAGACAGTCCTTACCGAACTCGCTCAGGATAACATCCTGCAAGTTGACATCCTGCAAGTTGTCAGTCTGCAAGTTGTCAGTCTGAGCGCAGTCGAAGACAGTCCTTACCGAACTCGCTCAGGATAACATCCTGCAAGTTGACATCCTGCAAGTTGTCAGTCTGCAAGTTGTCAGTCTGAGCGAAGTCGAAGACAGTCCTTACCGAATTTTTCACTCCTGTTACTTTACCTCGTTACAACACTCCGCGAAAGCGATACCCTCTTTTAACCTTCGATACTCCTATTACTCATTAAATATTCCGGACTATGAGTGACGCATTGCAAAAAACCATTACGCTATTATTATTAATTGCTTTGGGACTGTTGCTCAAAAGCAAATTCAAGAACAAGGACCAGACCAACGGTATCAAGGAGATCATCCTATCGGTGGCGTTACCCTCAACGATATTTATATCATTAATGAAGATCGACATCGATTCGTCGATGTTCGTGATCCCGCTCGTTACGCTGATCTTCAACTTTCTGATGTTCTTTTCAGCGCCGCTTGCATTCGCATTGTTTGGGATAGAAAAAAACAGTCCTACCGGTCGCACGCTGATGATGCTCATTCCTTCATTGGCCCCGGGCTTGTCGTGTTTCCCCTTCATTGCTGAGTTTTTGGGAGAAAAAAGTCTTGCTATCGCTGCATTGGCCGATGTGGGCAACAAGTTTTTTGTGCTCATTTCGCTCTACATTCTGGCGATGAATATGTTTTTGAAAAACAGCGATGACAAGGAGACCAAAATGGGCGGAAAGCTGAAAAGCCTCTTCGCCAGCATGTTCCAGGAACCCATTAACCTACTGATTTTCATTGCCATTATCCTGCTCAGCCTGGGTATCAACTACAATTCGCTACCACCATTGATCGTGGATATCTTTGATAAAACCAGCGCGATGATGACACCGCTCGTACTGCTCTTTATCGGCCTGGCGGTGCAACTAAAAGAAGGCAAGAAGCGTATCGTTGCAAGTATACTGTTCTTCCGCGCGGGCATTACGATGCTCATCAGCGCAGGGATGATTTACGTCCTGAACATCAACGACCGGAATATGGTACTGCTTTCAATCGTGATCCCGCTGAGCGCAGCCAGCTTCTGGCCCCTCGCCCATATTTCCGCATTCAACCTGCGGGAAGATGCCAAGGGCCTTGCCAAGGAAAAAAGAACATTTGACCTGGAACTCGCTGTTTTGTTACTTGCATTCTCATTACCATTCTCAACGATATTAATTTTGGCCATTTTGTCTTCCGGTTCATTCTTCGCACATACCTCCACACTCATTACCGCCGGCCTGGTGCTGATTTGCCTCGGCGCCGTACCGAACGTGTTGAGCAAGGTATTTGTGAAAATGTCCAAGGCATCGTCCTAACCTAACACCACATGAAGGTCCTGACCACCAGTATTTTTTCACTCCTGTCATTCACCGCATTTGCCCAAACCGAAATCACGGCCGTTAGCAGTATTCAGTCGCAGGCGACGATAAGGATGGCAAAAAGTACGAAACGGTGCAAGTATTTCTCGGCCAATGCGCCCGTAACGATGGCCGACGGAAGCGTCAAATCCATCGCGGACGTACGCGTAGGCGAGCATGTAAAGACTTGCAGAGACGGCAAAACGGCCACCACGCAGGTAAAGCAGATCGACGTGTTCAACCAGCCTACTTCGCCGTTGACCGCCGTGTATCTGCGGCCTGCCGACGACAACCGCGCATCGGACTCGCCCATCGTGCCGGCATTGCTTCTTGAAGCCACGCCGCACCACCATGTGCAGACCAACCGCGGGAGAAAACGAATGAAGAAGCTTTCGAAAAATGATATTCTGTATCATTATGAGCCTTCTACCGGCATTGTATCGTCGTGGAAAGTAGGGGCGGTACAGGAAAATGCGCGGCGGGTGAGCAAGGCCTACAACCTGGAAACGGTAGACGGCACTTACCTGGTCGACAATGTGATGGTCGCCAACAACTGACTTCATTATTTGCTCAACAATCCGGTAAAGCCCTGTTCGCGGGGCTTTATTTTTTTGGTCAGCTTCAAAACCTTTTACGACCTTTGCACTTCATTTTTGAGCAAAACGAATACATTAAATATACAGTGACAGCAAATTCCGCTTCATCCACACCCCGAGAATCAGGTTTCACCTTCCCGGCCGAATGGGCACCGCACCGCGCTACCTGGCTTACTTTCCCCCATAACGATGCCTCCTGGCAAGGCGACAAGCTCGCCAAAATGCGTCCGCAATACCTGGCATTCATCAAGGCGATCAGTCAGGGAGAAAATGTGGGGATCATTGCCAACGACGAAGCATTGAAGCAGTTCATCATCGGCGAACTCGTAAAGACAGGCATTGATCTTTCGAAAATTGAATTCATTATAAAACCGACAAACGACGCCTGGTGCCGCGATCACGGGCCTTCTTTTGTCGTAAACCACGCAACCGGTGAAAAAATGATCGTGGATTGGGGCCACAATGCCTGGGGCGGCAAATATCCTCCCTACGACGACGATAACCGCACACCGCGAGCCGTGGCCGAATACCTGAACCTGCCCGTCGTAAACCCTGGCATTATCATGGAAGGCGGCTCGGTGGAATTCAACGGCGCGGGCAGTCTTTTAACCAGCAAATCGTGCCTGCTGAACCCCAACCGCAACCCGCACCTCAACCAGCACCAGATCGAGCAGATTCTGTGCGATTTTTATGGGATTGAACAGGTTCTGTGGGTAGAAGACGGCATCGTGGGCGACGACACCGACGGGCATATCGACGATACCACGCGCTTTGTAAATGAAGATACCATTGTCGCCTGCGTGGAAACGGATCGCAGCGATGAGAACTTTGAGGTTTTGAACACCAACCTGCAAATGCTGAAACAAATGCGGCTGCTGAATGGTAAGCAGCCCAATATCATAGAGCTGCCCATGCCGAAGGCGGTCATTATCGAAGGCTTCCGCACACCGGGCTCCTATGCCAACTTCCTGATCTGCAACGCCGGGGTGATCGTGCCGGTGTTCGATAACCCACACGACCAGGTGGCGATCGACATTCTTGAAAATGCATTTGCGGGAAGAAAAATCATCCCGCTGGAAGCTACGGAAATCATTTGGGGGCAAGGCAGCTTCCATTGCCTGAGCCAGCAGGAGCCTCTGGTTTAATATAAAAAAGCTGGGAAACTGCTGCAATTAGCACTTCCCGGCTTTTTACTACATCGACGGCCTCTTGCGCGTGATACTAACCGACTCAAAAACATATTTGCGGGTAGCCGACGCGCCGTCATCCCATCTTGTGCTGATACTGGGATTTGCCGGGCTCGCGTAGTCGAGCGGGCTGCCTTGCAAAAGCGGTTGGTCTGTCAAAGTGATATTACCGCCGGATTTCAGCACGGTCAGATTGAATTTTGCTTCGCTCATGTTCAGGCTGATGACCAGCGTGTGCGCAACGTCTGCGGGAATATTTCCTACCAGCTGCTCGGTTCCCGGAAACTCGGTCACGATACTTAACTGCCCCGCCTGATCCAGGTGTAGCCGTGTGATGACCCTGGCAGCACCATCGGTAAAATCGAAGGTGATACGGTCACCGGAGCCTGAATGCTTTCCGGAAAACAAAAACCACACAGGCTGGGAAAAGCTGGTGGAAATCCCCTTGAAATTCACATGCTGATTGTGGGCCGTGAGGCCGGGAGTATTGATTTCGCTGAATGTAAGCGCCTTTTCACCCGGGTAAGAGGAGGCACTCACTTTCAAACGAGGTTCGAGCTCGGCGCTATACTGGATTTCGTCCCCCGCAGGGCCGCCCGGGATATCTTTCGTAGGCAACGAGCCGACGGTTTCACTTTCAAAATTGGCGGTAAGGATTGCCGTCGTCCTGCACGAACTGAACAGAGAAACCAGCAACGACGAGCACAGAAACAATCGAAAGGTTTTCATAGGTGCATTGAGTTTGATGTATCTCAAATTTAGCACCTCTACCGCCTCGTTTTCAGCGTATTTATACCTGGCTGATTAACCGGCTATCGCTAATTGTAAAGCGAAAAATCTTCCATTTCAGTAATTCAAAACGCACTCATTCCGCATCCGCTAAGTTTTCCCAGTCGGTGCGCTCGTGCAGGAACACATTATAATCGACAAAGCCCCGGATGCCATCGACCCAGCCTTTTTCGCTGTGCTGCCAGAACAATACGTGCGCGTCGGAAGCGAGGTCGTTCAGGTGCGTGCGCGAGTAACCTGCGAGCCAGAGCGGGTATTCGTCGAAGTTGCCGGCGATGTATTTTTTGTAATAATGCTCGTTGACGTAAATAATAGGCTTTACCCCATAATGCGCTTCGATGAGGGTTAGCCAGTTGCGAACGCCTTTGATGATAATGTCATCCGGCTTGCCGCCATTTACTTCCAGGTCCAGCACAGGCGGCAAATCGCCCGCTTCCATCCTTACCTGGCCTATGAAATTATCGACCTGGCGATCGGACATGACGCGTGGATTATAAAAATGGTAGGCGCCGCGTTTCATCCCCACCCTTCTTGCTTACGTCCA
>CBIHPQ010000206.1:0-11972 GCA_966211825.1 uncultured Dyadobacter sp. | reverse complement strand
CGGTTATGCGTGGCCTGGGTGGTGTAACGGCATTCATCGGGCTGATTTTGTGGTATTTATCCGGTTTGCCGAAAGAGCAGATCGAAACGATTTCGATCCTGGCCGGCAATTCGGTACTGCTGTCGGTAGTGGCCGGGTTCCTTGCCTGGGGGATGGTGAAAAAAGTGAATGTATTCGATGCATTCATCGAAGGCGCAAAAAGCGGATTTACAACGTCGGTCACGATTATTCCGTATCTGGTAGGTTTGCTGGTCGCAATCAGCGCATTCCGGAGCTGCGGGGCGATGGACTACCTGATCGACGGATTGAAATGGGCTTTCGCGGCCACGGGCGTCAATACCGATTTTACGGACGCATTGCCGGTAGCCCTCATGAAGCCGCTCAGCGGCAGTGGTGCGCGCGCGCTGATGATCGACGCGATGAAACAGTTCGGCCCCGATTCGTTCATCGGAAGGCTCGTTTGCATCTTCCAGGGATCGGCCGACACTACATTATATATTGTTGCGCTCTATTTCGGATCTGTCGGAATCAAGAACACCAGGTACGCGATCGTAGCAGGATTGATCGCCGATCTGATCGGCGTCATTGCCGGAATATGGCTCGGTTACCTGTTTTTTCACTGATTCGAAGGTAATAGGGGAAATCGCCCTTTACCACGGAAATGCAACCGTCCGTACCAAATGGATGGTTGCATTTTGAGGTAAGCATTAATATTGATCATCTAACTCTAAACCGCTTATGTTTCATTCTTTACGCTATTCCGCACTGGTTTTGGCATTGTTTTGTGGAATGACAGTTCCAAAAACCGTCCAGGCGCAAAAAAATGTAGAACAGCCGGCCAACACTTTTTCGCTGGAAGACTGCATACGGATCGCCCTTGAAACAAACCCGCAGGTCAAGCAATCGGAAATTACGGTACAAACCAACGGCAATACCTACGCACAGTCGAAGTGGCAACGGTGGCCAAGTATCAGTTTCAGTGCCAGCCAGGGTTTCCGTTCCGGTCGTAACATCGATCCGTTTACCAACCAGTTCGTCCAGCAGAATGTTAATTCCAATAACTACCAGCTCGGAGGTCAGGTGACGCTTTTCAGCGGTTTTCAGATCAGCAACAACATTAAATTTAATAATGCCAACTACCAGGCGAGTGTAAAGGACCTGGAAGCTACCCGCAATGACATTATGCTCAATGTAGCATTGTCCTATTTGCAGGTGGTTTCGAATGAAGAGCTGATCATCGTCGCGCAGCGGCAGGTGGACGCCTCACTATTGCAGGTGGAACGTACCGCCAAACTCGTCGAGGCAGGTACGCTCGCGGAAAGCAATCTGCTCGACCTGAAATCGCAACTGGCCAACGACGAGCTTTCCCTCGTGAACGCCCAGAACAACCTGGAAACAGCCAAACTGAATCTGAAACAATACATGAACATGCCGGGCAGCGAGGTTATCAATGTCGTGAAAATCGCCGTGAAGGACCCGACAATGCAGGCTTACGATGATACGATTCAGGAGATTTACGAAACCGCATTGAACAATCTGCCCCAAATGAAGGCCGCTAACATGCGGATCGAGGCATCCAAGATCAACATCGATCTGGCGAAAGGTGCGGGAATGCCTTCGCTGACATTGAATGGCGGGATTTACACTGCCTATTCCAGCGCCGCGCCGAAGCAGCGTTTCGTGGGGGACGGCTCGGGGAACACAACTATTGACATCCCTTCGGTCACCGACTACGTGATTATAGACAATAAGCAAGTTCCCATTGTCCAGCGCATCAGCACGCCGAATGGTTCATTACAGAACTTCCGCTATTTCAACCAGCTTGATTTTAACCGCAACTCGGCGATCAACCTGAACCTGACGATTCCGATTTTTAACAATTTCAGGACTAAATACAATGTTGCCAACGCCAAATTGCAGCAAAAGACCTACGAATACCAGGCCCAGCAGGTGCAGCTGACCATCCGCAAGAATGTGGAACAGGCTTATATCGACATGACCAACGCTGCCAAACGTTACTCGGCAACCGTAAACCAGGTTAGGGCATTGACGGAGACATTCCGGGTGTCGCAGGTGCGTTTCGATGTGGGCGCCATTAATTCCGTCGAATACAATATTGCCAAAGCGAACCTCGACAGAGCGAATGGAAACCTGGTACAAACCAAGTATGACTACGTTTTCAGGACCAAAATCCTGGACTTTTATATGAACCGACCGCTCTCTGATTTCTAGAATTCCCGTACTATCAGCAATCAATCTTAAAATTGTAATCAAAAAAATATGGCACGTAAATCTTCGAAACAGATCTGGTGGATAACGGGAGGTGTCGTGGTGCTACTCGTCGGTGGATTGTTTGGGGCCAAACAGGCTGGCTACATCGGCAAACCCAAAACGACCGAAGTGGAGTATGCGGTCGTCAAAAAAACGGACATCATCGAGCGGGTGAGCGCGTCGGGAAAAGTGCAGCCGGAAGTGGAAGTCAAACTCAGCCCCGACGTTTCAGGTGAGATCATCGCTTTAAATGTGGCTGAGGGGGATTCGGTCGTGAAGGGGCAGTTGCTTTTGAAAATCCGTCCTGATAATTACGAATCGCTCATGGCGCGGGCCCAAGCCGCCGTCAATTCCAGCAAGGCCAATTATGAACAAACCAAGGCAATGGTAGCCCAGGCAGAAGCAAGGCTGGTTCAGGCAAAAGCGAACTTCGACCGCAACAAAAAGCTTTTCGCCGACAAAGTGATCTCATCAGCCGACTTCGAACAGTTTGCGTCAACCTTTGGCGTAGCACAGCAGGATGTTGAATCGTCCAAAGCGAATGTGGCTGCGGCGCTGTTCAATATCAAAAGTGCCGAAGCGAGCTTACGGGATGCTGCCGAGAACCTTCGTAAAACCAGCATTTTCGCGCCCGTGAGCGGCATTGTTTCATTGCTGAATGTAGAAGCCGGCGAGCGCGTGGTAGGTACTTCGCAAATGGCAGGTACCGAAATGATGCGCATTGCGAACCTGGCTGATATGGAAGTCCGGGTGAATGTCAACGAAAACGATATCGTGAGGGTGTCGATCGGCGATACCGCGGAAATCGATGTGGATGCTTACAGCTCTTCCGGCCGCAAATTCAAGGGCGTTGTGAAAGAAATCGCGAATACAGCTGCGGGCCTTGCGTCGCTCTCGTCCTCATCCAGCTCCGTTTCGAGCTCCTCGGCAGACGCCGTGACGGAATTTCAGGTTAAGGTAAAAATCCTGAATGAATCATTCAAAGACCTGATGACGGCACGTTCGAAAAAATCCTACCCATTCAAACCGGGGATGACGGCGTCGGTAGAGGTCATCACGGAGCGCAAAAATGGTGTGGTATCGGTGCCTATTGCGGCGGTTACCACCCGTGGCGGCACTCCGCAGGTGATCCCGGGCTCAGGAGATGGCTCGAATAACAATGCACCGGTCACAGAAGAAGACGATAAGAAGCCCAAGAAACAGGAAGTGATTAAAGAAGTGGTATTTATCGACGTGAATGGCAAGGCGGAAATGAAGGAAGTGAAGACAGGGATCAGCGACTTTGAGAACATCGAAATCCTCTCAGGCCTGAAAGCGGGCGACAAGATTATCTCAGGGCCTTATATTGCTGTATCCAAAAACCTCAACAATGGTGACCTCGTCGAAAAAAAGAAGGAAGATCCGAAAAAAGATGAAAAAAAATCAAATGAAAACCAGAACTGATGCGTTGTAAAAAAGTAATAAGTTCGATTTAGTTTAGGTTAAAAAGGAAAATCCTTGCGGCTTTGCTGCAAGGATTTTTTATTTTCAGCTATTTTGGCGCCATATTTCAGCCTAATTCTGACATTTCCGCCGGATGAGTTTTTTAAACAATACAAAAATTGCCGTGATAGGCGGAGGAAGCTGGGCGACTGCGCTGATCAAAATCCTCTGCGAACAAAATCACGTTCAGATCCGCTGGTGGCTCCGGAACCAAAAGGACATCGACCATATCCGGAAGTTCAACCACAACCCCAGCTACCTCAGCGATGTGGTGCTTTCTCCGAAAAAAGTGAAGGTGTTCGAGAAAACGACCGACGCCGTCAAAGGGGCGGACTACATTATTCTCGCCGTTCCCGCAGCATTTATTCAGGAATCATTGCAGCATTTATCCGCGAAGCATTTGCAGGGCAAGCGCGTTGTATCGGCCATTAAGGGCATGGTACCCGGCCAGAATGCCCTCGTCACCGACTGGGCAGCCGAAGCTTTTGGCATTGAAATGAAAGATACCTGTGTGATAGCAGGCCCCTGCCACGCCGAGGAAGTGGCGCTGGAAAAACAATCTTACCTCACCATCGCTTCGACAGAATGCCCTGCTGCCGAGGATTTCGCGCAGCTCATGACCTGCCGCTACGTAACCGCCAACGCGCTCGATGACCTCTATGGCGTAGAATATGCTGCCGTAATGAAAAATATCGTCGCGCTGGCGTGCGGGATCACACACGGGCTCGGGTATGGCGACAATTTCCAGGCCGTGCTGGTGTCCAATGCCATGCAGGAAATAGGAAGCCTGGTAACCGCCCTCGATCCGCGTGAACGGGACCTAAGCTCTTCCGCGTATCTCGGCGATTTGCTCGTGACCTCCTATTCACAGTTCAGCCGCAACCGGTTGTTCGGCAATATGATTGGCCGTGGGTACAGCGTCAAAGCCGCGCAGCTTGAAATGAAGATGGTCGCGGAAGGTTATTATGCCACCAGGAGTATCCACGAGCTCAACAAGACTTATCACGTTAATTTACCTATTACCAGCGCTGTTTACAGCATTCTCTACGAAGAGCAGGCACCTGCCGCGGTAATAAACGAATTGAAGAAGTTGCTCAAATAATAGCCTTTTTTCAGTTTGTACGGGTATTCTGCCAAACGTTCAACCTATTTTTTATTCATGCTACATTTCAAAAAGCAATCTATCGGGCTGGCGGCCACCCTGCTGCTGGGCTCTATTGTGATGACATCCTGCGGTTCGAAAACGACCGACACAGCCGGGGACAAGAAACTGGATTCGCTCACGAATGACAAAGAATTCGTCTTCGGCGACCAGCGTCCGTTCCCGCAATGTCACGCTTCCACGCTTGTGCGGCTCGATGACGGACAGTTTCTGATAGCATGGTTTGGCGGCACGGAAGAAAAGAACCCCGATGTCGGTATCTGGCTTTCGAAAGGCAAGCCCGGACAGTGGAGCGCTCCGAAAGAAGTGGCTAAAATCCGCGAGGATGCGCACTGGAACCCGGTTTTGCAGAAAACTGCCGACGGGAAAGTGATTTTGTATTTCAAAGTAGGGAAGGAGATCGCGCACTGGGAAACGTGGGTGAAAACTTCTGCGGATAATGGCGAAACGTGGTCGGAAGCCTATGAACTCGTAAAAGGCGATAAGGGCGGCCGCGGACCGGTTAAGGACAAACTCATCGAGCTGTCGAACGGAGATTGGCTGGCGGGCGCTTCCAATGAGGTGAACCGCTGGGAGGTTTTTGTAGACCGCAGCACGGATAAAGGTAAAACCTGGACGGCCAGCCCATATTTCAAGATCGATACGACTGAAATTAAAGGTAAAGGCGCCATCCAACCTACATTATGGGAATCGGAGCCGGGTAACGTGCATATGCTCGTGCGCACGACCGGTGGCGTGATCGGCCGCAGCGACTCGAAGGATAATGGTAAAACCTGGTCGACGATTAAGAAGACCTCATTGCCCAACCCGAACAGCGGTATTGACCTCGCCAAGCTTTCAGACGGCACATTGGTGCTCGCCTACAACCCCGACGACCACAACTGGGGCTCCCGTTCGCCACTTTCGCTGATCCTTTCGTACGACGACGGCCAGAACTGGACCGACAAGACCGACATTGCGACCGGCAAAAAAGACGATGAATATTCCTATCCGGCCGTGATCAGCTGGGGCGATTCGGTGGCGGTTACCTATACTTATAACCGCCGTAAAATCGCATTCTGGACCGGGAGCAAGAAGGACATCGTCGATCTGGCGGCCAAAAAGAAATAGCTTAAAAGCCCTTCAACTCGATATCGTAAGACTCCATCATTTCCACGCGCTTACCCATTTTTTTCTGGATGATCGTGAAATGATGGACGTCTTCGGGGCAAATCAGGGATATAGCCTCACCCGGGTTTTCGGCGCGGCCTGTGCGGCCAATGCGGTGCACGTAGTCCTTTGGCGACCGTGGTAACTCGAAATTGATGACATAAGGCAGAAACTGGATATCGATCCCGCGTGAAGCGAGGTCGGTAGCAACGAGTACATTCAACCTTCCTGATTTAAACTTGTTCAAAGCCTCGGTACGCGCACCCTGGCTTTTTTTGCTATGCATGGCCATGGCATCGATGCCGTTCTTTTTCAGCTTTTCGACGAGGTTATCCGCCGTCCGCGTGGCCGAAACGAACACGAGTACCTGCTTCATTTGCTGTGATTTGATCAGGTAGCGCAAAAGCGGGCCCTTCCGGTCGGGATCGACGAAATAGCCGGTCTGTTTGATCAGATCCAGGTTCTGCTCCTCCTCCTCGATTTCGATCCGAAGCGGGTTTTTAAGCTGGTTCTTATTGATTTTATCAACTTCATCTCCCAAAGTGGCGGAGAACAGGATACTCTGTCTGTTTTTAGGAAGCAGAAAGAAAATGTCCCGCATTTCATCCGCAAAGCCCATGTTGAGCATTTTGTCGGCCTCATCAAGCACCAGAATGCGGGTTTCAGATAGGCTGAGCGCTTTAAAAGAAATCAGTTCAAGCAACCTGCCCGGAGTGGCTACGAGTATTTCTACATGCTGCAATCCGATCATCTGCGGATTAATGGACACGCCGCCAAATACAGCCATTGTTTTCACCTTCCGTGGAAGCCTTTCACCGAACGTCTGAAAAACAACGCCGATCTGGACAGCCAGCTCGCGCGTGGGCACGAGTACCAGTGCAGTAATGTGCCGGTTTTGGGCAGGAGGCATGTTTTGAAACAATTCCAGAATAGGTAAAACGAAACCTGCCGTTTTGCCGGACCCCGTTTTGGCGATGCCGAGTACATCATTTCCTTTCAGAATGGCTGGAATTGCGGCCTGCTGAATCGGATAGGGTTGAGTATAATTCTGTTCAGCTATGGTTTTTAGTAATGGTTCGGACAATCCAAGCGATTGGAAGGAAGTTGCGGTATCCGGCATGCGGTCATTTGTTTTGTGATTGGTGCAAAGATAGGATTACCTGCGCAAAAGCTACCAGTCCGGCCACCCGCAAGAAACTTTCGATCACCAGCCTTCATATCAACCATGTCATACAACCGCAGGGAATTCCTTCAACATTTGGGATTGGGCGCCTTACAACTGGGCGTAATCAGCGCTATTCCGGCCTCGGCCTGGGCGTCGTCACTCAGTTATGGGCAGTTACCACGCAGCTCGCCGGAATCGCAGGGGATGTCGGCCAAAGGCATTCTCGATTTTGCCAATGCGGTGGAGTCCGACCGCCTGAACCTGCACAGCCTGATGGTACTGCGGCAGGGAAAAGTGGTCGCCGAGGGTTGGTGGGCACCTTATGCGCCTGATTTAAAGCATACCTTGTATTCGCTAAGCAAAAGTTTTACTTCTTCTGCTATTGGCCTCGCCGTGGCGGAAGGCAAGCTGAAAGTGGACGATAAAGTTATTTCATTTTTCCCGGAGGACAAGCCTGCTACCATTAGCGCCAACCTCGCAGCCATGCGCGTACGCGACTTGCTCAGCATGTCGACCGGCCACGACAAGGATACGACCGGCAAGCTGCGTGAATCAGGTAGTGATAATTGGGTGAAATCGTTTCTGGCGCACCCCGTTGAGCATGAGCCGGGCACATTTTTCGTGTATAACAGCGGGGCTACCTATATGTTGTCGGCCATTATTCAAAAACTAACCGGCCAGACATTACTCGAATACCTGAAACCACGCCTTTTTCAGCCATTGGCGATCGAAGATGTGGATTGGGAAGTGGATCCGAAAGGCATTAACACCGGCGGCTGGGGCTTGCGGGTGAAGACGGAAGACATTGCGAAGTTCGGGCAATTGTATCTGCAAAAAGGCGAGTATAATGGCAAACGCATTCTTCCGGCAGCCTGGGTGGAAGAGGCGACGCGCTCCCATATTATGTCCAAAGGCAGCAACCGCAAGCCCGAGGACGACGATTGGCAGCAAGGTTACGGCTACCAGTTCTGGCGTTGCCGGAATGGTGCCTACCGCGGCGATGGAGCTTTCGGGCAATATTGCATTGTAATGCCAAAAGAGGATATGGTAGTGGCCATTACCAGCGAAACCGGCGATATGCAGGCCATTCTGAACCACGTCTGGAACCACATTCTGCCGACAGTAAAAGCGACGGGCGTTCCGGCCGACAAAGGTGTTCAGTCCGAAATGCAGAAGAAACTCGGCACCCTCGCATTGCCTCTAACGCCGGGGAAACCAGCATCCGAGCTTTCCGCGAAAATGAATGGCAAGAGTTTCAAGCTGGCTGATAATGAATTGAAAATCAATAAGGTCTCTTTCGAATTCGACAAAGGCTGGTGTCTCTTCCGGGTTACGGACGATAAGGGCGAGCACCTCGTGGTAAATGGTTTAGGCAATTGGAAAATTGGTCTTACCGACTTGTCGACCATGCCGCTCAAACTCGTACTAACGCCCGTCCCTGGCGAAAAGAAAACCAAAATAGCAGCCAACGGCGCCTGGATCGACGATACGACCTTCGAAATGACCTGGCGGTTCATTGAAACAGCCCATTATGAAACGGTACGCTGCAAATTCGAAGGAGATAATCTGCAAGTGGAATTTAAAAGAAGCCTCGCAATTATCGGAAACACGAAAGATCCGCGTCCGGTTTTGAGTGGGAAAGCGATTGCGTAAGCCGGACTGGTTTACAGGGCATTTGCTTATATTTGTATAAATCAATTTAAACACAAACACACTATGAGAATAACGATCAATTGGAACAAATTGAAACTGTCGATGGCTGGAAAACGCAAGCGTGAGGAGAAGGGCGAAAGCGAAGAGCAGGACACCACGCAATACTTGCTAAGCAGCAAGGCGAATAAGGAACGTTTGCTAAGAGCGATCGCCGATCTGGAAAATGGCAGGAAAAACGTCGAAGAAAGAGCGCTGATTGCGGAATGAAGCTCTGAAGGTTGGGATGACTACCTTTATTAGCAACAAACGGATAAAAAAATCCTGAAAAGGATTAATGAGCTGATTAAGGATTGTAGAAGATCTCCGTTTGATGGAATCGGGAAGCCGGAACCATTGAAAGGAGATCTTTCAGGTTATTGGTCTCGGCGGATTGATGATGAGCACAGGCTGGTGTATGCGGTAGAACCTGAGGCCATTGTGATCCTGAAATGTCGCCACCACTATAAAAAATGAGTTTCAGATTGGATTTTTAACTCAAAAGTTTTCCCTAACATTAGCATTCAAATCTCAACCCATAAACACTTTATGAAAAAGAACATTTTCCTGGCCCTTTTGATGATGGTGATGACATTCGGGGCGAACGCGCAGAAATTCAGAGGACTGGACAAGAGCCCGCGCGATATTGCTTATTTCCCCGATCATTTCGCGCACGACCGTAAGGATGGCGAAAAAGCACTGGTGAAGGTTTCGTACAGCCGCCCGTTTTTGAATGGCCGCGAAATTTTTGGTAAAAAAGAGCCTTACGGAAAAGTGTGGCGCCTGGGTGCGGACGAATCCACGGAGATCAGATTCTATGAGGATGCGACTTTTGGCGGCAAAAAAGTGAAAGCCGGCACTTACTCGCTCTTTGCGATCCCGAATGAAAAAGAGTGGACCATTATCCTGAGCTCGGACGTGGATTACTGGGGTGCTTTCAAGTACAAGGAAGCCAACGACGTGCTGCGTGTGACAGCCCCCGTGAAAAAGGCCGATGCGCCGATTGAGAATTTTTCAATTGTATTTGAAAAGGTATCCGACAAAGCCGCCAAGATGCATCTCGGTTGGGAGACTACCGTCGTAGAGGTACCTGTATCGTTCTGAGACCGCTGATATGGCACGGTTCTTTCTCGCGATTGGTATCTCAACTAACGAATTTAAAACATGGCAGATATCAATGATCAGATCGAACAGTTCTTTGAAGCATATGAAAAGCGGTTCGCCGAAGGGCTTGCGGGAAATGAGGTAGCGGAAGACACGGCCAAGGCATTTGCCGATTTCTTCGTGGAGGCCAGCCCGGTAGGTATCTCTGGCGGTAAAAACGACCAGAGTTTCCTCGACGCGGTGCCGAAGGGCTATGATTTTTACCGCTCCATCGGCATTACCAAAATGGAGATCAGGCAGCTGGACATTACCGAGCTGAACGAGCTGCATCACATGGTGGAAGTGTACTGGGAGTCGTTTTACGAAAAGGACGGCCAGCCGGATTCCATCGAGTTCAGCGTGATTTACTTCCTGCAATATCTGAACGGGACGCTGAAAGTATTCACCTACATTACCGGCGACGAACAGGCCGTTTTGAAAAAAAGAGGGCTCGTGTAGCCGCCGGATACTGGCATTATTATTGTAAAAGCTGGTTGGAAACGCAATGTTTTCCGACCAGCTTTTTACATTAATATCCAAACATATGAAGAAACACCACTTCACCATGATCGGCATGCTGATGCTGGCATCGCTCGCCGGCTGCAACAGCGAGAAGAAAGAAAAAGAGGAGGCTGCACAAAGCGGGCCCGATTCCGTAACTACGGCAACAGACAGCCTCACATTACCCGCACCGTTCGCGACCGAATCTGTGGAAAACAGGCCCAAGGAGGACGGCTGGCCCGACGGGAAAATGCCTGTCGCACCCGAGGGTTTTGTCGTTACCAAATTCGCCGACAAATTCGAAAGTCCACGCTGGACCTACATTGCGCCGAATGGCGACATTTTCGTGGCCGAGTCGGGGACGAAGAAGAGCGCCGACAGAATTACGCTGCTGCGCGATGAGAACAAGGATGGAATACCTGAAATGAGGGAGATTTTCATCGAGAAACTCAACAAGCCGCTGGGAATGCTGGTGCTGAAAAACCATTTCTATGTGGCCAACACCGATGGCCTTTACCGGTATCCTTACAAAACCGGCGAAACCAAGATCACTTCCAAAGGTGAAAAGATCCTGGAACTGCCCGCAGGCGGCTACAACAACCATTGGACACGTAACCTGCTGGCCAATGCGGATGGCAGCAAGATTTACATTTCGATAGGCTCGGCGAGTAATGTGGCCGACCACGGCATGGACGAAGAAAAGCGGCGGGCTAACATCCTCGAAATCAACCCCGACGGCTCGGGCGAGCGCGTATATGCGAGCGGGCTGCGCAACCCCGTGGGCATGGACTGGGCGCCGGGCTCGAATGTACTCTGGACGGCCGTGAATGAACGCGATAAACTAGGCGACGACCTCGTACCCGACTACATTACCTCCGTGAAAGAAGGCGGTTTTTACGGCTGGCCCTATGCCTATTTCGGCCAGAATGAAGATCCTCGCAGAAAAGGGGAACGCCCGGACCTCGTTGCAAAAACCATCGTTCCTGATGTACCGGTAGGGGCGCATACCGCCTCATTAGGCCTGGCTTTTTATAACAAAACACAATTCCCGGCCAAATACCACAATGGCGCATTCGTAGGCCAGCACGGTTCGTGGAACCGCTCGAAGCTTTCCGGGTATAAAGTGGTTTTTGTACCATTCAAAAACGGGAAGCCTGCGGGTAAGCCTGAGGACTTCCTAACCGGTTTTGTGGAAAGCGAGAAGAAGGTGTACGGCCGGCCGGTCGACGTGACGGTGATGGACGACGGCTCGCTGCTCGTAAATGACGACTCCGGGAATGCAATATGGCGGGTAAGTGCGAAATAAGTTAGTTGCTGCTGGAATTTGAAAAGCGGTCTGGTACAACACCAGGCCGCTTTTTGGTTAAATTCTTGACTGTGGGCAAAAGTTTTTACGATTTGTCGTGGAAA
>CBIHPQ010000205.1:0-11973 GCA_966211825.1 uncultured Dyadobacter sp. | reverse complement strand
CCGCAGCAAGGCGGCCCGCACGCGCCTTACCGGCAATCGGAAAGAAAAGAAATGTACCGCGAGTATGCGGAAAGGCTCGTTCAGGAAGGGAAAGCATATTATGCATTTGATACGCCTGAGCAGCTGGACGATATGCGTAAGCGCCTGGAAGCTGCGAAAGTGGCTGCCGTGCAATACAATGCGATCACCCGGACGGAAATGACCAACTCACTGACGCTCTCGGCCGAGGAAACCAAAGCCCGGCTGGAAAGTGGCGAGGCCTATGTAATCCGGATGAAGATCATGCCGAAGGAGGATGTTCGTTTCAACGACCTTATCCGTGGCTGGGTGGTGGTGCATTCCTCGCAGATCGACGATAAGGTACTCCTGAAATCGGATGGCATGCCGACCTACCATTTGGCCAACATCGTGGACGACCACCTGATGGGCATTACCCACGTGATCCGCGGGGAGGAATGGCTGCCGTCGGCTCCGTTGCACGTTTTGCTATACCGCTATTTGGGCTGGGAAAGCACTATGCCGCAGTTCGCGCATTTACCGCTGCTCCTGAAACCGGATGGTAACGGCAAGCTCTCGAAACGCGACGCCGACCTGGGCGGTTTCCCGATCTTTCCTTTGGAATGGACAGACCCTAACACCGGCGACAAGGCCCGTGGTTTCCGCGAAGAAGGTTATCTGCCCGGCGCGACTGCCAACTTCCTCGCATTGCTGGGCTGGAATGCTGGTACCGAGCAGGAAATTTTCAGTATGGACGAGCTCATTGCCCAATTCAGCTTCGATCGCGTGCATAAGGCGGGTGCGAGGTTTGATATTCAGAAGGCAAACTGGTTTAACCAGCAATATTTGAAACAACTGGACGATGCTGCCATCATTGAGGAGCTGAAACCGCTGTACGGCGCTAAGGGTATCGATGTAAATCAGGACCAGCTCGCGCAGATCGTGCATTTGCTGAAAGACCGGGTGCATTTCATTAAGGAGATCGTTTCCGAATCGCTCTTTTTGTTTGCGGCGCCCGACGAGTACGATCAGGACGTGGTGATCAAGAAATGGAACGAGGAGGCCGTGAATGCGATCGGTACATTCAAAGATGCATTGGCTGCTTTTGAAGGTAATTTCGTGGCGCACGATATTAAGGAAGTGCTTTCGGCGACGATGGAAGCGGCGGGTATCAAAATGGGCAAAATCATGCAGGCATTGCGCCTGGCGGTAACCGGCGCAGGTGCCGGCCCCGATCTGATGATCATCATGGAAATACTTGGGAAAGACGAGGTGGTAAGGAGGCTTGAAACCGCTCTCAGCCGTTTGTCAGCGCAAATCAGGCTGGCATAAGGCTTGGCATACCGCAGGATCAAAAACCATTGGTACGGCGGGGATCATTGCATATTTTCGTAATAAGTGAATAACGGACCGCGCAGCGGCCCATTGGCATCAAACACATGGCTAAGAAAAAACAGTCGGAAACATCCAAGCCGGCACCCGAAAAACCGCGCGTGCACAAAGACCTGGAAGGTTTTGATATCCAGATCAACTCTTTTGGTGAGATCACCACGAGCTTCGATATGGACCGGATCAATGAATTTTTGAATAAAAATGTGGATGATAAAAAACTCCGTGACCGGGAGGATATCCCCGGCCGTAAAACCCGGAAATCCAAGAAGAAAACATCCGGGGAAGAAGAAGAGGAGGAGGAATAAGAGGCCGTCCACGCAGTTCGTTTTGACCAACCTATAAAACCTTTTACGAAAAAATGATCTCACACGAAATCGATTACAAAATCATCGGCGACGACATCCAGGTCGTGGAAATTGAATTGGACCCGAACGAAACGGTGATCGCCGAGGCGGGTGCTATGCTTTTTATGGAAGACGGAATTCAGTTTGAAACCAAAATGGGTGACGGCTCGGAAGCGAACCAGAGCATTATGGGCAAGATTTTCCAGGCAGGAACGCGCTTGCTTACGGGAGAATCGCTGTTTATGACGCATTTTACCAACCGCGGTGTCGGTAAAAAGAAAGTGGCATTCTCAGCTCCTTACCCCGGAACGGTGATGCCGATCGACCTGTCCAAAATCTATGGCAACGAGCTGATCGTACAAAAAGACGGCTTCCTTTGCGCTGCGATGGGTACGAGCATGAAAATCCACTTCAACCAGCGCTTCGGATCTGGTTTGTTTGGTGGAGAAGGCTTCATTCTCCAAAAGCTGAAAGGCGACGGACTGGCGTTCGTGCATGCGGGCGGCGTAGTAATGGAAAAGCAGCTGAACAACGAAAGCCTGCGGGTCGATACCGGTTGCGTGGTGGCATTCGAGCAATCGCTGAGCTTTGATATCCAGCGTTCGGGCGGCTTGAAATCGATGGTATTTGGTGGAGAAGGGATGTTCCTGGCTACCCTGCGCGGCACAGGACGTTGCTGGATCCAGTCGATGCCGATCTCGAAACTCATCCAGCGGCTTTCTGCCCATGGACCTAATGCCAGAAAAGAAAGCGGTTCGGTAATCGGCGGATTAGGAAGTCTTTTTGAGGATTAATATGTCGATGTCAGGCTAAGAGAACCGAGCCGCCCGGCGGGCCGGTTCGCTTAGCGTGACATTCGTTTTTTATTTCAGAATATTGATGGAAGCCAGCAGGTCATTCTGATTGTTAATCGCGGAATTGCCGTAATAGAAATGGGTTGAAACTGGGTTCTTTTTATCAATAAAAAACAATGCTTTGCGTGCGGGTCTGCCCGGCGGAAGTCATCTGAAGAATGTACTTCCCGGCGGGCAATGCGTAGCGCGGGCGAACGGAAAGGAGCCCTACCGCTTCACGGGCCGAAATCTGAATGGGATGTTCGCGGCCAGCCGCATCGAAAAGCCGGCAGGTAACATCGGGTTCCGTGGCCGGAAGTCCCGTTACCGGCATCATGTAAAACTGTTGCTGCGTCACCGGGTTAGGAAAAACGGTCCACGGAGCCGGGGCGCCCTCGCGAAACAGTGTAACGATGGTCGAATAGGTGACGGCGCCATGGGTATACACCATTTTTATCCTGTAAAAGACCGCCCCGCTACCCGGGCTGGCATCCGTAAAGCCGAATACGCCCGATTCGCCCGGGGCGGGCGCGGGCACGGTTTCAAGGTCGTTGTAATGCAGGCCGTCGGATGTTTTCTGAACGGTCATGGAAGCAAGGCCCGGTACCGGTGCAATGGCCCACGATACCTGAACATCATTACCCGTATTTCGCACACCGATCGTGTTTACATATTCGATCGCCCGCAAGGAACGTTCGACGTAAACCGGCTGGGAGACGCTGCCGGGCAGCACGGGGTTGAGGCCGGTGAGCCGGATGTAGTAGCGGCCGTCGGCCACGTCGTTGGGCAGCTGAATTTTGAGCGGCCCGCTGCTTCCGGTACCCACTCGCGCTACAAACTGCCCTTGCGCGTCGAGTAGCTCCACGGCAATCTGCGATGATGCAGGGGGATTTCCCGTGATCGTAAATGGCAGATCGAACGTCGCGCCCGGGTAAATGCGTGCGGGCGTTACCCCTGTATGTAATGCGTATGCGGGTTGTAAGGGAATTGTCCTGGCAATGGAGGTGTCGGCCAGGCTTCTGTTCCAGGCTGCGGCTGCCAGCGTAAGTCCCTGAACGCCGCCCGGTACATTTTCGAAATGCGCGGATGCGGGCCGTGGAATCTGAACAGTGTCGAGGTAGGGACCCTGGAATGCATTGAAACCGGGCAGGGCGATGAGCCGGTTCTGGGCATTCAGGACGGGCAAATAGGGGTCTTTCTGTTGATTACTGGCAGAATTGCGGGCAATGTACCAGGGAATATCGTAGCCCGTATCCCGGCGGCTGTTCTGGATGAGCGTCCGGATACCTTCGAAATATTGCCCTTCGCTAAATCCGAGCTGCGCGTCGTTTTCTCCGTGCGACCAAAGTACCGCTCTCACGCCCGTCAGCGAGGTCAGGTACCGCATCGTGTTGACAATGTTGCTATATGGCTGTTTGTTAGGCCAGAATTTTCCTACATATAAATTATAAGCATCCTTGCCCGAGGCTGCGTCGCGATAGTTTTCGGCATTAGCGGCTGCCCAGGCGGTATTGAAAAACAATACGGGTGTTTTCCATCTTTGAAATAACAAATCCCCCAACTCGCCCCAATACCACGAAGTTTCGCCATTTGGGAAAATATTGCTGGTGGCCTTCAATGGCTCAAAAACGGGAACGGGCATCGGTCCGTCCGGGGCCAGGGTGATGTTTTCGTTGTTGAGGGTTTTGTTCAGCGTATTGAAGGAAACTACATTAGAAGAAGCGTCTTTTGCCCCGAGGCCGGGCAGCCCCATGGCATTGGAATTGCCGGTTACGAGGAAAACCTCACCTATGCCTACGCGGTCTACGACGGCGGTGTCGGTGATGCCGTTGGCAGCTGTTCCGGTCAGTTTGAGGCGGTACCAGCCTGTGCGGGCGCTGAATGTCGTGCGGAGAAATCCCTGGGCCAGCTGGTCTTGGCCTAGCTGCTGTTCCTGCACCGCATTTGCATTGCCTTCAATAGGGATCAGCCGGGCATCAATGCGGGTATAGGGATAATGTGCGTAGGCCGTGAGGGAAATGGAGGCTGTGCCGGATGCGTTGCGCTGCATGACCTGGTTTGAAACAGGATTGGTAATGACGAGCTGCGCATGGGCCCGCATGGCTCCCGTGACCAGGAAAAGCAGTGCTACACGACAACAAGCAAGGCTTCCGGCTGAAATTCCGGTAGCACGACAAATCCATTCCAACATCTGCAGATCGCTTTGGTAAACTCTGGCTGTGAATATAAGGGAAAATGACTTTCGGGGCGGGGTTTCGGTGTAAGAACGAAAAAAGCCGGCCCTCAGATGAAGGCCGGCTTTGATAAAGCAGATAAGAAAATATTACTTGACGTAACCCGGGTTCTGAGGTTGCAGGTTCGGGTTGTTCGTCATTTCCTGGATACCCAGCGGGAAGAGCAGGTGTTTTTCCTGCAAAGCTGCACCGCCGCTCACGTTCAGGTTGCGGTGACCCACGAAGTCGTCGAATTTTTTAGTCTCCTCGTTGAACACTTTACGCAGACGTACCATATCGAACCAGGTAATGCCTTCGTATGCGAATTCATACCAACGCTCTTTCCAAACGGCCTCTTTGAAGCTAGCCGGCGTGAATGCACCGATCGCAGGTGTTTTCAGCTGCGCGCGGTCACGGATGCTCTTGTAGGCATCGTAAGCCTGCTGATTGACAGTACCCAGTTCGGCTTGTGCTTCTGCATACATCAGTAGAACATCCGCATAACGCATCTGGTTTACATTCAGGTTATTCAGACGGGTAGGGGTAATGCCCGGGCCGCCCAGCGCAGCGATGTTGAAGTACTTGAACACGTAAGGAGCGCCCAACTCGAATTTATCGCCGGTACCATTGGTGTAATAGGAGGTGTAGAACCAGCCTTCCTGGTCTTTCGTACGAAGGTCGCCCGTTTCGTAAGATTTGTAGAACGACATGGTAGGTACCGTGCTACCAGTTCCGCTAGGTCCTGAGTAGGTTACCGCTTTGAAGTTCGGGAAGAAGTCGTTCAGCGGGAAGCCTGCCACTGCGGTGTTGTACTGGATCTGGAACAGGTGTTCTACCCGGTTTTTCAGGTTCTCCTGGTGCAGCTCTTTGTAGGTACCAAACAGGTTGAGGGTCGACGGATTAGCCTTCGAGAAGTTGATCACTTCAAGCGCTTTGTCGGCCGCCAGCTTGTAATGCGATTGCCCCTTCGACAAAGGGAAACCAGCCATTGTCAGGTATACTTTTGCCAAATAAGATTTGACAGCCATTTTAGACACGCGTCCGTTGGTGTTGAAATCAGAGAATCCGGCAGCTTCTGCGGCAAGCAGATCTTCTACGATCAGCTTGTAAACTTCCTCCTGAGATGCTCTTGCAGGGAAGAAATCTTCCGATTCGGTTGTCTGTGGCTTGGTGATCAATGGAACATCGCCCCATAATCTAACCGCATAGAAATAAGCCCATGCGCGGAGGAAACGTGCTTCGCCGAGCAATCTCACTTTCTGAGGCTCGTTGGCAGCAGGGAACGGAATAGCCGGGATCTTTTCGATGGCCAGGTTTGCGTTCGCGATTACCCTGTACAAGCCGTTCCACCAGTTGCTGATGTGGCCTGTGTTACCATCGTAAATGAGGGCGTACAGGTTGTTCAGGTCGGAGTTCTGGCCTGTTTCGGTGGTTGCAGTACCGGTTACGGCTTCCAGCATTTGCCAGTTGGCCGAGAAGATACCCGCACTTTCACCATAGAACCGCGTTTCGGCATAAGTAGCCGCCACGGCCGCTTCCGCATGGTCAGGAATGGTGTAGAACACGTCCGGTTGAAGGTTCGACGGGTCCTGCTCATCGAGGAAATCGGAGCAGGCAGTCGGGCCCAGCAGGATCGCTCCGCAGAGCAAAAGTTTGAAGGTATTTTTGTTATATAGTTTCATACTGAATGTCATTTTTGATAATACGACGTCCCTGGTAATTAGAATGCAACCTGAATACCTCCCAGGAAAGTGGTCGGCTTAGGATAGCTGTGCCAGATCATCCCTTGCGAGAATACGTTGTCGGCATCGCCACCGCGGATAGGTGTCTGCTCCGGATCGCCAAACGGATATTTGCTGATGATGAAGAAGTTCTGAGCAGAAACATACAATCTCAGTTTGCTCATTTTCAGCTTGCTGGCGATGTCCGCCGGGATGTTGTAACCCAGCAACAGGTTGCGGCCGCGAATGAATGAACCGTCGAAGATCCAGCGGGTATCTACGTTCGTTACGTAACCAGCTTTGGTATCGCGGATCTGAGCGATTGGCGTATTCTGGTTTTCAGGAGTCCATGCGTCAAGAACGGTAGCGTAGCTGTTTGCCAATGCCTGGCGGTCTTCGCTGGCGTGCAGGTTCATGTCCATCAGGTCGTTTCCGTACGAGAATTGCAGATCCAGGGTCAGGTCAAAGCCTCCCACACGAATGCTGTTCGAAAGTGAACCCCATCCTTTTGGTGAACCATTACCGATAATACCGCGGTCAGCATCGGTGATCGCATTGTCGCCATTCACATCTTTGTATTTCACATCACCCGGCAGCATTTTCAGGTTACCACGGTAGCTGGTGAATTTCGCAGCCTGGTCTCTTTCAGCTTCGCTCCAGGTACCCAGACGGGTCAATCCCCAGAATGCACCCGCAGGTTCGCCGATACGGATAACGCTCGTCTGGTTGGTGATCGAAGGACCGCCCACTCCGAAGATGTCCGATGGTGTTGCCAGTGACAATACTTTGTTTCTGTTGAACGAGATATTGAAGCTGGTGTTCCATGAGAAGTTCGCTTTTTCGATGTTAACCGTGTTCAGACCAAACTCGAAACCTTTGTTCTCCATAGAACCGATGTTCTTTCTGATCGTAGCGTAGCCGCTGGTACGTGGTACAGGCGCATCGAGGAGCATGTCGGTGGTTTTGCGGTAGTAGTAGTCCGCTTCCAGAGAGATTCTTCCTTTGAGGAAGCTGATCTCAAGACCAGCATCGGTTTGAGCGGTTTTTTCCCATTTCAAACTGTTGTTTCCAAGCCTGTTGATACCGGTACCGCTGATGCGGGTGTCGTTGTAGATCGCGCCATAGTTGGATCTCAACAATCCCAGTGACGAATACGGAGGGATTTCCGAGTTACCTGTCAAACCATAGCTGGTACGGAGTTTCAAGCTCGAAATGACCGGGTTGCCTTTCAGGAACTCTTCGTCAGACACTTTCCACGCAAGGGCGGCCGATGGGAAGAATGCAAATCGGTGGTCTTCTCCGAATTTCGAAGAACCATCCGCACGACCTGTCACCGTGAAAAGGTATTTGTCCAGCAAGGTATAGTTCAAACGACCGAAATACGAGTTAAATGCAAAACGCTGCGCGCCTGACACGTATGGGTTGGACGAAGGCAATACCGCACCGGCACCAAGGTTATCAAACCCGTAGTAGTCCGTCGAGAAGCTCTGAGCACCTATACCTGTTGTGCTCACATTCGTTTCCTGCCATGAAATACCGGCAAGGGCATTGATCGAGTGGATTCCGAATGTTTTGTTGTAAGTCAGCAAGTTTTCCCACGACCAGAAAGTCTCTTTCCGGTTTTCCTTTCTCGCAGTACCCAGTTCATTAGGCGTCAGAGTACGGGTTTGCGACTGGTTAGCTTCCTGCGTGATCACGTTCACACCCAATACCGAACGGAATTCGAGTCCTTTTGCAAGGGTAATGTTTCCGTAAAGGCTACCCAGGGTAGTTTGCGTGTTCAGGTTGAATTTACGTCCCATCAAACGGTGTACTGAACTGAACGAACCTTCTGCACCCGGATAATCGCGGTTGTTGGCGTAAGATCCGTCTGTCCATTTCACAGGAAGGAACGGGAAGTCTTCCACCATCTGGCGAGGTACGGCGTCGTTGATATCGACAAGGTTTTCAGCCTGGTTGTTGTAGCTCAAAGTACCACCGAGGCGCAACCATTTCTTCACCTGATCGTCGATGCTGAAACGTGTTGCATAGCGTTTCAGGTAAGATGTTTTGATCAGACCCTGGTCGTCGCGGTAGTTGAGCGACAATGAGTAGGTCGTTCTCTCGTTACCGCCGCTGAAACCCAGCTGGTGGTTTTGAGAAACACGGTGCTGGGTCGACTCTTTGAACCAGTCAGTGTCGTAGTTGGGAGCAAATGTACCATCCGCGCGTTTTGTGAAAACGTCGGGGTGGGCAGCTGCCAGCTGGGCACGGCGTACGAGCGGATCGTGGGTTTTGTATTTACCCGCATCCCAACCCGCCGGGTCGAACTTCTGCATATTCTTGTACGAGAGGTCTTCCACGTCCATATACTGCTGGGCGTTCAGCACTTTCGCTCTTTTAGGACCAGCGGTCGGTACGCTCAGGTCGAGGCCATAAGTAATGGTGCTTTCGCCTGATTTTCCTCTTTTCGTTGTCACCATGATAACCCCGTTGGCGCCACGCGCACCGTAGATAGCCGTCGACGAAGCGTCTTTCAACACCTCAACCGACACGATGTCGTTCGGGTTGATGAAGTCGATTGCCTGGCTTTGCTGGTTCTGGTTACCTTGCGGGAGCATTACTCCGTCGACTACGTACAACGGGTTGTTGGACGAGTTGATAGAGCTGAAACCACGGATACGTACGTTGGCACGGCCACCCGGGCGACCCGAGTTCACGTTCACCTGCACACCCGAGATCTTACCCTGCAAAGCCTGGTTAAGAGATGGAGCGGGACGCTCTCTCAGTTGTTCTTCTTTCACGGAACCTACTGAACCGGTAAGGTCAGTTTTCTTCGCGGTACCGTACCCGATCACGACTACTTCGCTAAGTGCTTTGGAGTCGGATTCAAGGGTAACGTCGAGGGAAGTGCGGTTGCCGACAACTACTTCCTGGCTGATATAACCTACAAAGCTGAAAACCAGTGTGGCATTATCGGGCACAGAAAGTGTATAGTTTCCTTCTCCGTCGGTGGTGGTACCACTGCTGGTGCCTTTCACTACAACGTTTACGCCCGGAAGACCATCACCGTTTTCTTTGTCGGTGATTTTTCCTTTGATTGTTTTATCGGCGCGGATCGTAGTGGTAATGCCGGAGTTGGCGAGGGCTGCGTTCACCAGCAATGGGCTTGCGAGCGCGGGCAGGAGCAATAGGGAATTACGGATGCTCCTCATTTGGAGCAACCATGGATTGGTATCGGTATTTTTCATGTAGTAAGGCTTGTTAAACGTTTCTCATGCAGTCTTGGAAAACACGAATTTTAGTCTTAGATCTCTGTTCGTTAGGTGTTCGCTTTGTTCGTTTAATCATAGTTTGCGGTTTACAGTTAAAAATGTTTCGGTGAGTGGTAAAATAATTATAGTTGGTATTCAATAAGTTATATTCCGTTCCGGCCGTAACTATCCTTGCCAAGGTTTTGAAATCAAATCATGATCACGAGTCCTGACAGCGCTATGTCAAAAAAGGCAAAAGATAACGTTACGTTTTCTCCGACGGAGGATGGAATGGATGGGCTGGACTTTCGGGACTGCAACCGATTACCTGCCCGGTAAATGCTTCAAATGGTTAGTGGCGTCAGTTTGGCATTAATAAAAGTCTTTAAGAAAACGCGTTGCAATATTATAATATTTAACAATAGATTTTGAATAAAGGAGCAGGAAAAATGCAGAATTATTTATGCAAACGTTTGCATTCCAATTATGAAAAATTATCCTTTTCCTACAATAAATCAACCAGTTACAAGGTAATTTTTGATAGGAAAGATGCTATTTGGCACGAAGATGGTGAGTGCACATTTTTGCAAAAATCCTATAATTATCAGGCATAATTCAGCAGGTTTTTGGATAAAATGCTATAAAAAAAGCCCCGGTTTCTGTGAGAAAACGGGGCTTTAAAGTGGCTGGCAGATCAGGCCAGGTCGACGGTGCGTCCGGTCTTCACCGACTCGTCGCAGGCGAATGCGATCTGAAGGCTTGTCACGGCATCCTGCAAATGATCGGTCAGATCGAGATCTTCTTTCACTGCCCGCAGGAAGTAGCGCTGCTCGCGGTTACAAAGTTCCTGGTGGTCCGGCTCGTCTTCGAGGTTGATCCAGGTGTCTTCTTTCACAAATTCATCCGAACCGTTCAGGTCGGCGTGGTGTACACGTATCGATTCGGTTTTGGTATGTGCTTCCACGGAAGAGGATTTTCCCGAACCGCCTGCGTCTTTCGCCACGATCGACGCCGAGCCTTTCGGTCCGATCACGTCTTTCACAAAGAATGCGGTTTCGCTGATCATGGGTCCCCAGCCGGCTTCATACCAGCCTACTGAACCATCCTCAAACCAGATTTGCAGCTGGCCGTAGTTGTAATTTCCTGCCGGAATATCTTCGGTAAGGCGCGCGCCGATCGCATTCACGCGGAGCGGCTTCGAACGGGTCATCTGGCACATTACATCAATATAATGCACGCCGCAGTCGACGATCGGGCTCAGGCTCTTCATCAGGTTGCGGTGAACGCCCCACATGTAGCCGTGGCTTTGCTGGTTGAGGTTCATACGCATTACCAATGGCTTGCCGAGGCCCTGCGCTTCGGTCACGAAGCGCTCCCACGACGGGTGTACGCGCAGGATGTAACCTACTACTACTTTCTTATTGGCTTTTTTGGCAGCTTCTACCACACGCTTGGCACCTTCAACGGTATCAGCAAGCGGTTTTTCGATGAACACGTGTGCACCGGCTTCGAGCGCCTTCACCGCGAAATCTTCGTGCGTATCCGGATAAGTGGAAATGCAGACAGCGTCGGGCTTTGTCTCGTTCAATGCCGTTTCGTAGTCATTGAAAAGGGCGTAGCCGCCGCCTAGTTTTTCATTCAGGACCTCTTTGCTTTTTCCGGTCGAAACGATCCCGCAGATCTCGAAACCATCCAGCAACTGGTAAGCAAAGGCATGGGAAGCACCCATGTTCCCGCAACCGACTACCAGTACACGGATGGGGCTTTCGTTTTCAAAAGATGACATAGAGTAAAGATAAATGTTAAGATTATGGGTTAGCAGGAACAATCGGCAATGCAACAGTACTGCCGTGTTTGAGTGTCAAAATTAGGCATTAAAATCCGTATTAGGCCAGTTCTGGTTCAAGTGAAAAAAAATCGGGCTTCGGTGATAAAAACACTTTGAAAATAGAATTAACTGTACGATAATGCATGAATTTTGTTACTCCTCATCTACTTGTTCATGACTCACTTTTTACGTCGAATCAGACTGTCCGGTCTGTGCCGCAGGATTGTCCTGCCCATTCATTTCCTTTTATTTCTTCTAACATTTCAAGCATCCGCCCAGGAAGATTTCAAACCCAAACTGGGCCTCATCGACCGCGCTTCTCTTGAAATGACCTCCTTCCCGGGCGATAGCACCGCCGATGCCGTTTACCTGTACGACTATGGCAAAGTAACTTTCAGTTACGACGATCTGA
>CBIHPQ010000204.1:0-11983 GCA_966211825.1 uncultured Dyadobacter sp. | reverse complement strand
TACGGGCAGCTGCTCGACCAGTCGTATGCGGGTATCACGCGCACGGGCTACTACGAGCGCAAAACCTGGGGCGAGCAGAGTGTGAATAACAAGACAACCCCTCAATACACCGACCCGCTGATCCGCCTCGGGGAACTGTACCTCAACTACGCCGAAGCAGCCAATGAAGCCTACGGCCCGAACGGTTCCGCACCCGGCGCATCCATGACCGCCCTGCAGGCCCTCAACCGCATACGTACGCGGGCAGGCATGCCCAACGTGTTGCAGGCGTACGCGAACTCAAAGGAAAAGCTCCGCGACCGCATTAAAAATGAACGTACGATCGAGCTGTGTTTCGAAGGCGGGCATTACTACCACGATATCCGCCGCTGGAAAGACGCTCCAAAGGTAATGGGCGGCACGCTGTACCGCATGGACGTCGAAAAAGTGCCTGTGAGCACCGCTTACCCGACCGGTTTCAAATACACCCGTATGCCACTCTCGGCCGACCGCCAGGTCCGCTGGAAGGAAGCGATGTACTACCTGCCGTTCAACACGGAGGATATGTACAAAATGAAAAATTTCGTACCCAACGAAGTCTGGTAACCCGCAACGCTCCAAACCAATGATGAAGAAAACTATGCATTATATAGGGCAGGGGGTTATCGGAATGATAATGCTATGCCTGCTGTGGGGCACTAATGCCCTCGCCCAGGACAAGCCGGCCAAAAAGCAGAAGCCGGTGAACGTGTCCCTGAAAGTTACCGACGAAAACGGCCAGCCGATCTCCAATGCCTCTGTGATCGTAGGCGAAGGTCAGATCCACGCCGAAACCGACGAAGGCGGCAATTTCGATTTCGAAGCGTTGCCGGAAGATTTTGTGACGGTAACCTCGTACGGGTACAGCAAATCCGTTTCGCTCGTAGGAGACATTGTGACCAACAGTGTGGTAGAGCTCAAAAAAGCCAAGTTGTTCGCGACCTCCGACGACGCCGTCCCTATGCCATTTATGAGTATTCCAAAAAGACTGGCTACGGGAAGTTACGTGACCATCAAAACCGCCGACCTTGAAAGATACCCTACCAACGACTTGCGTAACACGCTGGCCGGATTGGTGAATGGCCTGGAAGTGGTGGAAAAGGATGGTTCGCCGGGCCTGACCGCCGAAGAAGAGATCGGGAATTTCAGGATCACCGAGAAGATCGGCGTCGCCACACGCGGCCGCAGCCCGATATTTATCATTGACGACATTCCGACGGATATCACCGAAATGCCCATCGATCCGCAGGAGATCGAGACCGTAACGATTATCAAGGATATTGTAGGTAAAGCCATGCTCGGTCCGAGAGGAGCGGATGGCATTATTTACATTAAAACAAAAAGAGGCAAGGTGAATGAGCGGGTGATGAGCGTAAATGCCGAGCATGGCGTAAGCATTGTCGACCGGTTCCCTGGCTGGGCTTCGGGGGCCGGATATGCGCAGCTGAACAATGTCGCCCGCACAAACAGTGGCCTGGCGCCGCTTTACAACGAGAACGACATTGCCGAGTACGGAAAGAACGATCCGTACAATTTGTACCGTCCGAGCGTCGATTTCCGGGCGCTGATGCTGAAAAACACTAAGCCTTTCACGCGGGTGAACCTGTCGTCCACGGGCGGGAACGAAACGGTGCAGTACAATGCCTACCTTGGGTATAACGGTGAAGGGGACATTTACAAGATCGGCGCGAAGTCGGATTACAACCGCGTCAATGTCCGGTCGAATATCGATATCAAGATCAACCCGCTGATCAAGGTCAAGTTCGACTTTTTCGGAGGACTAACGCTGCGCCGCTCGCCTAACTACGGCTACAATGCCAATTTCACCAGCGACGACGGCGGCACCAATACCGCGCTCGACCTGGTGGAGTTCAACACGGCTATCAATGACATTACCAACACGCCGCCGATCGCATTTCCGGTGTACGCCGCATTTGGCGACAACCCGGTAGCTCCCTGGTATGGGGTGAGTTCCAATTTCAAGTCCAACCCGATCGGTAACCTGATGCACAATGGCTATTACACCGAAACCGGCCGCACGGGTGCTTCCAATATTACATTTGAATATGACCTGAAAGAAATAATACCGGGCCTTAAATCCACGACCTATGCGGGTTTCAACGTGTTCAACAGCATCCGGATCGGGAAGGCGGAGGATTACATTGCCTACATTGTGAACCCGTCGAAAACCGAAGCGGGCCTGGACACGATCCAGCTCTCCAAAGTGCACGATGGCGTGGATATGGCCGGGCAGGCAAAGCTGCACGACTATTACTCGCAGCGGTTCGTGGTGTACGAAAACCTGAGTTACGAAAAGAACTGGAACGCCCACAGCATTCAGGCGGGGCTTACCTATTACATCGGTAAATCTACGAGGAACGGCATCGAAGAGCCGCAGCGCCAGCAGAATGCGGTTTTTAACGGTATATATTCGTTCAAGGACCGCTATGTGTTTCAGGGCGTGCTCAATTATGCCGGTACTTACAGTTTCGACAAGGGAAAACGCTATGCGATGTTCCCGGCCGCGGGTTTCAGCTGGGTGATCTCGGAAGAGGGTTTTTTTAAGTCATTAAAAGGAATTGATTACCTGAAAGTGAGGGCAGAGGGCGGTGTTCTGGGCTTCGAATCCTTCCTGGCGCCTTTCTATTACCTGGATCGCTGGGGCGTCAACTCGACCGGCTCCGCATTCGGGCCATACTCGACCGGCCAGTGGTTTGGCAGTAACACTGATAATCTCGTGTACCGCACTACGCCAAGCCGGATTGGTAACCCCGACCTTACCTGGGAGAAACGCAAGGAGTTTAACATCGGCATCGACGGGCTGTTTTTGAAACGCAGGCTTTCTGTTGAAATCAATTATTTCAATAATGTCCGCGACGGCATTATTTCGCAGCTCGCCAACACGGTGCCTCTCGTCGTCGGGATTTCGACGGCGCGGCCCTGGTACAACTATAACAAGACCCGGAACTTCGGGGCGGAATGGGCGTTGCAGTATTCCGACCGCATTGGTGAGCTTCGGTTCTCCGTCGGCGGTAATGCGACCGTGCAAAACAGCAAGATCCTCAAATGGGACGAGCCTGCCTACCGGTTTGGCTACCAGACGCGAGTGGGCAAGCCTACCGACGCCTACTGGGGGCAGACTTACACGGGCAAGTTCCAGAGCGATGCCGAAACCGACGTCGTCCCGCAGATCTACGACGAAGACCTGAAAGCCGGCGACCTCAAATACCGTGATATGAATGGCGACGGGGTAGTGGACGATAACGACCAGAGCCAGATCGGCTACACTTCGCCGAGGCTGATCTACGCACTGAACCTCAAACTGGCATTCCGCAACCTCGAACTAACGGCCATCGGAACCGGCAGGGCATTTTATCAGATACCTTTTACCAACAAGTACTTCTGGAACGGCTGGGGCGACAACAATTACTCCGATTTTGTGAAAGACAACATCGGCGGGCAATATCCGCGACTTACCTATTACAAGGTGAATAACAACTTCGTCGCCTCGGATTTCTGGCTGCGCGATGGCGGCTTCTTCAAGATACAAAATGTGGAACTGGCCTATAATGTGCCGGTGCGCCTCGGAAATGTCATCGCCGCACGCGGTATCCGTGTGTATGTACGCGGGGCAAACGTGCTCACTTTCTCGAAGATCAAGGGCGTCGATCCGGAGTCGGTCAACTCGGGTATTACTTCTTACCCATTGTTCCGCACATTCTCAGGAGGGGTTAAACTGACATTTTAAAGCCAGCATTATGCATTTGAAATCATTTTATATCAAAAACGTCCTGTCGCTGACATTCGCCGCATTTGCATTCACTTCCTGCGTCGACTACCTGGATCCTTACCCGAACGGCAACCGGACGACGGACGACATCTGGAAGTACCAGGATATGGTACAAGGGCTTGTGGGCCAATGCTACGACGTCATGAGCCGCAATTACAACGACAACGAGGGCGTGTATCTCGACGGCGCCACCGACGACGTGGTCATTACAAGCACTACCCACGCATTGAACCGCCTCGCCGTGGGCGCCTTGCCGACCAGCCAGGACCCTTTCAGAACCTACTGGGATACGGATTACCGCTCAATTTACCTGGTGAACCTCTTTCTGAAAGACCGCCGCGGCTACAATACCCGCTTTCTGGTGGACCCGCATCTGGACAGTCTCGTTAAAAACCGTCTGCAAGGGGAAGCCTATGCATTGCGGGCCTGGTTCCAATGGGATTTACTGAAAAAATTCGGAGGTACCGCCAACGGGCAGCTGCTCGGGTTCCCTATCGTGCTTGAACCGGTGGATATTAAAGCGGAGACCAACCTCGCACGTAACACGTACGACGAATGCGTGCGCCAGATCATCGCCGATTGCGACTCTGCTTACAAATACCTGCCCATCGCGCACCGCGACTTCCTCGTCAGTAATGTGAATGACAGGGCTTATGCAGGAGGCCGCTATTGGGGGCGGATGGACGGTATTACCACGCGGGCTATCAAAGCATTGGTGTATCAGACCTGGGCCAGCCCCCGTTTTAACCCTGCCAACGACGTAAGCCGCTGGGACCTCGCCGCGCAGAATGCGAAAGAGGTAATCGATTTCAAAATGAAGACCGACGCCGTTACCAACGGTTTCAGCCCTACCAAAGCTGTAAACTGGTTCGATCCGAACAGTCCGGCCATTATCTGGGCTTCGCGCTACAATAATGCGAACGATGCGATGGAGCGGATGTTCTATCCCGGCGGATTTCAGGGAACCGGGTCGGTAGGGGCGACGCAGGACCTGGTGGATGCATTTCCCATGAAAAACGGTTACCCGATCACCGATCCGCGCAGCAAATATGACCCGGCCAATCCTTATGCCGATCGTGACCCGCGCTTTTATGCAACCATCTTCCACAACAATGCGAAGGCCGTCAAAATCAATACCGACAAGACGATGTACACCTTCGAGAACTGGCAGAATGCGAAGGACGCCGCGGGCCCGGCAGTGAATAGTCGGACCAATTATCATATCAAAAAGATGGTATTCATGGGGCTCAACTGGTCGGACAACTCCATTAACCGCCAGCCGCATTCGAAATACTTTATCCGCTGGGAACACATGCTGCTCACATTCGCCGAGGCGGCCAACCAGGTGGAAGGCCCGGATGGCGGAAAGTATGGCATGTCGGCCAAAGATGCCATGGAATATCTGCGAAAAAAGGACAATACCGACGGCGGAAAAGGCTTCACCACCGATCCTTACCTGACCGAAGTGGCCACGAAGGGAAAGACGGTTTTCAATGAATTTATCAAAAATGAAAGACGCATCGAAACCTGCTTCGAAGGGATTCGCTTTTTCGACATGCGGCGCTGGACGACCAACCTGACCGACCTGAACAAGCCGGTGCGGATGGCGAAGGTTACCCGCAACTCCGACGGAACGTTCCGGTACAAGCTCGACGAAGTGGTGGAGCAGCGCTCGTACACCTCCGCATTCCTGCCGATCCCGTACGATGAAATGCTAAGAATGTCTAACCTGGTTCAGAACGATGGCTGGCAAGCCTGGAAATAAATAAATGTGTTATGAAAAAGAGAATTGCACTGGCCCTGGGGCTGACAATGGCGCTGAGCGCCTGCTATGACGACTATATCGAGGATTTCGATTACACGTCGGTGTATTTTATGTACCAGACCAACGTGCGCACATTCGTGGTGGGCGAAGGAATGAAGATCGAGGTCGGGGCCGCATTGGCGGGCGTTCGGGAGAATAAACAGGACCGTATTGTGGGCTTCCGGATGGATCCTGCGCTGGTGAATGGCGCTGCGCTGGCCGCTCTGAAAACCGGTAGCAATTACATCCGCGAGGCAATGGCCGACGTGGATACGCTGAAACCGATGCCTGCCGACTATTTCACAATCTCCGACAATTCGACGATGGTGATCAAATCGGGTACGCATATGGGCTCGGTGGTGATCCAGGCTGATTCCGCCCGCTTTCTGAAAGACGCCTCGACGATCCGCCCGGTGTATGCGATACCGTTCTATATCGCCTCCGCCGACGCCGATTCGATCGTAGGTGCGAAGCGTTCGGCCGTGGTGGCGCTGAAATACGAGAATATGCTTTTTGGCAACTACTGGCACGGTGGCGTTACGACCGTGAAGGACGCTGCGGGCAAGATAGTGAAGACCGTGAAATATTATACGACGATCCCGTCGCCGGAAGCGAAAGTTTTCAAGCTGAAAACCGTTGCCCCGGATGCCCTGGTCACGAACAAGATCAGCGACCAGGAAGGCGCATTCAAAATTACGCTCGACGGAAATACCGTAAAAGTGAGCAAAGCCGATGGTTCCGCAATCGAAGTGAAGCCCGATGGCCCCAGTACTTTTAACCGGGCGAAGCTGTTGCAGGAACGTAAATTGTTTTTAAGTTATAAATATGAAAATGAGGACGGTACAACCTCATTCGCGCAGGATACACTCACTTTCCGCAACCGCATCCGCGATGGTGTAAACGAGTGGCAGGACGAGAATCCCGACCACTATAAATAAGCGTCAGATTACCATTTTATCAACAAACTGCTGGTTGTGTCCGCTGGGTAATTCTCTAACTTAATATTGTTTAAGTACAATATTTGGGCGGAGCGTGACTGGCGGATATGCCATTTTTGTATTGCTTTGTGCAAATATCTTATAATAAAATATTGGAACGAGTCTATTTTGGCAACGTTCCCGATAACGATTGCATAAATAAACTTCGCCGATCGTTTCCAATTTTCTCCCCGAATCTCTATTCTAAGACTGGTTTTTAAATGGTACTTTAAATACAATAAATATGCTTATTGGAATTGTTCAAATCAGCATATCAACAAATTTCGAAAGTGCCTGTCTCCCTAAGCCTCTTTCCAGATAAAATTTTTTAACAGATTGGTTACAAATCTGCGCTAAGTAACTGTGTAGTAATTTGTAACTATTGACGGAAAAAATATAACTATTTGTAAGGGGTAATCTATCAAATGATCGTCAGAATGACAGTTTATGGTGAACTATTAATGGTTAAACAATCAATGCGTATGAAAAGAAACTTTACAAGTATTAGCCACTGTATGATGCGTTGGGCAATGGCTGGTGCGGTGATGACCGGTTTTACAGGGCAGGCCTACGCGATGAGGCCTTCAAACCCGGCCATCAGGGTGATCGACAGGACCGTGTCAGGAAAGGTGACCTCCGTGGAAGATAACCTTCCGGTCCCGGGGGTTTCGGTAGTGCTGAAAGGGAGCAAAAGCGGTACCAACACGGATGCCGACGGGATATTTAAAATGAGTGTACCGGAAGATAATGCGGTGCTGGTATTTTCCGCGGTAGGTTTTGTAACGCAGGAAATAGCGGTTGGAAATAAAAGTGTCGTAGAGGTAGTACTTTCCAGCGACCAGAAGATTTTGACAGAAGTGGTGGTTGTGGGGTATGGTACGCAAAAGAAAAGCCAGCTGACCGGCGCTATTTCTTCGGTCGGTTCTAAAGAAATCAATGAAATGCCTATTACCAACCTCGGACAGGCCTTGCAGGGCCGTGCCGCCGGGGTGGACGTGACGCAGGCGGGTTCTAAGCCCGGTACGGTGCCGAAGATCCTGATCCGAGGTCGCCGGTCGTTCAATGCAGGTAACGACCCATTATATGTAGTGGATGGTATTCCACTGGCGGGAGGGTATGAAGATATGAACCCGAACGACATCCAATCCATGGAGGTGTTGAAAGATGCGACGGCTACGGCTATCTACGGTTCGCGCGGTGCGAATGGTGTTGTGATCGTGTCGACTAAGCGTGGCGGCCAGAAAGGCAAAACGACGGTTAGTTATGACGGTTATGTGGGTGTTTCAAAGGCGCTCGATAAAGTGGACCTTTTCAGTGGCTCCGAATTCGCGGAATTTGTGCGCGAAGCTTACCGTGCTACGGGAGGTTACAAGGACGCGGCCGGCAATGCAATCCCGACTGGCGTGATCAATGCGGAGGCCGATGCGAAAGTAGCGGTGCTCGGCGGTGACCCCAACGTGGCGAAAGGTATCGCCAACGGCACCAGCACCGACTGGCAGGACCTGGTGGTGGGCACCGGCGTTATGCAAAACCATTCGGTAGGTGTGCAGGGTGGAAGCGACCGCACGCAGTTCTACATTTCAGGAGGTTATTTCCTGGATAAAGGTGTGGTGAAAGAGGCAAACTTTAAACGCTTTTCACTGCGGGCGAATATCGACCATAATGTAAACAAGTGGCTGAAAGTAGGTCTTTCGTCCTACATGATGAACAGCATCCGCAACGGCGAAAACCTGAACACCTACGGGATGACCATCAACCAGAACCCGCTGGCTGTTCCTTACGACGACAACGGCAAACTCATTTTCTCGCCGACCAACGATGCATTGCTTACAAACCCGCTCGCGGAGCTGGTGAAAGGTGCGCAGATCGACCAGTTGAAACGGTACCGTATTTTTAACAGCCTTTACACCGAGTTTAGCATTCTCCCTGGCTTGAAATACCGCGTGAACTTCGGTCCGGACTTTACCATCAGCCGTTATGGACGGTTCATTGGTGCACAAACCAATGCCAGAAAAGGCGGGGATGCACAGGCGAACAATGCCAATGCATTTCAGTTCAACTGGACTTTGGAAAACATTGTGAACTATTCCAAAACCTTCGGCGGCAAGCATAACCTGAATGTGACGTTGCTTCACTCTATCCAGCGTGACCGCGCGGAAGTATTCAGCTCTTCCGTACAAGGTGTGCCGGTTGAATCGCAATCGTTCTACAACCTGGGCGCGGCGACTACCGTGTTCGCTCCGGGCAGTGGTTTGATCGAATGGACGATCAACTCGTACATGGGCCGTATCAACTATGATTACAACGACAAATACCTTGTTACCCTGACGATGAGACGTGACGGTTCGAGCCGTTTCGGGGAAAACAGCAAATATGGTAACTTCCCGGGTATTGCATTGGGCTGGAACCTTAACAACGAAAACTTCCTGAAAAGCGTCACCTGGCTCGATCTATTGAAAATCCGCGCCGGTTGGGGTAAAGTGGGTAACACCGGTCTGGCACCTTATCAAACACAGCCGTTCCTGGGCCGTACCAGCTATGCATGGAATGCGACGCCGGCATACGGCTATCGTGGCGACAGGATCGGAAACCCCGATTTGCGTTGGGAATCATCCGCTACTTCGAACGTAGGTCTGGATTTCAGCTTTATACGCGGAAAAGTTCAGGGTTCATTGGAGTTTTATCAAACCAATACTACTGCATTGCTGCTGTCGGACCAGTTGCCGGGATCAAGGGGCTACGCGGCCGTTACACGTAACGTAGGCGAAACCCGCAACCGGGGTATCGAGCTGAGTTTGACTACCAATAACATCAACTCTTCGGGCGGTTTCAAATGGACTACCGATTTCACTTTTACCAAAAATACAGAGGCTATCCTGTCGCTTTATAATGGTAAGGTCGACGACGTAGGTAACGGCTGGTTTATCGGTCGTCCGTTGAGCACGGTTTACGATTACAGAAAAATCGGTATCTGGCAAACCAACGAAGCTGATGCGGCGAAAGCGGTTGCCAGCGAGGTGGGACAGATCAAGCTGAAAGACATCGACGGCGACGGCAAGATCAATGCGAACGACCGCGAGATCATCGGTTCCGATGTGCCTGATTTCAGCGGTGGTATCACCAACCGTCTCAGCTTCAAAGGCTTCGATCTTTCATTCTTCTTCTTCGCACGTGTAGGTAACCTGATCCGCAGCGAGTTCCACAGAAACAACAATGCATTGGCAGGCCGCTATCAGCAAATGAAAGTGGATTACTGGACACCAAACAACCCGACCAATGAGTTCCCACGTCCGAAAAGCAATCAGGAGTTCCCGGTTTACGGCAGCACGCTTACCTACTTCGACGGAACATTCGTGAAGTTGAGAAACGTCAACGTTGGTTATACCTTCACACCAGAATTGTCGAAAAAGTTGGGAATGGAGTCACTGCGTTTGTATTCAAGCATCCAGCAGCCATTTATCTGGGCGAAATATCGCAGCAAATACAATGGTGTTGACCCTGAGACAACCGGCCTCGCTGCTGGTGGAACCGGCATCACACCTGCTACGATGGTGATCACATTCGGCTTGAATGCTAAATTCTAAGTAAGCGCGGGTTAGAAAATTTAAAAAGATATTGACAAATGAAAAATATAAGAAAATCGATGGTGGTATGCGGCATGGCGGCGATGATGCTGGCAGGGCAGGGATGTAAGGACGTGCTGGACGAGAATATCATCTCCGGTGTAGGTACCGACTATCTCAATACTCCCAAGGGCTTCGAGGATGGCGTGAAAGCTGCCTATTCGTCGCTCCGCTTCTACTATGGCACCCAGCAGGGATTGACTATGAGCGAATTCGGTACGGATATCTACGCGACCGGCGCGGATGGTGGCTACAAGGGTTTCCACTTTTATGATGGTCAGCTGAACCCGACCGTGGATTACCTGGCAACAACGTGGGACGAGCTTTACAGGGGGATCAACACCTGTAATGCCGTCATCGAGCGCGCCCCAAACGTGACCGGCATTGCCGATAATGTTAAGAAGCTGCGCATTGCGGAAGCCAAGTTTTTGCGTGGGCATTACTATTATCTCCTGCACCAGCAGTACGGGGGCGTCGACCTTTATTTTAACGAAACTTTGGTACCCACCAAGGAAACCAAGCGCGCCACGGATGCAGAAATGTACGCTGCGATCATCAAAGACCTGAGTGAGGCAGTTACTGACCTGGAAGCGAAAGCACAGTCGAGTGACTACGGCCGCGCTACCAAGCCTCATGCGCAGGCATTGCTGGCGAAAGTATATCTGGCAAAAGGATATTCGACCGAGAAAGCAGCCGACGATTTCACCAAAGCAGCTGACTTGCTGAAAGAGGTTTCTACCAAATATGGGTACAAGCTGCTTGACGATTTCTCGGCTGTGTTTGATGAAAACAACCAGAACCACTCCGAAGTAGTATTTGCAGTACAATACACAACCGACGCATTGACGAACGGAACCGGTAACAGCCTGCACCTCTATTTCGGGATGCAGTATGACGTGCAGCCGGGTATGAAACGGGATACCTATTGGGGACGGCCTTTCAAACGTCTGAGACCGACCGAATACCTGATCAACACCGTTTTCGCCGACCGCGTCAACGACTCGCGTTACAAGAAAACATTCCGCGATACGTGGCTGTCAAACAACCCCGGTACTTACAATGCCGCGTCTTTTGATGATTCCAAAACAAAAGTGACGTTTGCATCCGGCGATACGACGATCTTCATCCCGGGTTATGAAATGACCAAGGAAGAGCGTGCCAAGAAGCCGTATCAGGTGCTTGTGCCAAGCAAATACTCGGAAGCGTTGTTCCCGACATTGCAGAAGTTCTTCGATTCCAAACGCCCCGATATGACTTACGAACCGGGTAGCCGCGATTATTATGTGGTGCGTCTGGCGGATGTTTACCTGATGCTTGCAGAAGCGTTGTTTCAATCGGGCGATAAGGCTGGTGCGGCCGAAGCACTGAATGTCGTAAGATACCGTGCGGGCTGGCCGGGTAAGAAGGATAAAATGGCCATTGCCGCCAAGGACCTTACGATGGAGACAATTATGGAGGAGCGTGCCAGGGAACTGGCTGGCGAGCAAACCCGCTGGCTGGACCTGAAACGCTGGGGACTGCTCGTGGAAAGGGTGAAAAAGTATAACCCTCAGGCCGCGAATATCCAGGCGTTCCACGCTCTGAGACCAATCCCGCAGACACAGATCGACCGGAGCGCGAAAACATCCGATGGCAAGTCGGTGTTCCCGCAGAACCCTGGATATTGATCTATCCCAAAATGACTTTCAGTAAGAGGATGGTTGCCGTGTGCAGCCATCCTTTTTTGTTTTTGGAATGGTATTTGAAAAAAAACCTACCGAAGAATCAATGG
>CBIHPQ010000203.1:0-11999 GCA_966211825.1 uncultured Dyadobacter sp. | reverse complement strand
TGCAACTGCGGGATGTCGATCTGCTGCACACTTTTCTTCGAATCGATCGCCATGACCGCCGCGATTGCCGACGACTGCGCGAGCACCATAAACACCGGTTCCATGCGGATAGAGCCGTAGGCAATATGCGTGGCCGACAGGCATACCGGCACGATCAGATTGGTACATTCCTTTTCCTTCGGCACCAGCGCGCCGTAAGCGATAGGGTACGGACCGAAGCCGCCGATTTCGACGTTACCTTCGTTTTTAGCCATGCCATTCACGACAATGCGCTGGATATTGTGCGAATCCATCGTGTAGGCGGCCATTCCTACGCCGTCTTTCACCACTTCTTTCCCTTCGCAATTAGCCTGCGTCATCACGTAGTTGCCGATCATCCGCCGCGCTTCGCGGATGTACAGCTGCGGCGACCAGTTACCCGTTTCAACGTATTCATCTTTGGGATAACCCCATTTCAGCATTGCTTCACGCAGCTCCGCAGGCACGCGCGGGTCGTGGCCGAAAAAGTAGAGCAAGCCTTTGGTGTAAGTTTCATGCGCACGGATGATCTCCTCGCGCTTTTTGTAATCGGCGTCGGGGTAATCGTAATTCATGCCTATCATGTCCGTCGAGAAACCGTTGCGGTTGTTAATGTCCGTTTTGCTGTTCGGCATTTTACTCCAGATGAAGTAATCGTTCAGCGTTTTCCGCTCGGGCTGCTTCGCGATGAGGCGTGCGAGGAGCTCGAAATGGGTAGGATCGTAACCTTCCGGCTTGGTAATGGGCACCATATTGTTCGGATCGGAGGTGAGGCAAATGCGGTAGTTATATGCCTGCACCTTCTTGTCGCCATTACCATTTGGTTCCAGTTTGGCAGGTGAAACGCCCCATAGCAAGCCGGTTTCCGGCTTTCCTTCGGTTTTATAGGGATCGATACCGTCCGGCAGCTGATGCCCTTTCATGAGCTGCACGCCGTTGATCGTCTCCTTGTAATCGCCGTTCGCCTCGCGGCCCACCGCATACGAGACGCCCGCTTTTGCCATCAGGTCGCCTTCGTAAGTACAGTCGAGGAACACCTTTGCTGAAACAGTCTGGTTGGTTTTGGCATCAGGTTTAATACTGTTTTCCAAAACAATGGATTTGATCTCGGCCCCGGTTTTGCTGGCGCTGATCACCCGGCTTTGGTAAATCACTTTGATGCCGGCCTCATCGAGATATTGTTGCAAATATTGCTTGGCTACTTTCGGTTCGAATGTCCATTGCTCGAATTTGCCGTAATGCTTGCCGATCCGTCGGTAAAAATCCCTCGACAGGCCGGTAATGGCATATTTGTTGCCAATATCCGTGTACCCGAGCCCACCGGAGGTCATGCCGCCCAAATGCCCGCCAGGCTCGATCAGAGCGACGGTTTTACCCATTTTTTTTGCCGTGTAGGCGGCTATTACCCCGGCAGATGTGGCGCCGTAAATGCAGACGTCCACCTGAGTCGCGGCTACGGCAGCAGGCCGGATCTCCGGGGGGCGGCGCCCCGTCGGCCGGAAGCCCGACAGCAGAAATGCAAACAGGCAGGCGAACTGTACTATTGCTATCTTTTTTCCCATTGTATTAAAGTAAGTTGACATTCGATATCAATAACCCGGATTCTGCTCCTTGGCGGTAATGGCTTTGTTGTACAAAATCTCGGAATTCGGGATCGGCCAGAGCATATGCTTATCGGCCACCACGATATTTTTTACTTCCAAAATGCGCTGTTTGGCTATCCCAAGGCGTTTCAGGTCGTTCCAGCGCTTGCCTTCGTACATTGTTTCATAACCCCTTTCCTGTACCACCTTATCAATGAAAGATGGTAAGTTAAAATCAGCCAGCTTGAAATCGACCGTGGAAACGGCTTCTGCGGGCTTTCCGTACGCGCGACGGTGCACTTTGTTGAGACTTTCGAGACCGTCGGCCGTCGGTTTGCCATTTGCGCGGGCGTCGGCTTCGGCGTGGAAAAGAAGCAGGTCGGCGTAACGGTACCAGGGGTAGTCGTTGCCTGCGCCACCGGTGGCCAGCGGGTCGCGGTATTTGCGGTACAGCAAGGACGTAGTTCCCAGGCCGATGTCCACATTATAAAACATGTGATTTTTGCGTAAATCCTTGAAATCCCAGTTCTTAATCACCGAATTGGAAACGGAATCGGTGTATTGCGCGTAAACGCCGCCGGGCCCGTAGTAGTTATATTGCCCGATCTTGCGGTGCGCGTAACTTACCAGGCCAAAACCCTGCTGGCGCGAAAATTTGAAATAGAATATCTCTTCCGGCGTATTCACGACCTCGGGCCCGTAGATCTTCTGAAAATCCTCAGAAACGGTCACTGGTACCAGCGAGTACTTTTTAGAGTCGATCACTTCCTTCGCTTTCGCACGCGAGTCTTCCCATTTTTCAAGATAGAGATAGACTTCCGAAAGCAGCGTTTTCGCCGCCCATTTGGTAGGCCTGCCTATTTCGGACGGACTATCGGCAAGCCCGGCTTCGGCTGCCAGCGCATCAGCAACAATCAGTTTATAAACGTCCTCCACGCTCGACCGGGGAATGTCGGCGATGGCCATATTTTCCTCCGTGCGCAAGGGCACGCCCGCCCAGTTACGCACCAATGCGAAATAGATGAGCGATCGCATGTATTTCGCTTCCGCTATAAACGACGCCTTTTCCGCATCCGTCATGCTCGTACCTTTCGGCACATTGGCGATAACCAGGTTCGCATTCCGGATGGATTGGTAAAAGTTATCCCAAATCGTCGCCACGCGGTTAATGTTCGTATTATCGAGGCCCTGGTACAGGCTTACAGCCGTTTGAGTCCCCCTTGAATTACCATAATCGGCCAACCCTTCGAGCTGTGCCGGGTAGTTCATCGACACTGCGGCGTCCAGTCGCATCGGTCCGTAAATCGCATTTACAGCGGCTTTCGCTTCTGATGCGGTATTATAAAAATTCTCGGAGGACAGCGATTTGGGTTTTTCTTCCAAAATATCGGAACAGCCCATGCAAACCGCCGCAAAAAACAAACTGGTGAATAGCTTCTTCATATCAATAATTTCTTTAACCGGTTGTAAAAACTGACCTTAAAAACCTACTCTGAGACCGACCGTGGTGGTTTTGGCCACCGGATACACATAGTGGTCGACGCCCTGAACGAAGGAATTGCTACCTCCGTAAGAATTCACTTCCGGGTCATACCACGAGTACTTGGTCAGCGTGATCAGGTTCTGGCCGCTTACATACAATTGCGCGTATTTCATCCATTTGATATGCAGTTTGGAAACGGGCAGGTTATAGCTCAACTGGATGTTTTTGAACCGCAGATAAGAGCCGTCCTCCACAAAACGGTTTGACATTTGCGCCTGTGAAGAAGTTTTGATGATCGGGTATTTGGCATTGGTATTCTCTGGTGTCCAATGGTTGAGATACACCTCCCGCGGCATGTTCAGCGCCTGGCCGTAGTCGTAGCCCTGGCCTTGTGCGCTCAGGTTGAAAATGTCATTGCCCTGTGATCCCTGAATGAAGAATGTCAGTTCGAAGTTTTTGAACGACATGTTGGAGTTCAAACCATAGGTAAATTTTGGATTGGGATTACCGATGATCTGCTTGTCGCCCGCATCGCGGCTCCCGCTGTTATTGTAGTCCTCGTAGGCGATAAAACCTTTCTCGTCATATCCTTTTTCCACATAGCCATAGAAAGATCCGAGCGGGTAACCTTCACGCAGGATGTTGACATTGTCGTTCACCGCCGCGCCAATCGTCTGGCCCAGAATATCATTACCACCGTACAGCTTCATAACTTTGTTCCGGTTGACCGACAAATTGGTGGAAAGATTCCACTTGAATGCCCCTTCCAGAACAGCCGCATTAATGGCCAGCTCAAAGCCCTTGTTTTGAATTTTTCCGATATTCTGAATGGTGAAGGTGTAACCAAGCGAGGCCGGCAAGGCTACGTTGTTCAGCAAATCCCTGGTGTTCTTGATATAGTAATCTGCCGAAAGATTGACACGGTTATTCCAAAGGCCGAGGTCGATACCGAAGTCGGTTTGCGCGGTGGTTTCCCATTTCAGCGATCCCGCCAGCCGGTTACCGGGTGCATAGGAGGTCATAAATGCATCTCCAAATACCACCTGACCCGAAGCGAGCTGGTTTAATGTAAAATAGGGCTGGATGGACGTGTTGCCTGTTTCGCCATAGCCTACCCTCAGTTTAAGATCGGAAATGACGGGGATATTTTTGATAAACTCCTCTTCCGATATCCGCCAGGCAAGCGCGCCGGATGGGAAAAAACCCCATTTCTGACCTTCGCTGTACCGCGACGAGCCGTCGGCACGGAAGCTGGCCGTTGCGAGGATCTTACTATTGAATGAGTAGTTGACGCGGGCGAGGTAGGAAAGTAACGACCATTTCGAATAGGACGATCCCGGTACGCCCTGGGTAGCTGCCGCACCGATGTCGTGCGTCTCCTGGTTATCGCTGATAAAACCGCTTCCGTTGGCTTTCAGGGAAGTGGATGTATAATCCTGGTAGGTAAAACCAGCTACTGCCGAGACACTGTTTTTGCCAAAGTCTTTCAAATAGCTGACCGTGTTCTCACTCAGGATGCTGGCGACACGCTGGGTTTCGATCGCAGCGCTGCCTTTTGAGTTTACAAATTTCGTAGTCGTGTAACCATCGGTCCGGTCGTCGGTACTTTCGAGCCCGGCGAGCGTCTTGATCATCAAGCCCTTGACAGGTTCAAATGTAATCGCTCCGTTGGTCAGTATCTTATTCGATTTGATCACGTCCGACTGCTGATACAAGAAATTCAGTGGGTTGGTGATCACGTTCGAACCCCAGGCATAGGCTTCGGCGAGCCGCGAATAGCTGCCGTCGGGAAGCGTGGCGGGGATCGTCGGGTAGCCCGACAGCATAGCCGAGATCAGCGTGCCGCCCCGGTTGCCGCGTTCGGAATTTTTGCGATCGGAGTCGATGCGGCTCAACAATGTGCTGAGATCAAACTTGAATTTCTTACCGATATCCGAGCTCAGGTTCATGCGCAAAGCATTCCTGACGTAATCGCTGCCGACGATAATGCCATCCTGGCTGAAATTGCTTGCCGCTACGGAGAATCTCGTCTTTTCATTTCCGCCGCTCACCGTCAATGCATGGTTCTGCACGGGTGCTTTCTGAAAAACCAGGTCCTGCCAGTCAGTACCTTTGCCGAAGCCTGCGATCTGATCCGGCGTAAAATGCGGGGCAAGTCCATCGTTGGCGGCCTGTTCATTGTAGAAATTGGCATATTCCGTCGCATTCATCAGGTCCAGCTTTTTACGGATGGTCTGCACGCCATAGTAGCCGTCGTAATCGACGCTTACGCGGCCTGCTTTGCCCTTTTTCGTGGTGATGAGTACCACGCCATTGGCCCCGCGCGAACCGTAAATAGCGGTTGCAGAAGCGTCCTTTAAAACTTCAATGGACTCAATATCAGCATTGTTCAACAAAGTAGGGTTGCCGGAATAGGGAAAGCCATCGACCACGTAAAGCGGCTCGTTGCTTCCCTGAATGGAGTTGGTACCCCGTACGCGCACACTGATGGGGCTACCCGGCGCGCCGGTGTTTTGCGACACATACACGCCAGCCGCACGGCCAGCGAGCGATTGCACGAGGTTCGTGGCCGGATAGGCATTCAGTTCGCCCGATTTAATAGATGAAACCGAGCCGGTAAGGTCACTTTTCTTGATCTGGCCATAACCGATGACGACGATTTCCTGCAATGACTTGTCTTCAAGAACCATACTGATCGTCAGGGCCGTCTGGCTGCCTAGGACGACTTCCTGCGATTTATATCCAACAAAACTGAAAACGAGTACCGAATTAGGCGCGCTCGTTTCCGGAATTTCGAGCTGAAAATTACCGTCCGGGTCGGTGGTCGTACCCGTTTGTGTTCCTCTCAAAACGATGCTTACGCCCGGTAATCCGGTATTGGAATCGCCATCCAGCACTTTCCCGGTTACCGCCCGTTTCGGTGCATTAGCCGGTATGGGCTGCCCGGCCGGGGTGTCGGGCGTGGCTGTTTCCAGTCTTCGAAGGATGATGATCTTGCCGGAGACTTCATAATCAAGCCCCAGGGGCGTCAGAATATGGTCGAGGGCTTCATATAAGGGTTTGTCTTTCAAGGACACCGTCACTTTCCTGGCCGATTTGATCAGTTTGGAGCTGAACACAAACCGTACATCGACCTGTTTTTCTACCTGGCTGAGTACCTTCTTTACTTCACTGCCGTTCGCTGTCACCGAAACTTTCTGGCTGAGAAGGGATTGCGCGCTACCTTCACGTGCATAACCCGTGACTATAAACACCAAGGCAAGCATGAGTTGAGTAGCTGTCATTCGCATGGTCCACAGTAATACCCTACGGTACTTTAAAGGTTTTTTCATAGATTTGATTGTTTTGTAGAATGGTAAATTTGGCAAAACGATCCCTGCCTCCCGCTGGGGAGGATAATGGCGACCAACCTGTCAGGGAATTTTCGGAGCCGGTGATGCGGGAACATCGCCGGCTCTTTTTTTGGGAAATACTTTCTGTTTTTTCTGTTCTGGTTTAAAGGGTTACGTGACTGTTTCTGATTAATTCCTGCATCCCTTGCTATGGATGACCACCTGGCCGTCGACGATCTCGTAGCTGGATTCTACGGCCTTGCATATGATGTTTAGCTTATCATGTAATGTCTGGTTGTCGAGATGCGCCGTGAGCGGGCAGTCTTTCAACAATGCCTCATCGTACAGAATATCGATGCCATATGCCCTGGCGATGGCGTTGAAGACGTCGCTCGCGGGTGTATCTTCAAATTCAAATTGAGGGATTTCGGCTTTGGACACGACCATTTCAGGCTTTTCCACCAACGTTTTCACCATTTTTTGAACCTCGTTGCGAGCGTAAATGATCTTCTGGTTCGGCGTGAGTATCACTCCCTGTAATTGCTTGTCGGCTACTTTTTCCTTCAAATGCGGGTCCGACTGTGCGAATACCGAAACTCTTCCGGTCTTCACCTCCACGGTCACCTCGCGGGAGTCGCCATAGGCCTTAATGCGAAAACTTGTTCCTAAAACCTTGGTAACCAAACCATTAGCATATACCAAAAAGGAATGTTCCGGATCTTTGGCAATGTCAAAAAACGCCTCTCCTTCCAAAAAAACTTCCCTGCGTTCTCCATCGAAATGTTCGGGATAGCGAATGCGGCCTTTCGGTGCGAGGCTGATCTTGCTGCCGTCGCTTAACGCCAGCTCGATGGTTTGTGAAGTGGAATTGGTCTTTTCCGTGAATGAATCGCTGTGCTCGATGATGCTGTCCTGCTGGCCGAGCTGTGGTTTTTGCTCCCTTTTGATCATGGCGGAATACACCGCCCAGCCCAGAAGCATGATAAATGCTACCGAAGCCGCAAACTGCATCCACGGAATAGAAAATGAGGGTATGAGCCGCCCCGGGGCTCGAACTGCTTCCCCTTTGGCTTCGGTGATCCGACCGACGGTTTGTTTCACGACCTGGCTGATCTCCGCCTGGCCTATCTCCGGCTCGTGCAGTCGAAGGGAAAGCACAATAGCCTTGGCTTGCTCCACTTTTTCGAGCATTTCAGGATTGGCGTCGATCCAGTCGTCCCAAAGCGAGTCGGTTTCAGGGGTGGGCGACAATGTCCATTGGCGAAAGAAATCGTCCCAGACAAAGTCTTCAACAGAAAAATCGTTGTAGCGGTCCATACCAGTTCATTGTGTCTACATGAGTATAGACAAGAGGCTGCGCCGGATACCAACAATTTTTAAATTATTTCTTCAAAAAAGAATAAAAACCGGCAGAGTAGCTGATGATCTGAGGATTAGAATAGAAAATGCAGTAGAAAAAATATAAGGAATTCTGCTTTCCAATGCGCTTTCAAGTGGCGGATAGCGATTTGCAGCATGTTGGAAACCGTCTGCGGCGACACAGCCATTACCTCGGCGATCTGCTCCCGGCTGAGTTCCTGGAAAAATTTGAGATACACCACTTCCTTTTGTCGCCGCGGCAACTCGTTGATCAGCTTCTGCAAATGGTGCGTGCGGGAGTGGGTCGCTTCGTTGCGGATATATTCATCCTCCACCGAAAATTCGATCTCGAAGTAATCGTCTTCTTCCTGCAACACCTCCCCGCCTACCCATGCACGTGAGGACACCTGCCGGTGCATGAGCCGCCGGAGCGAGGCCATCAGATAAGGCTTCACGGCCGCGTCGGGATTGAGGTTGTCCCTTTTTTCCCATAACACCAAAAACAAGTCCTGAATGCTGTCCTTCACGAGTTCGCGGTCTTTGGAGAACTTGCTACCGTACCGGAAAAGCAGCCTGAAATTATCGGACATCAGCTTTTCGAAAGCCCGCACCTCTCCCGCGAGGAAATCCTGCCAGAGCACACGATCTTCCGGAAAAGAGGACGTTGAATTCATAACTTGTTGAAAGGGACGACTAAATAAGTCAAACTTAACGGCAAACTCAATTTATTTTACAAGATTAGTTTAATTCAATCAAGCTATCGTCCTATCCGGGCCCCTATTCGAGCATGACCCTGAGTGCCTGCTTTTTACCATCGGGCCCTACCAGTTGCAAAATGTGAATGCCTGACGCCGGCGGGCTCAGCGGTATAACTTTTAACCAGCCCTGCTTCTCGCGCATTGTTTGCGCAGGCAGTACGGTCCCGTCGCTGTCGATCAGACGAACGGAACTGTCGTTCACCCCTTTGCCGGAAACCATAATGCCATCGCGCCTGGCGGGATTGGGGGCTACAAATGCTTCATTCGGGAGCGTTTTCGACTTTCCGTCGTCGATGCAGATCTCATCGATGCGGATCTTGCCTACTCCGTTCCGGAAGCGCATTTCGAAGTTGGAAAGTTTGGTTTTGGAATAGACCGATGTCCCTGGGTAGGCTTCGCTTCCTGTGCTGACCGGTTCGCCATCGACCCAGAGGTCGTAAGTGCCGGGTTGCGCCGTCCCTTCCGTGCTACTGGTGCCGATACGGTAGGGCAGCGGCTTGTCGGAGTTGTTAAGGACCCAGGTGAGTGTAACCTGCCTTTTCTGCTGATGAACCTTGCTAACCTGCTGCGTTTCCAGGTCTTTGAAATGGAAACCGTCATCCAGGAAATTGAGCGAGCATTTGGCGAACATGAGCCCATTGCCGGGAAAGGAATTATTGACAGGGTTGAAGTCTTCGCCGATATAAAAATACATCGCATTCAATGCCGGTGCCTGAATACCCTCCACGCTCAATGTGATCCGGACAATAAGGGTTTCCGGATTCGGCTCGAAAGGTGTGGCACGGAGGGTACGTATAATACCCCCCGTTGCCGAATCCTGCCGGCTGCGGACAAGTTCCATGTAGCCTTTGTGGAACTTGTGATAGGAAAGCGCCGGGGCCGTGAGGATGACGTGGCTGAACTGCCCGGTATCAGGCTGAGGATTGACCAGCGAAATCGTTTGACTGAAATCCTGGTGGAAATAAATGGTTTGCGCGGTGCTGGCCGAAGCCAGCACCATGGGCGCCAGTGCTAGGAGGTATCTGATTTGCATAAACTGATCGGTTGTTTATGCATTTAGACGTCAGGTCGTTGAAATGGTAACGGTTTGTAGAAGTAAAATTTTTAAAACTAGTTACTCCGACCAGCTTCACGGACCTTTTCCAGCTCCGCGGCCATGGCTTTCACTTTCGCGGGATATTTTTCCGCCATATTGTTTTTCTCCCCGACGTCCTTACTCAAATCATACAGCTGCGGTTTGGGACTGGCGCCGGTCTCGATATTGGTCAGTTCGGCAACCGCCTTGCCTTCGCGGGGCTCAATGTATTTCCAATTTCCCTGCGTAATAGAGAGCGCCCCACCCTGTTTGATCAGCCAGGAACGTCCGTTAAGGCTTTTTCCCAGCATTGCATCCATTACATTGAAACTATCCACCCCGTCCTCACTGCCCGTTTTCTGCTGAAAAAAGTATGCGAAAGATTTCATCATATCGATCTGGCAGATCAATGCATCCGAAACAGTAGCCGGCTTGATCCCCTGTGGCCAGCGCGCCAGCCAGGGCACGCGCGAACCACCCTCGAATGCGCTGTATTTGCCCCCGCGCAACGGGCCGGCGGCATTGTGCCCTTTTGCCAGTTCAACGGCGCGATCGGCGTAACCGTCGTCCAGTACCGGGCCATTGTCGCTTGAAAAGATGATCAGCGTATTGTCTGCGATTTTGAGCTCGTCCAATTTTTTCAAAATCTCCCCTACCGTCCAGTCCATTTGCAGGATCACGTCCCCGCGCAGGCCCATTTTGCTTTTGCCCTTGAACTGCGTACTCGGCATGCGGGGCACGTGAATGTCGTTGAGCGAAAAATAGAGGAAGAATGGATTTTTGCGGTTGTCTTCGATGAATTGTTCAGCTTTGCTCAGAAACACATGGGCTATCTCCTCGTCAGTCCAGCGGGCCTGCTTGCCGCCCGTCATCCAGCCGATGCGGCCGATACCGTTCACGATCGTATTATTATGTCCGTGATTCAGCGATGCCGGTAATTTGAGCAATTCGGGATTTTCGAGTCCGGTAGGCTCATTTCCGATCTTTTTGGAATAATCTACCTCAATAGGATCACCCGGATCGAGGTCCTGGACCTCATGATTTTCGACAAAAACGGTCGGAACACGGTCGGAGGTGGCCGGAAAGAAAAATGCATAGTCAAACCCGACCTCATTGGGCCCTTTGGTAATGGGTTTGTTCCAATCAATCTGCCGGTTGGTTTCACCCAGCCCGAGGTGCCACTTGCCTACCGAGGCGGTTTTATACCCTGCGTTCTGAAAAACAGCGGGTAATGTCAGCTGATTGGTCGGGATGATCAGCGAAGCATCTCCGGGCAGTACGCCTGTTCCCTTTTGCCGCCATGGATATTTGCCTGTCATAAGCGCGAAGCGCGAGGGCGTACACGTAGCCGAGCTCGCATGCGCATTCGTGAAACGGATGCCCTCTTTTGCGAGCCTGTCGATGTTGGGTGTGCTGATTTTTGTAGCGCCGTAAGCGCTCAGGTCGCCATAGCCGACATCGTCGGCGTAGATAAAAATAACGTTGGGTTTGGATTGTTTTTTCTGTGCCTCTACGACGAATGGCAAAAGCAGAACCGCTGCCAGCAGCCACGACGACATTAACGCGTACCGTAATTTCATAAGATTGGGTTAAGAATTCGGCTGTGAATATATTCATTCGAGACGATTCAGCCGGTTGAAAATTCAAAGTTTACCCAAACAGGCATTTTTGAGAATAAAGTAACCGTCTGGTAAACGGATTTGGAGAGGGTGGGTTGGAATGTGTAAGATTGTGGGAATTACTAAATTACACCACTATGTTATGGATCAATTGTTTTACGATGTGGACGAATTACTGGATGGTCACCGGTTTGAGTACCTTAGTATGGGACAAACTACTATTCGCAAGGCAATTGTATTTCATGAAACGAGAGTCCCGTTTTTATATTCGCTTGTCCTGGGGGATATTGAACATGATGGTTCGCTTTCACTCGAAAATCGCAGTAACAATGGCGACATGATCAGAAACCTGGCAACCGTTTATAAAACAGTTGAACAATTTCTGGCAAACAATCCGAGAGCATTGATTATTTTTAGTGGTAACACAGCGTCCAAAACCAGACTATACCAAATCGCAATTGCCAAATATCTGGATCAGTTCTTGGAAAGATATTTGATCTGGGGAATTCGTTGCGACAACGATCGGAGAGAGCCCTTTCAATTAAACCAGGCGTATCAAGGATTTTTTATAACCAACAAACTTTTACCATCATGAGCAACCGGGGCATCAAAATCGCAAAAAAGGAAGAAAAGGTTACCCGAGGAAACTCCGGAATGATTGGAGTATATGCCACTGTGGAAGAGCTTATCGAGGCAAAGGAGGCTGAATTGAAAAAGGTGATCCCAGAGCTGGATTTATCCGTACTTTTAGAGCAGATCCGACAATAGTAAA
>CBIHPQ010000202.1:0-12012 GCA_966211825.1 uncultured Dyadobacter sp. | reverse complement strand
GGCAACATCACCACCACCATCGCGCAGATACCGGTCCAGGTACCATGCATTGATGTTCAGGTTTCCCTTATCGTCATAAAGCCTGATATCAGACCGCAATTTGAAATGTTCGGGAATCGGGTCTTTTCCGGCCATCAGCCTAGGCAGAATCATTGCCTCCATGCGATTGGCGAATGGTTCGTGGATGTACCAAAGTCCCGAAAAAGTTTCTGCGTTCATTGCGGCTTATTTTGATCGATGTTCAAAATTGCCATCCAGATATGTAATCAAAAAGGACGGGAAATATTCGGATAATCGTATTTTGCAGATATAATTGAATAAAAATTAAAATGTTTCCGCATTTAAACATTTTTATCGACAGCTCGATCCTTTATAAGCATCAGAGCCTGAACACTAAGGATATAACTACATTGAAGGTTCTGGGAAACCGGCACCTTATCGATCTTTACATTCCGTGGATAGTTTATAAGGAGTCTACAACGCGTGCCATTTCAGAGATTAAGGAAGAAATGTCGAAAGCCATTTCTAGGATTTCGTCGCTCGAAGGCAAAGGGCTTTACCCCAAAGACACAGCAAGACTGAAGGAGATAATTGGAGAGTTGGAAAAGTTTTCGGAAGCTGCTCTAGAATCCAATGGCAAGCTATGGGAAGACTTTATTTACTTTTCAAGGGCAACTATATGGAAACTCAATTCCCACCACACTGGGGCAGTGTTTGAATCATATTTTGAGGGGGCTGCTCCTTTTAGTAGTGTAAAGAGCAGAAAGGATATTCCAGATGCATTCATCTTCAATGCTCTGAAAGAATTAGCATCGGATGATAAAATTACATTCATCTGTGAAGATATCCAGTTACGCAATTCATCTGCGAGTATCCCCAATGTGCAGGTATACGCTTCATTTCGTGAGCTGTTCGATAGCGATGAAATGAAAGAGGTTATGAGCGTATACAATGAACAGTCACCACTAGATATTGACGCGGAAGACAAACTTTATGGAAAAATCATTAAGAGGAAGAAAGTGTTTGAAAGAGCGGTCGATCGGTACTTTAGACACTGGTTGCCCGGAGATATCAGTCAATTTGAAATCCCAGAATCCTATTATAATGTATCGGTAGAAAAGGTCTCTTCGTTTAACGTGAATATCGAACGAAGAGACCTTACTATCATAGATGATTCGGTTTTTAACAGGCTAAAAGTTACGGCAGAAGTCACCTTAATATTTAATTTTTGGGACGAAGATCCTCACGTAAATAAAAAACGCGTGGGTCCACTCGACATAAAATCATGGTATCAAAAATTTAGAGAAGATCGGACTGTTATTTTTGAAAAAACTATTTATAATGATATTGATGACTTTGATCGGAAGATTTTGAATATCACAATAGATGGATTTGAAGATATAACAGTTGTCTAAGGATCTTAGGAAAAGCTCATCTCGAAGCTCAGGTCGAATTGACGATTTACCATGTCCAGATATTCCTGGAACGTCCAGTCTGGCAGCCATTCGAAGAAGATTTCTCCGAGCGGCATCACGGGTACGCTCAACCCGTCTTGTTTAGCAGAGAAGGTAACCTCTTTACGGCTGCTTCCTTTTTCGGGCAGCACGGCTTTTACTTCGAATAGCAGTGGTACGTGCTTTTGACCAAGCCAGTATTTTATGCCGTCATTACCTTCCACGATAGCATTTACGGGATAATCTTTGAGAATTGACATGAGCCGGACTACATCGTCCTCATAGCCCAAGTGCTTAAATTCCAATGCATGGGTGAAGCCGGCTCCGATCTTCATTTCGGTTTCGAACTTGGTGGAATCATACCATGCCTCGATCTCGACGATCCCCTTTCCCGGTTTGAGAGGAATACCACCAGCGAAAAATCCGTGCTGCACGGCCTGCTCGTAAGTAATCAGATCGCGGTCCATATCGCGGGCATTGATCATGTAAAGCCTTCGCGCGCCGCCGATGCCAGCGCCGTTGCATTTGTGTTGAAGTCCGATCAGTGAATTGCACATAGTGTGGGTAGTTAAAGTGATTTAAAAAACAACCCGGACGCTAGGCTCCCGGGCTGTAAAGCACAATAATGAAAAAGAGACAGATCTATGATCGCCACCATTTGCGGCCAAAGGTTCGTATAAAGAAGTAGGCGAGTACCATTTGCCAATCTGGGACACCGTCGTTCAAGCAGCGCATCGCGAACTCTATATCCGCGTTGAAGCGTGCCTGCTTTTCTCCGAATTCGGCTTCTCCGATCCGGTTATCGTAAGCGTAATCATGGACGATCGCTGCGTTTGCCATCCTGCCATGTGGCGGCATGAGCGGCCACAACAGGCGAGGAATCGTTGCAAAGTCGGTGCAATACCCAGCCGGTATTATCATACTGGCCAGGGTAGACTCGACTTCACAGTCTTCCACCAGTTCCCACCAGTTAAACTTGTTTGGGCTTTTGCGTAGGCGTACGTCGGGGTACTGCGTCATGTTAGTTAAAACGGTTTAACGAGTCGGCTTCCATGACGGCACCGGTCGCTATGGTAAACGGGTTTGCCCCGTTCTCGACGGCGGCTTTCAGCCAGTCGTACTGTCCGACAGATCCTTCTGGATAACTACCCGATTCGTCGGGAAATACGAGCGCCCCGGTTTCCGGGTTCACTTTGCTGCTGTTGTCTGCCATAAGAAGGAATGGCTCGCGCTCGATCGCGCGGAATGAGTTTAAGCGGTAGCCGTTCTGATCGAAATGCTCGATCATGCAGATCAGCGTTACCGATTCGCTCTGGTAGTCTTCGTTTCGCCCTACTACGGCGATTTTACGGACTACGTCGGGATAGCCAGGTGAAGGGCTGATCGCAATACGTTGGAGGTTTGGCATGGTATGAAAATTAGAAAGTTATCCAGGCGATTTTTTTGATTACCCCGCCCCGCTTTTGATACAGAAAATTGCTATCGGCGACGATCTCGCCTTCGGAAACCCTTACGTCGGTATTGCTGGTAGGGGTGAAGGTTCTAAAAATGTTACGATCGCCGACCAGCGTGGATTCGGTCGCGCCGGTACCAAGCGTAAAAGTGGAGTTTGTAGATGTGCGGCTGTAAATAGCCAATCTTGATGGCGCGCCTTCATTTATATTAAGGCCTGCGCCACCATAGTTTGCGAAGTATGCATTGTCGCCGACTGTAACCGTACCGTTTTCAATGAAAAAATTCAACGCTTGGAACCGGAACCCGGCTTTCATAAATGCGGGGGTTGTAATGGTAAATGCTCCCTGCCGCCATAAATAGTCAAACTGATTCCCCGCACCGGTGGAGCCTGTTCCACCTTCTACGACCACTGTTCCGTTCACTCTGATGTTTGCGTTGTTACAAGCGAAAATGATACGGTAATTGCCTTCGCCGACCACAATACTATTGCTGTCGGTGATGGTGCGCTTTTTTACCGTGAGCGTCGCCCCGGTTTTTACATGTACAAAGATTTCCGGCACGGTGAATGAGACATCCGCATCCACAATAACATTTCCGCTATTGATCAGAACGGTTAGGGATTGACATTTACCGGAAGCAAGTTCGGCCACGCGTGTGAGCGTTTTAACTGCTCCGGTCGCGGTAGTACCATTGTCAACACCGGATCGGCTGTCGCTGCCGACATCCCCGCGCACATTGATTTCCATGGTTACGCTAAGGCTTCGGGCAATCATTCCGGCCGTGGCCGCGTCAACGCTCGCAACGGCGGCAGAAACCCCTGCACTCATTGCCGCCCACATACTTTTTAAGAGCGTGCGGACAGTGGAAGCGGTGTTGCTCATTGGAGGAGCGGGAGGGGAGTCTTTGAGGTTTCCGTCGATGATACCCTCAATCTCGGCGGTGGGTGGATTCCAAGGCATAGTGTGAATTGTTGTTTAAGAGAAACTTGTATCGAAACTGTAATCGAATTCCTTTTTTGGAAAGAGCGTTTCCAGGTCAATGCTTCCCATCCAAAGGGCGGGGTGCCAATTGTTACCTGAAATTGAGAGCTGCTGGAAACTGGTTTGCTGTACCGAGCGTGACCATGACAGGCGCAGACCGTTGCTTTTGGTGCCGGTCATGTAACAGTAACCCGCGGTATCTCTGAAAATGGCGATAAACCTGCGGTTCTGGTTTCTGTAAACCCATTCGATGATTTCCGAAGCCAGGCTCGGGATCGGAACTGAAATTTGTTGGTTATAGGATGCACCGGCCGGTCCGGTTTGCAACCCTTCGACAAAGGCGGCTGATTTCGCTCGCAGTCTGATCTCGGTAACAAGCTTGCTACCCGATAGCCATAGCGGATTCGCAGCTGAAAGAACCGCGTCCGGGTAAACATCGTAGGCTGCGCTATCGCAGCCTACCAAGTACAAGTGGGTGAGCCAGCCGGTAGCGACTGGCCCGCACTTGACACCAATAGTTTCCAAAGTTCCAAACATGGCCGGAAAATTAGAGCTAAAAAACCCTTCGGGAAAGGACGGCTATTTTTGCATTTTTAAAACAAAAAAGTGCCTTTGCGTGTCGCATTGGCACTCTTTTTGGGTTTTTAGGTGGACTTTTTACACGGCTGGAATACAAAATGCACGTTTGCGTTACAAAACGCCGTGAAGCGTTACTTTTCACGCGCAACTTTTTGCCGTTTTTCTATTTTTTCGATCGATCTGATCCCGATAGATTTTGCGCATGGTTTGGTAATCGACATCGATCTCGCGCTCGATCCCATAGTTGGCCAGGAACTGGGAAACGTAAGGGCCATAATCGCCGCCTACGATTTCATGGATCGACGAGACGTAACAGATCATGCTTCTGCGGAAAATATGATCCATGGCTTTGGCAATCTTGGGGAGTTTGTCATTGGCCACGTCATGGCTCAAAATGTGGCAGTAGTAAGTGATGGCTAGTACACCGTCGCCTTCTGGTTTTAAAATTGGCTGATTGTGAAGTATAGGCCTGGAAACCGCATCGATAAGACTGCCAATTTCACTACTTTTTTTAACGTCGATTTCTGAACGGCCATGCTTGTTGGTATAGCCGTGATACTCGGCCATAAAGAATTTTTTGACGTGGATAGGGAGCTCTACTAAAATCGTTTTCTTCATTTTTAGATTTAGCTAAAAATATTTTTTTATGAATCTAAAAATAGTAATTTTAAATCGTTTTTGCAATTAAAAAGTTGCCTTTTAGCATCAGCAAATTATATCCGATCCGGTTACAACGCTTAAGTTGAAATTCGAATCTTAGTTATAGAAAATCAGGAAGCTATGAATAAGATATTGCTCTTCATTATGATGCTGGCTGTTTTTGCCGAGTGTAAAAATGATAGCCCATTACCGTTGGGGAAAATACAACCTATCGTCGGTGAATGGCGTGTGATTTCTTACAAGGCTACGGACGGAACAACGACTGTTCCAGATACATCCATGAAAGGTAGGTCCCTAATAACCGTGATACGCCCGGATGGAGTAATCGTCGACGGGTTTGGAAGAATGCCATGCTGCCCTGCTTCAAAGTATTTCTTTAATGACAAAGAATTCATTCCCCGTCCGAGCGCCCCGATTGAACCTTCACTTTGCCCTATGATTTTTTGCGGAGCATGCCCGGAGATGAGAATAACAATGCCCGCTCCCGACACGCTGCTTGTTCAAAATTGTGGGGGTGGGACTTCGACATTAGTTCGGGAAAAGTAGGAGTTGTAGAATTCTCGAAGTTCTTGCTAAATCAATGTCGTCTTGTTTCCGTCGCAGTAGTATTAGTTTGGCGATGTTTGCGGTTTATTAAATTTTCCGGTTGATCGTTGTACACATAGCCGACTAACCAGTATACCGCCAACGCGAAAAGATACAGAAAAAGCAACACCCATTTGAGCGGAGTTTTAAATAATACCTCGAAACTATCTAAGAATCCGTGCTCACGAAGCTGTTTGTCAGTGGGGAAGGACATTGCAAGTTGTTATCTTGAATTGATAACACAAGATAACAACAAATGCGATGCTCCCAAAATCATCTATTTTAAGCCGCAAGGTTTGAAATCGCCCCGATCAACTGGTCGAATTTGCCTTGAGTATTGGTTGAGTGAACCGCACCCTCTACATTACGGACAGCGCCTTCGACGCCGTTAACCGCCTGCTTTATCTCACCAATGCCTGAGACCACCCGTGCCAGAATTTCACCATTGGCCTTTGTTTCGACCAGGATATCCTGAATGGCTTTAAGCTGCATTTCTCCTTGCTTCTTGGCTTCTGCATGCGCGGCTGACGCTGCCGACGTGTCGCCGCTTGCCGCTGGATCGTTCGCATCGATACCGTTGTACGCGCTAGTGTCAGCATCAACACCTCCCATCGCGTCGGCCATTGCTGCGTCGGCTTCTGCCTGCGCCGCTGCTGCTTCTTCTTCGGCTGCTTTGGCCGCGGCTTCGGCCTCCTTCTTCTTTTTGGACCCGAACAAGTACATCCCTCTTTCCCAATAAGGCGATTCAAATTTGCCACCATCTCGGAAAGCCATCGGCGCAGGGGCGGAAGCAAGTGGAAGAACTGCGGTGTCGGTTTTCCCGGCTGTACGGGCGTTCTTAAACATTTGCTGGATTACTGGCCAGTTTGCCGCCGTCTGTTTGGCAGAAATAATCGCTTCGTCACCTTCCATTTCACCCACCTCGCGCTGAGTCCTTCGGTCAATTAGGGCGATCCCGCTATCTCCGTATTTGCTACCGTGCTTGCTACCTTGAGCCACAAACCCAAGGGTACCACCATGCGCGAAGGACGGTTCGGGCTGGCTCTTGATTTTGGCAATCTGCACGCCGGTAGCAACGGCGGCAACGGCTGCGAGTACGATGTTAAGCGGGAAAAAGTTTGCCAGCGCTTTCAGAACGGCCAACGCACCGGTGATCAAAGCGTTCGCGATATCGGCTTTTTTCTGGGCTTGCCAAGCCTTCTTTTTCTCGGCAGCTTCCTTGGTACGTGCCTTGGTATTTTCAGCCGCGATCAGCGCTTCCAGGTCCTCTTTGAGCGTTGCTTTTTTCTCGGCTTCGTCTTCGGCCATTTTGACCTGCTTGTCGCTCGACTTTTCGGCATCCTTCAAGACTTCCTGATTCACATCGGCAGTGAACTCGGCGAGCTCGTCGATCATGGTGGCCTTTGCTTCCGCTTCTTCTTCGGCGAGCCTGATCTTTTCCTCGCTTTCCTTTGTGGCCATGCGTATTTTTTCTTCCATGGCCGCGCGCTCGTCAGCAGTTTTGGCCTCGTTTGCCATTTTCTGCATGTCCATGATCTTCTGCTCTTCGGCTGCTTTCATGTCTTGCAGCTGCTGGGAGTAGAATTTGTGCAGAGCGTCGCGCTTTTGTTCTTCGGTGGTAGTTTCCGAGGTAAGTGTTCGTTGAAGCTCTGAGAGGCGGTTTTGTTCGGCCTCTTTGGTTGCCTTGATGTTTTCGGAGGACTGCTTGATCATCGCCTCGGTGGTGGCCAGTTCGGCGGTGAGAATGGCTACCTTTTCATCGCGTTCCCGGTTTGCTTCCGCGATCGCTTTTTCGGCTTTACGCTGGGCAAGATCGTTCAAAAAGTTCACGGCGGTTTGTGCCATTTGCCCTGCCTGTTCGTAGCTTGCCTGGTCGGCTGCGAGCTTCTGTTGCCAAGCTGCCTGATGGCCTTTGACCATTGTGCCGGCTGCATCCATGAACCCGGACACATCCCCACGAAGCAAAGAGCCGAACATATCTGAATAGCTTTTCAGTGTCGCTGCTTTCTGTGCATGCAGATCCTTGTCGATCGCCATTTTTTCATCAGCAGCCTTCTTGTTGGCCATCACACTGGCGGTGTGATACTGATCTTCGATAGCGTTGAGTGTAACGGCCAGCTGCTGTGTGTCGGTGATCATCCGGACCGCTTGCTGACTCTCGGCCACCATTTCGGCTTCGAGCTTCTGTTGGGTAAGGCGTAGCTCGACATCGACACGGTCTTTTTGGACGGACGCCAGCTTGGAAGCATTGCCTTTAGCTTGCATTTCGCGCCAGTCCAAAAGGGTCATTTCCGCACCCTTTTCCTGCTCACGGATAAAGTTTTCGGTTTCCAGACGCTTTTTAGCGGCTTCTTCTTCTTCCTTGATCCGTTTCTCGCGGTACTCTTTACGGACTTTATCCAGGGATGCCTCGGAATTCTTTTCAATGGAGTCGATCACCTTTGCTTTGAATTCTGCATCGGCCACCGAATTCTTAATATCATTAGTCCGTTTGAGGGCTTTTTCGCGGACCTTGCTTTCTTCGATCTCGAGCGAGGTGGTGGCGTTGCTCCGTTCGTTTTCTGCCTCCATGTGTGAAAGCAATTCAAGGGCTTTTTCCCGGTCTTTGCGCACGAGCTCGTCGTACTTGTCTTCCGCATCACGGAAATCTTGCAGCTGCTTTTCTTTGGCCTTTTTGCGCTTATCGAGCGCGGACTGCTCCTTTGCGGTTATGGTATCGGATGAGCCCATCGCGGCCGCGATTTCGGCGTCTGCTGCGGCCTTCGCACCTTTTTGCGTTAGATCGACCTTTTTATCGACGGTGGATTTGTGCTGAGCAACTGCCTTGGGGGCTTCCTCCTTCAATTTGTCGTTGTAGCCCTTTGAAAATGCATCGCCGACCCGTTGGCCGCCGTTCATCATCACATCGGCCATGGATTTGATGTCCAGCGTCAGGAACGCTTTCACGAACTGGGCGACCACGCTGGCAGCTTCTTTCAAGCCAGCCATCAGGCCTGCTACGCCGGCCCGCACCTTTTCTGAATTATTGTACCAAATCATGAAGCCAGCCACCAGGCCTGCAATCGCGGCGACGACTAGCCCGATCGGGTTTGCGGTCATGGCAGCATTTAAAAGCCACTGGGCGGCAGTCACGGACTGGGTAGCGATCGTGCGGCCTTTCTCGACGGCGGCATGTGCCAGGGTCGATGCCGCTGCGGCGATATTGGCAGCATTCAAGGAGACTATCGCCACGGCCAAGGCGGCAAAAGTTTCCTTGTTTTCAGAAATAAATTCCGGAACAGCAGCCAGTGTTTTGATGAGCGCCACAAATCCAGTAGTCACTAGCAAAACAGCGGGGATCAGGAAATTTCCGAGCTGCTCGCCAACCCAGGTCACCATCTTCCCAGCCTTTTCAAGTTGCGCAGCGGCGGTGTTGTTCTTGATGTTGTATTCGTTGGTAAGGCTGGAGCCTTCCTTCATGGCCTTGTTGGCCAGCGCCTGTTTTTCCTTCACCATGTCGGTTTTGTCCGACAGCAGCATCATCACCTTCGTGGCTTCCTGGGATTTGATGCCCAGCGCGTCCATTTGCTTTACAACCACGTCAGTGGGTAGTCCTTTGAACGATTTGGCCAGGCGAAGGATCACCTCGTTAGGATCGGAGTTGATCAGTTTTTTGAATTCTTTTTCCGTTACCCCGATTTGCTTGGCGTATTCGGCGGTAGCCTTCGTCGAACCGAGCAGGATATTTGTCAGACCACCGGCCGCTATTTCAGCTGTCAACCCTAATTCTTGAAGCGCAGCGCCCAAACCCATTGTTTGATCAATGGCAGGGGCAAGTTTGCCCAACTGGCCGATCCTGGTTGTAAAATCTGCAACGACAGGCCCGGTGGCAGACCCTGCGGCGCCGAGCTCATTTATCGCTGACCCGATATCGTTGATCGCTTTGCCTGCATCCAAATCTTTGGTTTCCTTGAAGAGCTTGGAAAGTGTCCCCATTTCTGCTGCAACCTGCTCGGCTCCGCCCGTAAATTCATCTCCCAAGGCGACGACAGCCTTGTTGACCGAATCGACAAAACCGAGCATTTCATCTTTGGCAATACCAATCTGTCCGCCCGTTTTGGCGATGTCCATCAGGTCTTTTTGAGCGGTTCGTGTGTCGATTTTTTGAACCGCCTTGTTTAGCTCCACCACCTCCTGCGTTGTCATGCCCGTCGTTTTACGGACATCCCCAAATGCATCGCTTATTTCTGCTGCGCCTTTGACGGCATTCGTTGTGAAGCGGACAAGAGCTTCCAGCATCATTTGGACCCCGGCAATGGAAAATGCATTGGCCATGTAATCTTTGATAGTAGACCACAGGCCCGGCTTGCCAAGGCCAGCGGCTTCCTCGCGGAGTTTCCGCGCCTGATCTGTCACCTTCTTCAATTGCCCTTCTGCCTCGCCAATTTTTTTTAGCTGAGCGTTAGCCTGGGCACTGTCGGGAACCATGCCTTTTAGCTCTTTGCTAAGCTGTTTGACATAGTTTTGCAGCTGCTGGAACGTCATTTTTGACGTGTCCATTTGTTTCAAAGACTTCACCAGGTCTTCCTGTGATTTCTTCACAGCGTCCAGATCTGCTTTTGTTTTTTTGTACTCAACGCTGTTGCGTCCGAGCTGCTTCTCTATCTCCTTTAATTCGTTTTTGTGAATTTTGGCCTGGTTATTAAACTCGGCCATTTGCTTATCGTAGTCATTGCCCTCCAACCTGAGTCGGAGCGTCCCGGTATCTACAAATTCCATAGTGTGTGAGTGTGTTTATTTTAAAGGCTATCAGTGAATTGTAATCGTAGTTGCGCCATTGCGGTCTGACCGGCATGCATGCGCAGGTCGTGGAAGAAGTGGGGTAGAATCTCGTTTTTGAGTGGATCGTTGTAAACCCCACGGTAACCGCGTTGGATATCAGGTTCCTGCTTGAAGACGTGCCGGATACCCCACGCGATCCGTTCGACCTGGCTGACGTGATCGAGCTTTTGAACACCGCGCGGATAGCCAGGGATCGATTTGAAATTAGAAACCCCGACCTGCTCGACGAACTTGATCATAGCCGTAAGAGGCGGCATGCGGGAGTAGTTGAGTGTCTTTAAGTCTTTGATGCGCAGCAGGGCTTCGTAATTGACGTTTGCCTGAATCCAGCCAGAGCCTTTTTCGACGGCAGCGGCGCGGATTGATCCGAGCATTTCGCCGGTAAGTACCAGCTCCTGTGCTCTTACCTCGCGGGCAATAACCTGCTCAGCGCGCTGTACATAGCGATGCAGGATTTCGGCAAAAACCGGATTATCAACAAGTGAATCGGCCATCTTCAAATTAGCTTGTGTTGGGATGGAGCTAATTTCAATTGATGGGTGGATAACAAAAAGGACAGAACCGAGGGGTATTTAACCGTATTTCCTACCTTTCGGAATTGAAAACCTAATCCATCAGTATGTTAAAAAATAGTAGACGTTCATTAAATAGTTTGGTCTTGGCAGGTCTTATTTGTCTGTCATTTGGGATTTCCTCATGTGGCGGTGGAGATAGCGGAAAAGCTGAGAAATCAGGAGTTGAATTGACGCTCGGAGGCGATTATCCTGTGGTGCAAGACGTTACCGCATGCGTCACAGAGAAGGACTTAGAAGAGCTTCAAGAATTCATAACAGCGAATGATGAAGAAGGTTTTAAGCTGAAAGTGGCAGAAAAAACTGCCAATGGCACCGCCTTTAGGCTACTAGAAGGCACGAAAGTCAAACTGATCGATCATGCAAGTTTTGGAGTGGTAAAAGTCCGTGTCTTGGATGGAAGCTATAAAAATCAAATGGGCTACTTCGATACTGAATTTATTAAGGGATTTAACAACTAAATTTGGTCGGCATTATGAGAACAATTGTCTCTGTATTACCTGAGGATCTTGAGCTAGAAAAGCTTGAATTTGTAAATATTGAAATTGAAACCAGTGATATCATACAAATATATCCGTACACTTTTTTAGACTATAAGGCAATGAAAGAGAGGACTAACGATAGCCCTTTTCTTCACATGATCCCGCCACTTGGCAGCGAAGTGCTGCATACGGGCAGCCTTATTTTTATGAAAAGTTTCAAATGCTATTACGCTAAGCAAACTCGGGAACAGATCGAGCACGTAATTTCTTTTGCTAAATCCCACCAATAAGCAGGCATTCTGCCACATCTTGGCGGGCATCGCCGCATTGATCTGCGCGAAAATGTAATCCACTCCTTCGCAATGGTATTTCTTCGAAAAATCAAGTTTCGCTAAATCTGCCTCACTGAGAATGAATTTCTTAG
>CBIHPQ010000201.1:0-12024 GCA_966211825.1 uncultured Dyadobacter sp. | reverse complement strand
TTTCGAGGCTGGTACGGTACAGACGAAACGGCTTCTAATCGGAAAATGAGGGGATAATGGGCATAATTGATAGAGAGCCTAAAAATGGCGGACAAAGCGCCCGGGTCGATTATCCTTCGATCCGGGTGCCTTCGTCCACTGTAATAATATAACTCTTCCCGCCGGCGCGTTCGATGGCCTCGGCCACTTCCTGTGCATGTGTGGGCGCGTAGGCGAACATGCAGCCGCCCCCGCCCGAGCCGTTGATCTTGCCGCCTAACGCGCCGGCATCCAATGCGGCGTTCATCATGCGTTCGATTTTCGGGGTAGACGTGCGTTTGTGGTCGCGGAGGTTTTGGTAATGTTTGTAAAGAAGACTGCCGAAATGCCTGTCGAAGTCGCCATTGGCGTGGTTTTCGGCACTGTCGATCAGCAAGGCTTTGCCTTCGACCAGGATGTCCCGGTCTTCGATATTGGCTTTCAGCAGGCTGAACTGATCGTCTGTAACGACCGATTGGTAGTCGCCCAGCTTTTCAAATGGCGTTGTGAAAATGGAAAAAGAAGGATCGTAATCGGTGACGATTTTAATGACTTCTTCCATTCCGTACCGGCAGCGAGCGAGGATGCCCAGCGTGTCTTTCGGTTCCAGCGAATCGCCGAGGACGAATGTTCCGAGCTTCGGCGTCAATGCCTCCACCTTAATGATGGGCGTCGATTCGAGGTAAATGACGTTGCCGATGGCCGTGGAATAGTTGTCCATCATCCCGCCGGGCTCGCCGAATTCCAGTACTTCGGCTGCATTGGCAATTTCCCCCAACTCCTTTTTGGAAAAATTAAGCGGGTTATCGCTCAGCTTATCCAGGAAATGTGCCCAGGAAACGATCAGCGCCGAAGAGCTGGACGTCCCTGAATTGATGGGGATATTGCCGTGAATGGTCGCTTCGAAACCCTTCGAGAAGGTCAGTCCCTTTCTTTTTACAACATTAATGGTGCTCCGGAAATAGTCACGTGGCTTAACGTAAGGGAAAGTCGTGTCGAGAGAAAACTCTTCTGTGGTACCCAGATCGGGCAAATGCAATATTATTTTATCATCATCGCGATAACCGCCGTCAACGCTAATCCTTCGCGATATGGCCGCTGCGATCACGGGGAGCCCCAGGTAGTCCTGGTGTTCCCCGAAAAGGCAAATGCGGCCGGGAGTCGAAATCCTCATGTACTACCAGCTTTTCTTTTTGTGGCCTGCAAAGCCGAAATACAGCATATAAATGTAAAGTGGAACCAAAATCCAGTATGCTTTCTGCGTACTGCCGATCGAGTCGGCGATGCTTCCGTACACCAAAGGTAATACGGCGCCGCCGGAAATACCCATTACAAGCAATGCAGAAGCGATTTTTGTGAATTTACCCAAGCCGCTCAAAGCCAACGGCCACAATGCAGGCCAGATTACCGCGTTTGCAAATCCAAGGATCGCGATGCAGATTACCGAGGTGAAACCCGTTGAATTGATGGCGATCACCGTCACGATCAGACCGAGAATGGCTGAGAATTTCAGGTATGCCTGTTGAGATACATATTTGGGGATCAGCACGATACCAAGCAGGTAGCCTGTCATCATACCATATAATGTATAAGTTCCGAACAAACGTGCCTCCTCCTCAGGAAAGCCCAGTGAAACCCCGTAGCTGATGATCGTATCGCCGGCGATAACCTCCGCACCCACGTAGCAGAACAATGCGATCACCCCGAGTACCAGGTTCGGGAATTGCAGTACGCTGGTTTTTTGTGCAGTTACCGGCTGCCCCAATACCGGCGCGTCATCTTCCTCTTCGCTCACTTCCACGAGCCCTTTCGACATTCTGATTACCAATGCCAATACCACCAATACGGCCGTCAGCACCAGATATGGCATCGCCACCTTGTCGAGTTCCGATTTGGGATCGCCCGTGGATGCACCGGCGAGGAGCAGTTTGCCAAAAATAATCTGGCTGAAAATACCGGCCGATTTGTTGGCGATACCCATAATACTGATCCGCTGCGCAGCACTTTCGCGCGGGCCGAGGATCGTTGCATACGGGTTGGAAGCGGTTTGCAGCACCGTAAGGCCGATACCGATCGTGAACAAACCTACCAGGAATAATGGATAGGAAGCCATTTCGGCGGCCGGGATGAATATCAGCGTACCGACTGCCATTACGCCGAGGGCCAGCGACATGCCGTTTTTAAAGCCGGTCTTTTTCAAAACCATCGAACATGGGATCGCCATGACGGTGTAGGAGATGAAAAAGGCGAAGGTGACGAGGTAAGAGCTGGTATTGTCCAGCGAGAATGCTTTTTTGAAGAAGGTGATCAGTGTTCCGTTAACCCATGTGACGAAACCCATCACAAAGAATAGAATGCCGATAATGAAGAGGGGACCCAGGTAACTGTTCTTTTTGCTCATTTAAGTCGTATTGGATTAGGTTGTTCGGGTTATGTATTTGGTTTTGTTATAATACTCAATATTCGTCATTCAGGCCAAAGATCCGCTGATTTGTTCGCCATTTTCCCCGCGTAAAGTCCGGAATCTCAACGGGAGAGCTTCCACGGGCGATCGAAAGCTCGGATAACGGGCTGATCGCGCTCCACACCGCCGCGTCGTAAACGTCGATCGGCGGGGCGGTTTTGCGTTTGATGGCTTCCACAAACCCGCGCAACACGAAATAATCGATGCCGCCGTGACCGGCATTTTCGGCTTCCTTGGCATATTTTGTCCAAAGAGGATGATCGTTTTTGTCGAGATAGGGCTTGTCGGGCTCGCCGATGTGTTCTTTGGGGGATACGCCTTCGAGGTAAATGGTGTGGCCGTCGTTCATCCAGATTCCCTCCGTTCCCTGCGCGCGGAAGGCGAGCGAGTAGGGGCGTGGCGAGTTGGTATCGTGGACGAGCACGATGTTTTCGCCATTATAGCACTGGATCATCGTCGTCACAATATCCCCGAGTTTGAAATTCACCTTGGCATTCGGGTGGTCCTTGCCGCCATGATCTACAATATATTTATGCAAACCCCGCGATTTGGTCGCCATCGACGTCAGGTGCGTGAAGCAGTTTCCACGGTTAATGTCCAGCCAATGCGCTACCGGTCCCAGTCCGTGGGTTGGGTAGAGATCGCCGTTGCGGTCCACGGAATGCTGGGTGCGCCATTTCGCTTCGGAAAAGCCTTTTGCACCAAATTCGACGCCGTGGCCCTCGTTACTTTTGCCTGTATTGAACTTGATACCCCGCAAATCGTGCTGGTACCCGCAATGCGCGTAGGTCATTTCGCCGAACATGCCTGCCCGGATCATTTTGAGAATGGCCATCACATCGCGGCGATAGCAAACATTTTCGAGGATCATGCAATGCGAGCCGGTCTTTTCAAATGTATTGACCAGGTCCCACGATTCCTGCAAAGTGACGGTCGCAGAAACTTCGACGGCCGTGTATTTCCCCGCATTCATCGATGCAAGCGCCATCGGGATGTGCCATTGCCAGGGCGTGGCGATGAGAACGCCGTCGAGGTCGTCGCGTTTGACGAGGGTCATGAAATCCTCTTCGCCTTTGGAATACACTGTGGGCGCTTTGCGGCCTGCTTTTTTGATCTTGTCGAGCGTGATATTGACGGCGCTAGGGTCGATATCGCAGATCGCGTTGATCTCGACATCCGAACGGAACAGGGCCTGCTCCACATGGTTGCGGCCTCTCAGCCCGACCCCTATAAACCCTAAACGTACATTTCCTGCCGGTTTCTCTTTTTTTGCATGAAGCGATGGAATGATCCCCGCTATGGGTGCGGCCAATGCTGTTTTTTGCAGAAAATCACGTCTATCCATATCAAAATCTGTTGAAAGCTACCGGCACGGATGGAAGAAGATTATTTGGTCGTACCCGGCCCGGGGCTGCAATTTACACGCAAAACCCAGATTTTTAAATTTTTTTATTAATTAAAAATTGACATTAAGGACGCTTTCGGTTGACCTGAAATAGGAATGCAGTGAACAATTTGCTAGCTTCCAGCGTTTACCCAAAGCAAGAGACTTCTGAGGGCGACTCACGGCATGCTCGAACCCTTAAATGTGTTGGACACATACTTTGTTACGACATTTAAGGCAAACTAAAATTTAAGTGTTTAAAATATGGTGCAAAAGGTGGCGGTGTTCCGGAAGGAGCACTTCAATGCAGCCCATCGTCTTCACAATCCGGAATGGTCGGACGAGAAGAACGGGGAGGTTTTCGGAAAGTGCAATAATCCCAACTTTCACGGACACAATTATGAGCTGATCGTACAGGTAACGGGTCCCGTTGATCCCGAAACCGGCTACGTGATGGACATGAAAGTGCTGAGCGCCATATTGAAGGAATCTGTCATCGACCGGTTTGACCACCGCAACCTGAATCTCGATGTGGAGGAGTTCCAAACCCTTAATCCGACCGCGGAAAATATCGCGATCGTCATTTATTCAATTTTAAGACCCAAAATTGACTCAGGGCTTGACCTGAAAATCAGATTGTATGAAACAGAACGGAATTTTGTCGAATATCCAGTCCAGTGAAGCTTTGGACATCGAAGAGGTTGGTGACGATCATTTGTTTTCAGGAATAGAAACTCCCCTCCGCAAGGACGCGTTCGCGATGGAGGATGAGCTCAAAATGGAGCTGATCGAGAAGCATTTCCGTCACATTATGGAGATTATGGGTCTGGATATGACCGACGATAGCCTCAAAGGAACGCCGAAACGCGTTGCGAAGATGTATATCAAAGAAGTTTTCAGCGGTTTGGATCCGAAAAACAAGCCTGCTGTCACGCTTTTTGATAATAAATATAAATACAACCAAATGCTCGTCGAGAAGGACATTTCGGTGTTCTCGAACTGCGAGCACCATTTTGTACCGATCTACGGCAAGGCGCACGTGGCCTATATTTCCAGCGGAAAAGTGATCGGCTTGTCGAAACTGAACCGCATTGTGGAATACTACGCCAAACGTCCGCAAGTGCAGGAGCGGCTTACCGTTCAGATTGCTAATGAGTTGAAACAGGCATTACAAACCGAGGACGTGGCGGTCGTGATCGACGCGCAGCACATGTGCGTACAGTCCCGCGGCATACGCGACTCCGGTAGTTCTACCGTCACTGCTTTTTACGGCGGTAAGTTCGAGGAAGAGATGACAAAAAAGGAGTTTTTGAGTTATCTCGGAATGTAGCTCCAAAGCATACCTGGCAACATCTGACCATAAATGACAACACCTGACAAATAACTTGTCAGGTGTTGTTATTTATGGTCAAGTGTTGTCACTTGTTGTTGCGGATGCGGTTATACCGTCGGTCCAACGCGTTCCAAAAGTGCCTTGGTAGCCTTGATACCGTCATATTCCGAAAGCTTGCTTCCTTCGTATTCGATACCGGCGATGCCTTTGAAGCCGCTTGCCTTCACTACTTTCAGGATTTTGGCGTAGTCTGTTTCGATACAGTTACCTTTTTCATCGAAATCGTAAGTTTTCGCGCTCACGCCTTTTGCGAAAGGCATCAGTTCCTGTGTTCCCAGGTAGCGGTCGTATGACTCTTCGCAGCCGCTCGCCGAACGTTTGATACAGAAGTTACCGAAATCGGGCAGCGTACCTACGTTTTTCATGTTCACCTGCTTCATCACGCCCGACAACCATTTGCCGTTTGAAGAAGAACCGCCGTGGTTTTCAACGATCACATTAATGCCGGTTTTTGAAGCAAATTCGCCCAGTTTACCCAGACCATCCACCGCAGCTTTCGCGATTTCTTCATCAGAACCTTTGCCGAATGCATTCACGCGGATGGTTTTGCAACCGAGGTATTTCGCAGCTTCCACCCATTTGTAGTGGTTTTCAACCGCTTTGTTACGTACCGCAGCGTCGAGTTCGCCCAGGCCGCCTTCGCCGTCGATCATGATCAGGTTGTTGGTGACACCGTTGTCTTTCGCTCTTTTCAGAAGCTCGGCCAGGTAAGTTTTATCTTCGGCTTTGTCTTTGAAGAACTGGTTTACATATTCCACGATAGAAATGCCGAACTCTTTTTTCGCAAGTTCAGGGAAGTCGAGGTTGGTGAGTTTTTTCGCGAAAAGAGCCTTATGCAGCGACCATTCAGCCAATGAAATATCAAACCACAGTTTTTTAGCAGCCTGTTCGGCAAACAAGTCTGTGAATGCGGTGGCTGCAAGCGCGGTGGCTCCGGCCTTTTTAAGGAAATCGCGACGGGAAAAGTCCATGATTGGTTAGAATTTAGATTTGATTATTATTCCTGAATATTAATTCTGGCCTCGCGGTACAGCTTCTCGTTTTTGGTGAGCTTGGCTGCGTCCCATTCGATATCCTGCACGAAAGCGTGCTGGCGGACGGGACAATTGTCGATCCTGCAAAAGTAGCAACATTGGTATACGCACGGATCGGCGTGGACGAAAATTTCCGTCTCGCCCGGTTGCGGGGCTTTCAGGATATTCTCGAACTGGTGAATGGTTTCGTGCACTTTCTGCAATTCCCAGTAATAGGGCAGCGTCAAATGGCAGTCGATATGCAGGTCGGAGCCGTACTGCTGTACCCGCAGGTTATGCACGTCGATCCACTCGTCCTTTTTGTTTTCATTCAATGTCTGGATCACTTTTTCGAGCAGTAATTCGTCGGTGGCATCCATGAGCCCCGCAACCGACTTTCCCACCAGCTGAGAGCCGTTGTAAGCCAGGAAAACGCCGAAAAGCAGCGAGGCGACGCTGTCGATCCAGACGTGGCCGGTAAGCATAATTAAGCCTACACTTAAAATCAACACAACGCTGCTGACGCTATCGGACATTAAATGCTTCCCGTCCGCGACCAGCGCCAGCGAATTGGCACGCCTGCCTTCGGTAAGGAGCTTATAACCGATGGCGGTATTGACGAAAATCGTAAAAATGATAAAAACCGATCCCTGCGCCAGGTTTTCAATCGGCGCCGGGTCCATCAGCCTCTTTACGGCTTCTACGATAATGAATATCGACGCGATGATAATCAATGCGCCTTCGAAACCGGCCGAGAAAAATTCGACCTTGCCGTGGCCGTACGGGTGATTCCGGTCTTTGGGCTGGGAGGAAAGATATACGCTGTAAAACGCAAAACCACTGGCGATTACGTTGATGATCGATTCCAGCGCGTCGCTCAGAATGGCATTTGACGAAGTCAGATAATATGCAAAAAACTTCAATCCTGTCAACAGAATGCTGGCCAGAAAAGACAGCATAATGAGACGTTGTTTAAGCTTATTTTGGTTTATTTGCATCTGAGATTTGTCAATGAAAGGTCAAAAATACTAAGAAAATGCGGGTTATATCCACTGAAAATAACTGGAAAACACTATCGTCTGAAACCGTTTATGAGAATGCCTGGCTGGAACTCAGTCATCGTGACGTGATTAACCCCTCGGGCAACAAAGGCATTTACGGTTTGGTTAAATTCAAAAACCAGGCGATAGGCGTGATACCGGTGGATAGCGACGACAACATTTATCTTGTGGGCCAGTACCGTTACGCGATCGACGAATATTCCTGGGAGATCCCGGAAGGCGGCGGAGCGCTGAATGCCGATCCGCTCGATGCCGCAAAACGCGAGCTGAAAGAGGAGACCGGCCTATTGGCTAACAAATGGACCAAACTGGCCCGCATTCACACCTCCAACTCGGCAACTAACGAAGAAGGATTCCTGTTCATTGCCGAAGAACTTACCCAGGATCAGGCCGAGCCCGAAGACACCGAAGATTTGCAGGTATGGAAATTGCCTTTGAAGGAAGCAGTGGAAATGGTCATGCGGTCCGAGATCACCGATTCGCTTTCGGTAGCTGCCATATTGATGACTGCCAGACTGAAAGGTATCTGATATGCTGCAAGCTTTATTTTACGGGACGCTGACGGGCGTCGCATTGTGCCTTACTTTCGGGACTGTCTTTTTTTCCCTGGTCCAAAACAGCGTCGATAACGGTTACCGGACCGGCATCAAGATCGCATTCGGCGTATTTGTGTGCGACATTATCTTCGTTTTCTTCGCCATTTTCGGTACGGCGTTGCTGCCCGACATTCCGCATTTCCAGCAATGGATGGCTGGCGCAGGCGTGGTGTTCCTCACTGCATTGGGTTTAAGCAATATCATCAAGGGCCAGCCCCAGCTCGCTGAACCGCAAACCCGTTTCGGGAATTTTCTTTACTATTTTACGACAGGATTTTTGCTCAACGGCCTTAACCCGGTGAACTTTATAAGTTGGGTTACGATCGCTTCCTACATCCGCACCAATTTGCACTATAACCTGAATCAGGTAATTCTGTTCTTCGCGGCGAGTGTAATTGCTGTATTTTTGGTAGAAAGCGCGATCGCAGTTTTCGCGCAGCTCTTGAAGCGGGTTTTCACACCCAAAGTGGTTACCCTGTTTAACAAAGTGACAGGCGTAGTTTTTATCCTCATCGCCTGTCAGATTGCTTATACCAATTTTTTGAAGTAGGGGCTATTCTTTAATGTAACCTTCGGATTTGAGGAAGGTCTTCCAATCGCTGATCAGGTCTTTCTTGAAAACCCGGGGGAATTTGTTCTGTCCGCCGAGCTTGCCTTTGGACTCCATCCAGTCGTAGAACGCCTGATTGGGCAGCACATTCACGAATACTTCTTTCAGTGCATGCCGGCGCTCTACCGCGTAGTCGTCGTTGAGTTCCGAGAGTTTGGCGTCGAGTTTCTGTTTCAATACCTCGGCATCCACATTCGATTCTTCCACGCCCACATACCAGTCGTGTGCGAACAGGGAGCCGTGTTCGATGCCGCAGACGGTAAATTCTTTCACCGAAATACCCATTTCGCGCGATACAAGGTCGATTGCCTTGTTCATATTATCCACCGAAAGGTGCTCGCCGCAGAGGCTCAGGTAATGCTTCGTGCGCCCGGTGATCACAATCTCGCCACGCGATTTATCGACGAATTTAAGCGTATCGCCAATCAGGTAGCGCCACGCGCCCGAGCAGGTCGAGAGCAGCAATGCATATTCCTTTCCTTCTTCCACCTGATCGATCATCAGCGTTTCTGGATTGTCGAGCATCACACCGTCCGAATCGAAGTTTTTGGAAGTGAATGGGATGAATTCAAAGAAAATGCCATTGTCACATACCAGTTCCATACCCTCTGCGCCTGGCCGTGACTGGTAGGCGATAAAGCCTTCCGAGGCCAGGTAGGTATTAATGTACGTCATCGGTTTGCCCAAGAGCTTCTCGAAACCTTTGCGGTAGGGCTCGAAAGAGACCCCTCCATGGGCGAAAACCTGCAAGTTCGGCCATATTTCATGGATGTTCTTGACATTGTAGTGCGCGATGATCTTTTCAAAAAGCAGCTGTATCCACGCCGGAACACCTACCACGAAGCCAATGTCCCATTCGCTCGCCACACGGGTAATCTCTTCGAGTTTTAGGCCCCAGTCACGCTGTGCCGCGATTTTCTGTCCAGGCTTGTAGTAGGGACGGAACCAACGGGGGATCTGCTGGATCTGGATACCACTCAAATCGCCTGCCAGGCTGCCTGTATCGTGCGGGTTGAGATTGGTACTGCCGCTGAGCATCAGGAAGCCTTTTTCGTACAGATCCGGCGGGAGGTCTTTGTAATAACCCAATGATAATATCTGCCGGATGCTCGTTTTCTGAATGGCTTTGGTCATCGCCTTCGTCACGGGGATCTGCTTGGAGGCAGCTTCCGAAGTGCCGGAACTCAATGCATAATACTTCACCGTGCCCGGCCAGCACACGTCCTTCTCGCCTTCGAGCGATTTGTGCCACCACTCGTTGAATATCTTGTTATAGTCGTAAACAGGCACCGTACGCTTGTAGAGCTCGTAAAAAGCGCCCTTTTCACCAAATAGAATGGAGGAAAGCAGTTCGTCGAAGTTGTATTTTTCGCCAAACTCGGTATATCGGGCCTTCGCCAGGAGCTTGGCCAGGGTTTTCTTCTGCTGCTGGTGTAAACTCGCCTTGCGGCGATTGGCAACGATGTTGCTGAAATGGATGCCTTTCTTTAATAAACTGCCTACTAATGCCATAGCTGTTGTTTAAATTACAAATCCCAGGTCGATAGCTTTTTCAACGCTTCATACTCTGTCAGATCATATTGACATGGCACCACTGAAATATAGTTGTTATCCAGTGCCCAGACATCAGTATCTTCTTTTTCCGTGTCGAAATTGACGAACTCGCCGGCCATCCAAAGGTAGCCGCGACCATTCGGGTCCACGCGGTAGTCAAATTTCTCCTGCCATTTGGCGTGCGCCTGGCGGCAAACTTTCACACCTTTCAGCGCGAGATCAGTCTTTGCCGGGATGTTCACATTCAATGCAATGCCGTTTGGGATACCATTCTTCAATGCTTCCTCGGTAATCGATTTAATATAAGGAACAGCATGGCTGAAATCCGCGTCTTCCCTGAAATCACAAAGTGAAAAGCCGATGGCCGGAATGCCCTCGATGGCTGCTTCAATGGCCGCCGACATGGTGCCGGAGTACAGCACGCTGATCGAACTATTACTGCCGTGGTTGATACCGCTCACTACGAGGTCGGGCTTGCGGTCCTGCAACACGTAGTTTTTGGCCAGTTTCACGCAGTCGGCCGGTGTTCCCGAGCATTCGTATTCTGTTACATTATCGAAAATATGGGTGGAATAGAGTCGAAGCGGTTCACCGATGGTAATGGCGTGACCCATTCCGGATTGCGGGCTGTTAGGCGCTACTACAATTACTTCGCCCAGCGTCTGCATGATTTCAACCAGTGTTCGAATTCCTTTTGACGTTATTCCGTCATCATTAGTAACTAAAATGAGGGGTTTCATATATTTCTACTGGTCGGGCGCTTAGCTGCTTCTTGCGATCTGGTCTGCCGGCCCAGTAACATGGTTTTTTAGTGAATAAATATTTAATTGCGCTTTTCAAGCTGCCAAATTTAAGCAATATGCCTTCATTCGCAACATTACAAGCCTCCGCCGCGGACATTCCAACGATCATCGAAATCCAGGAGAAAACATGGGAACCTACTTACCGTGACATCCTTAGCAAGGAGCAGATCGATTTTATGTTCGAAAAAATATATTCTCACCAATCCCTCGAACAACAGATGCAATCGGGCCAGCAGTTCATGATCCTGGTGAGCGAGGAAAGTCCCGTGGGCTTTTCCTCGGTTTCGGAAGAGCAGCCCGGGAAGTTTAAATTACACAAAATATACGTGCTTCCAGCCACGCAAGGCACCGGCGCGGGTAAATACCTTCTACACGAAACAGAAAATTATGTGAAGTCGGTGGGAGGGACGGTGCTGTCGCTGAACGTGAACCGCTACAACAAGGCGAGGACGTTTTATGAAAAAATGGGCTTCCGCATTGTCGACGAGCAGGATATTCCCATCGGGCCTTACTGGATGAACGACTACATCCTCGAAAAAGCATTGGACTGAACCGGCTAGGCCGATTCAGTTTTCAATGCCAGTTTCATTTTTTTGATGTTCTTCTGCTGACTTTTCAGGCCCTGTAGTGGCTGGTAATGGTTGCTGTTGATCACATAATATCCGGTGCCGTCATAAGTACGTTTTCCCGGATGTGACTTGCATGCTGCGGAACATGTTCCTTCCATTTCCCAGCCGCATTTTTCGCAGATCGGGACGTGGTTGTTGCATTCAGCATTTGCGCAGTTTACCATGCGGTCGCAAAGCTCGTCGCAGATGTAGCATTTCGAAATCACGGTCGGGTTTACCTTATTGACATCCACGGTAATGCGGTTGTCGAACACGTAGCATTTACCGTCGAAGTTCTCACCGCCTTCTTCAAGGCCGTAGCGTATAATGCCTCCGTGCAATTGGTAAACGTCGGTAAAGCCCTGGTCGAGCAGGTAGGCGCTGGCTTTCTCGCATTTGATACCGCCGGTGCAATAGGTAACCACCTTCTTGTCTTTCAAATGCTCGATCTCGTGCATGTGGTCGGGCAACTCGCGCAGGTTATGCATATCGAACGTGATCTACCCTTTGAACTTGCCCA
>CBIHPQ010000200.1:0-12031 GCA_966211825.1 uncultured Dyadobacter sp. | reverse complement strand
CGCCGCCCCCGCGGCCGTCGAACACGCGGTAAGTACCTGCGCTATGCCATGCCATGCGGATAAACAATGGCCCGTAATGGCCAAAGTCAGCCGGCCACCAATCCTGCGAATCGGTCATGAGCGCGTGAAGGTCCGTTTTTACTGCTTCCAGGTCAAGGCTTTTGAATGCTTCTGCGTAATTGAATTGTTCTCCCATCGGATTGGACAGGGACGAATGCTGACGCAGGATGCTTAATTTCAATTGGTTTGGCCACCAATCGCGGTTCCTGGTACCGCCGCCGCCTACATTTTGATTCAGTGTCCCGTTGTGAAAAGGACATTTGCTAATGTCGTTTGATCCGTTTTCCATTACGATAAGTTCATGTGTTAAACCATATTGCCGCTTCTGGTATTTGTGCAGCGGGATAAAGGTAAAATACCGAAACCTATCATCAAAATCGATTAATTCTATAAATCAATAGTGAAAATCTATTTCAACGCATTATCAGTGTCTTGCGCCTCAGACGCACGGAGTTATCACGCAAACTTATTTTGTGGGGACAATGGCACCGACTAAAAACGGTCAGGAAGCGGACAGATAACCCGCCGACGCAATGTCATCCAGCAAGCCCGGCGAACTCGTTTGCCACCCTAATTCCGCCCGTGTCTGTTCACTGGATGCCGCGCAATCCATGCCGGCAAAATGGGCAAACCAACCGAAATGAGCGGCCCCGGCGTCACCTGTTTTGCTTACGACAGGCAGCCCAAGTCCATTGCCGATCGCACTGGCGATTTCCCGGAATGCAATGCCTTCCTCTGCTATCGGATGCAATACTTTGAGCGAAGGGCGTTTTTCGATGATCAGCCGGTAGAGCACAGCCGCGTCCGACCGGTGTACGGCCGGCCAGCGGTTTTCCCCCTCGCCCAGGTAAGCCGATTCCCCTTTTTCTTTGGCCATATCAATTACCATCGGCACAAAACCGTGGTCGCCCGCGCCGTGGACGCTGGGCGGAAGGCGCACGAGATACACATCTACCCCCTGAGCAGCCACAGCCAGGGCTGCTTCGTTCGTCGCCGTCCGCGGGTTTGCGCCGGAACCAACAGTTGACGGATCAACTTCAGTGATCAGGCGGTCGGAGCGTTGCAGGCCTACTCCTGAGGTAATTACCAGCGGTTTGTCAGAGCCCAGCATGGCCTCGCCCAGTGTCCCGATCACTTTTCGGTCGTCTTCGCAACTGTCTTTGAAGCGGGAGAAGTCGTGGTTGAAAGCCGTGTGGATGACGGCGTCAGATTCCGCCACACCGCGCCGAAGTATCTCCGGATCGTTTACATCGCCCAGCAGCGGCACCGCGCCCGCAGCTGCAACCTGCGCAGCCGACTTTTCCGACCGAACGAGCCCGATTACTTCGTGACCATTTTTTACAAGTTCATTCACAATGGCGGAGCCTACGAATCCGGAAGCTCCCGTTACAAATACACGCATGTTTTTTTCAATTTTGTTCGATGCAAAATTGAAATGCCGGCGATGGGTAAACAAGGTCATTTGTCCATAATTCCAGCTTCTCGCCGCAGCTGCGCGTGGCGTATGCGTGTGAGGGTTTTCAGGGAAATGCCCAGGTAGGCTGCCACCATTCGAAGGGGCAGCCGGGCAAGGTAATCGGGGTACGCGTTTACAAAATCGGTATAGCGCTCCTCCGGTGTGCCGCTCAGGATAGTCAGGATACGGTTGCGATTGTAGTAAATGGTGCGGGCAATAAGCGCCTCCGAAAATTTTTTTAGCTCAGGAATATCTTTCAGCAACTTATCAAAGTCCGGCTTGGCCCAGAGCAAAACCGCGCTGGGCTCCACCGCTTCGATATTCACCTGTGACGGGAGCAGCTTGTCGTAACTTTCCACGTCGAGTGTCCAGGTATTCTGCGGTGAAAAGTGAAGGATATGCTCGTTACCGTCCGGCTTGATGTGGTAAGTCCTGAGCAGCCCGCTGCTGATGAATGCTTTGTGGCGGCATATTTCTCCCGCGTGCAGGAGCGCCTCGTTCTTTTGCAGCCGCCGCAACGTTGCCAGCCCGCTGATATGCCTGATGGTTTCGGCAGGGAGTTCGGTTTGGGAGGCCAGATAGTTTTCAAAATCGGTATGCATATATCAAATATAGAAAATATCCGAACCCGCCGCCTGCAAATGCCAGTTTGAAAATTCCCGGCAATAAATAATAACTTTGGAGCGTGTCATCGACCAAATTTAATTAGCCATAATGTTTTCAATCAAGAGCCTGCTCTCAAAATTCCGTAGCTCCAACGCCAATCCACAAGCTGAACCTGAGCATTATTTATCCATTTGCTGCATCGTAAAAGACGAAAATGATTACCTGGCCGAATGGCTGGATTATCACCGGAAAATCGGCGCGGTGCATTTTTATATTTATGACAATGGAAGTAAAAAGCCTGTCCGGGAAGCGATTAACACCCTCGGGTACGCCGATTTTGTAACGGTAACATCCCTGCCCGGGCAGAATATGCACGTGAAGGCCTACCAGCATTGTCTTGATAACTTTGGTTATCAGTCAAAATGGATTGCATTCATCGATATGGACGAATTTATTGTTCCTAAAAACGAAAGTGCGAACCTGCCCCGTTTACTTGAAAAATACGAGGAGTATGGCGGGCTGGGAGTTTCGTGGCTCATATTCGGTTCCAATAACCATATTCATAAACCGGCTGGCCGTCAATTGGAGAATTTTACTCGACGTTCGGAAGTTTCTTTCGCACCCAACCGGCATATCAAAAGCATTGTCCAGCCGCGCCACGTGCAGTCTGCATTTAAATCGCATTGTTTTAAATTCAAACCCGGCTTCTCTTGCGTGAATGAACATTTTGTCCCTATTGAAGGTGCATCGGCCGATGTGAGCGTGGATTCGATCCAGCTCAATCACTATTACTGCCGGTCGCTGGAAGAGTATCGCCAAAAAGTCGAGAGGGGGATCAGCGATACGAAACGTAAACGCAAAATGGAAGAGTTTCACGCCCACGACAACGAATCCAATGTCGTGGAGGACACGACAATTTTGCAAGTTTTGAATAAAATCCGAACCACTTAATATCCGCTGCCTTTAAACGGAAAACCCCGGGACGCTATTCCCGGGGTTTATTTTGATAATCCTGGTTCTATTCGCTGGACGGCACGCCACTGGTTTTTGTGGCCAGGTTTCGGTAATTCCCCGTCGTCCCAGTATGGTTTTTTGTGTTTCTTTCAGACCCTCCGCTTCCTTCTTTCATCTCGGTATCCGATTCGGTCAGGTTTTTGCGGCGTATCGCCATCGCTTCTTTGGAAAACAGCATGGAATTGTTGTCTTCCTTGTCGGAATACTTTCCTACATCATTTGCATTTTGATGGGTTGCACCGCCAGGCCGGTTGCTGCCGTCGTTTTCAGCGCTTTTCTGGGCTACCTGGTCGGTTGGATTGGGTTTGTTTTCTTTACTGTTCTGTGTTTGAGCGGCCTGTGCCTGCTTGGCCTGGTCGGTACTCTTTTTCTCGCTATTCGGAGTTGGCGTCTTTATGCCCTGGCCCGAGGCCTTTGTCGTTCCCGACTTGTCGGTTGAACTTGTCGTACTTTGTGCAAACGACACGGTTGTCGCGCACAGCAATGCCGTCACCGCGGTTATCATGAGCTTTTTCATAACATATCAATATTTAGTTGCTGATCCCGTTTGGCATATCAGTTTAAAAACTATGCCAGCCACGGGCAGCGTCGACAGCTATGTAAGATCCGCCGGCCGGGTCACGGGACCTTGTTGATAAACTTCACCTTAGACCTGATATCGGTCCGCAGCACGCTTTGCTGCCGGAACCGGCGCAGGTAGCGTTGCGCGATGCTGTCGAGGGCATTACTTCTTTCCTTGGTTTTCTTTCCAAAAAAAGTCACCACTTTGGTGGGTTCGGTAATGGTCTGTTTGGTGTCGGTATCCTTCCAGCGGCCGTTGGCGTCCCATTCGGTGTAGCCTTCCGGGAAGTAGGTGCTTATGACGCTATCGCTGAAATTTTTCCATTGTTGCTCGCTCACGGCCCCGCCGCCGGGGATATCCCTGCCGAAATACAGGTCGCTGCGCTGGTAGCTGGCACAGGAAGCGAGGCCCAGGAAGCCGATCGCCGCCCATTTTTGTAGTAGTTTCAATTTCATCGCCGTTTAGGTTCGTAAGGTAATAGTTCGATAAGATAATTTAATGTATCCGCAAACATACTACAAGTTACACCGATAATGAGGACGAACAGGCTGGGGAGCAGCGTTTTTTGTGCCTGATTTTCAGGTGCTGGCAGGCTGCTGGCGCGGAAATTATATACTTTTAGCAGACGCCACCGGCGCGCTCGTTCAGGTATTCAACTAAATCAAATGGTCATGCAGAAAATAGTCCCGCATTTATGGTTTGATAAAGAAGCTGTGGAAGCAGCGGAGTTTTATGCTTCGGTATTCCCCGAATCGCGTGTTACGAGTGTCACCACGCTCGAAGGAACGCCGTCGGGTGACTGCGACATGGTTATTTTCGAGCTCTGGAACCAGAAGTTCATGGCGATCAGCGCCGGGCCGACCTTTAAACCCAATCCTTCCATATCGTTTATGGTCAATTTCGACCCGCTGCTGTTTGGCGATTCGGCCAGTCCCGCGGAAGCGGCTCGCGAAAAGCTGGATGCCGTCTGGGCCAGTCTGGCTGAGGGCGGTAACGCGCTTATGCCAATCGACAAGTATCCGTTTAGCGAGCGGTATGGCTGGGTACAGGATAAATACGGCATCTCCTGGCAGCTGATCCTGACGAATCCGGAAGGTGAGCCGAGGCCGCCGATCGTCACTTCGCTGATGTACGTCGGCGATCAATGCGGGAAAGCGGAGGAGGCTATCAATTTTTATTGCTCCGTTTTCGAGCAGGCGAAATTGGGATCGATACACCGGTATCCCGAGGGCCCCGGGCCCGATAAGGCCGGGACGGTGATGTTCGCGGATTTCAAGCTCGAAGACAGCTGGTTTACGGCCATGGATAGCGCGCACGAGCATCAGTTTGCTTTTAATGAAGGTATTTCCCTCGTAGTTAACTGCGATGATCAGGAAGAACTCGATTATTTTACCCAGAAACTGTCGGCTGTCCCGGAAGCGGAACAATGCGGATGGATCAAGGATAAGTTTGGTGTTTCGTGGCAGATTTCTCCTATCGTTTTGGAAGAAATGCTCGTGAACGGCACGCGAGAGCAGGTCAACCGGGTCACGCAGGCCTTCTTACCTATGAAGCGCATCGAGATTGCGCCGTTGGCAAAGGCTTTTGAAGGAGAATAAGGTATTCAAAAGAAACCGACGGTGCGTATGGCCCGCACCGTCGGTTTACATTTACTCAACTTCCCGCAGGAACAATAAATTCGAACGATGGCCCGATCGTGTAGTTGGCTTTGCCGGGAAATGCCGTCGCGCACAATTTTTGGGCCGTCAGTTTCAGGTCGTACATAACCCCCACAGTATTGTCAAGGTTTCCGGGTTCGCCGTTAAATGTCGTATGCAGGCCTGCGAGCAGCGAATAATAGCTGGTATTAAACTCGTTCATCCGCTTCAACTCCTCACTACCGGCAGGAAGCATGCTGGTTTTGGTGTTGGGAAATAATGGGAAAACGTCGTCGGACGTAAATGGAATGTCCGGCCCTGAGAAAGAGTAGCCGTTCGGTGCGGTTTCGTCTTTTATCAGCCTCTTGCCTTTATACAGCTCCTCGAAACGGTAGTAATGCGCCAGTTCGTCTTCCTGGTCCATTGGAGAAGTGGAAGTTCCTTCGCCCTGCTCGATGATAATGTTAATGGCGTCGATCGCATTTTGTTTCGTGTAAACAGGGAAAAGCTCGTCGGCAGGGAAAAACGACGAGGTTACCTGCCTGCTTTTGTCGCCGGGCAGGTCGTCGGGTGCCAGCTCGTCGATCTTTTGTTGTATCGCCTGATAAAACTGTCCGATCGTGCTGTAAGTCGGTAGAGCGGCCAGGCTCATTGATTTAAACACCAATGGGTTCTCCGGTTCCTCAATTTCCATAAACACATTTTTGACGACATCGGTCGAGTACTTTTCAAGTCCCACGACGAGCCCGTTGCCAATGCCCATCGGCAGCGGCCCGGGATATTCCGGTACGAAGTTGGCGTTGTCGATCTCCGGCTTGCCGCCCAGCGCATTCAGGATGTTGGCCGCGATGGTCATATGCAGCATTTCCTCGATCACGATCGAGTGGATGATCTGCCGCTGGACGAGGTTGGTTCCGGGTTTGAGGGAAAACATAGCCGTGAGATAGGGCGGGATCGTGGAATGTTCCAGTTCGATGGCTTTTTGAACGAGCGGATAGAGCTCTTCCAGGGCATTGGCCGTCAACGCCTTTTGAATATATTTTGAATCTATTTGTAGCATGGTGAATAAATTTTAAACCGTAAATCACAGATTTTCAAACAAATCGTCTGTCCTGGAAAAGCCGGGAAAGGAACCGTTTTTTGCCTTCACAGCTTCCTTGTACCGGGCTTGTTTGTCGGTCAATGCTGTGCCCGGGGCAACGGGATTGGCGGCTTTTGCCTGTTTTGCCTGCGTCCTCAGCACGCTTGGCTGCGCAATTTGCGGGTTATTGAGCCAGTTGAGAATGGTATTTCGCTTGGTACCCGAAAGGTCTCGCGTGACGGGCATATGCATCGTGTCGTTCATGTCGCGCGAGAATGCGAAAATCAGGATATGCTTTTTCTGGGCCAGCGCTTCCGGGTCGGCCAGGTTCACGACATATTTGCTCATGATCGGGTACAGGTTGCTGTATTGGATCATCATCTCCGAAATGTCGGCCCAAACCGGATTGGCAATCTCCTCGAAATAGTCGCGCAGGTGTACGACCACGCTTTCCGTACCAAATGCCGGATCGACCGTGCTGGTCTGGTAAGTAATGTTGTAGATCTGCCCGTCGATGTACACCCGCGGACTGTGGATGGCATTGCCGCTGAGTGGCATTTGCGCTTTTCCCTGCGGATTGGTCGAAACCTGGCCCTGCAAAGTGAGACCGTCGGCCGGGTAATTGTTCCCATACAACTCGGAGATCGGGTTTTGCGGACCAACCGGCGTATCGGGAGTAGGAGGGTCTATGCTGATGGATATGGAGGCGTTCGGTAACGGTTTTCCCCATTGGTATGCGTAGAAATCAACTTCTGTAGATTGTCCGTCATCCAGGCGCAGCACAAAGTTATCGGCCCGGGCCACCAACCCGTCAATCGCCTCACGCGCGATGATCGCGTACTGTCCCGGGTTACCTGCCGAGGGCGTGACGAGGATCAGCTGGCCGTTACCTAATGCGGACACCGTGGCATCCGGCAGATTATTGAAGGAAACGATCCCGCCGGTCTGGTTGAGCCAGTTCGGGTCGGACTGGTAATCCAATGCCCCGATTTCAATAAAATCAGCGGGCGCAATGTATGTAGTGGGTGTTTGACGGCTTGCCACACCGGTTTGCGGCACTTTGCTCACGGCCAGGCGCAAATCCTGCTTATAATTGACGGTACCAACCGAATCTGCCACGGGAAAGCTCGCACCGAAATCGACGCTCACGCGTTTGGCATCCGGCTCTGTGATGAAATTGGAAACGCTGAAATACGTCCCGCGGATGCTCGGCGTGTAATTGATGCCATATAACCTGCGCGCCGCTGCAAAGGTGAGCGGTTCGCCCTCGAAATACGGCCCTATCGAACCAATGATCCTGCCCAGCGAAAAGCGGCCGTCATTGTGGGAGTAGTAATAGCCGAAAGGGTTCATATTGATGGCCAGCGTATTGTTTTGCGTGGTCGCGCGCAGCGTTTTCAGGAATGCAGATTCTTCTGCCAAGTCGCCCCAAACGACGTTCGTGATCACCGACGTCCAGGTAGCGCCTAATGGCTGACCGTTACTTTTCCCGCCGTCGAGTTGTCGCATCTGGATATCGCGGAAGCAGGTGGTAGCGATATCGCCTTTGAAAAGCAGGTCGCCATTTGCATTGCATATTCGCAACTGGACGCACCATAATGCGGAAAACATCTGGGCGTCGGGGTCCAGGTCGACCATTTTACCGGTAGGGCGCCCCTCTGCACCAACTACCGCCTGGCCGATAATGATGTCCTCGGACGGCGATGTTTGCGTGGTACCGTCCGGCAGGAAGAGTTGTCTGACAGCGCAATTCTGAAAATCAAAAACTGCGCCCCCCTCGGGGTTCCACCAGCCATTAGTGGCACCGGCGCCTGGTTCCTGGAAATTCGGCTGGAAGGTCGCATTGTTGTAATGGGCCGTGTCGTTGTTTACCGTGCTGACATCAGACAGGAAGTCGCCCGTGAAGACGAGCCTTGGAGCATGAAGATAAGACATGATGCTTTAAGTTATTGTGAGGATAAGATTCTTTAAGCGGCTGTATTCCAGATGATGAAATGTTGCAGCCATGCTTCATTATACTTTTTGTAGATCCAAAGCATCCTGCCTGTTTCCGACGCTTTTTCGCCTGTTTTTTTGTCGGTGGTAACCTGCTGATAAATAGCCCATTCATAAGCCAGGTCCTCCCGGATTTCGATATCCTGCGACTCGTAGGAGATTTGAATGTGAAAGGCATCGAACCAGGAGCGGAGAAATTCCACGCCGCCAGCCTTGGTGGTGATTACCGGCGAAGCGGGGGCGATGACGGTGATATCATCGGCAAGGATCGCGGCCATCATTTCCAGGTTACCGGTGTTTTCGGCCTCCTGGACGATCAGCCGCAGTTTTTCAATTTGTTGTTTGTCGTTTGTTATGTTCATGGAGCAAAAGGTTGTTTGAAAAAGGAAGTAACCGCGTCTTTCACTTTTACTTACTAATTCGAAACATTTGTAGAATTAGTTATTAAACGGTAGCAAACGAAGGGAAATGCTGCTGTCCGCTTTAAAGCGCCCGGCGTTCAAAAGCGGACATTTTTTGTTGCCATTATTCGGGCAAAAATGGCTGGCCGCCTCTGTTTGGAGGTTCGTCGGAAACTGGCATGCCATTAGTGGTGACAGAGTACATCTTAACTTTCAGGCCGGTCATGATCAAAAACCACTTAACCATTGCCCTCAGAAGCTTTTCCAATGGACGGGGCTATTCCTTCATTAACCTGGTCGGCCTCGCCGTGGGGATGGCCTGCACGATATTGATCTTTATGGTGGTGAGGCATGAGACGAGCTACGACTTGTCGCAATCGCGCATTGACAGGATTTACAGAGTCGAAACCGAGAACATTAAAGAGAACCATACCTATCCGGGCACCTATACCGGCATGGCCAACGCGCTTCGGACCGATTTGCCCGAGGCCGAAACCATCGCGCCGCTGTTGCATGTGAGCGGGCGTACAATGGTCGCCGGCGGTTCGCAATCCGGCGAGAAAAAGTTCAAGGAAACGGTTGTGTTTGCCGATAACGGCCTTTTCCGCACACTCGACTACACCTGGCTAGCCGGTGATCCCGGCCGGGCATTGTCGCAGCCGAACACGATCGTGCTGACGCGCGCCTATGCGGACAAATATTTCGGGACGGTGGATGCGTTGGGAAAGACGATCGGGCTGGACGGCAAACGCGATGTGACGGTCTCCGGCGTGGTTGAAGATTATTCGTCCACGACGAGCTTCCCTTTCAATATGCTCGTGTCTTTCGCGACGGTGAAAGAGGTCGATCCCGGTTTTAATGAAAATCGCTGGAATGGCTGGAATGACAATTTTCAGGTATTTGTATTACTAAAAAAAGGGGTCGACGCGAAGGGGCTGACCGGTCGCTTCAAATCAGTGGTACTCAAATATATGGGCAAGGAAGCGCTGGCCGATAAACGCTTCAAACTGAATAGCCTTTCGGAGATCCATTACGGGGGAAATCTCGGCGGCAGGAGCGCAAATGTAGGGCTGCTCAAAGCCCTTTCGGCCATCGGCCTGCTCGTGCTGCTGATCGCCTGTTTCAATTTTATCAACCTCAGTACGGCCCGGGCGTTCAAGCGCGCGAAGGAAGTGGGGATACGGAAGGCGTCAGGCAGCAGCCGGAGATCACTCGTATTCCAGTTTTTGACGGAGGCCGGGCTGATCACATTGTTTGCAGGCATCGCAGCAGTGGTCATCAGCATACTGGTCCTGCCCATGCTCGCGACGGCGCTAGCCGTTCCGCTGACGGTGAAGGACCTGTTTACCGGTCAAACCGCGTTGTTTATCAGCATTATTTTGATAGTAACTTCCTTGCTGGCTGGTGTCTACCCTGCGTTTCGCCTGTCGGGTATGGCGCCGATCTGGGCATTGAAAACCAATACCAGCCCACGCGCCAGCCAGTGGTTTTCGATGCGCGAAGGCCTGGTGGTAGTGCAGTTCACCGTTTCGCTGGTGCTCATCTGCTGCGCGATACTCATCGACCGGCAGCTTGATTTTTTCCGTCATGCCGACCTTGGTTTCAACAAATCGGCCATGATCACCGTCGGCCTGCCCGATAACCGGCCCGAAAAACTGCAATCGCTGCGAAATATGCTGGTGCGTTCGGCACAGATCAGGGACGTAAGCTTTTCGTTCAATAGTGCATCGGCCGAAAGCAACTGGATGCAGTCCATGGAGTACCGCGAGGGGCCTGCGGTGGTGCCGGTCAAAACGCAAATGAAAATGGGCGACTCGCATTATCTCGATACCTACGGCATTCGCCTGGTGGCTGGCGAGGCATTGAAGGACAGTGACACAACCAATTTCAGGATTATTGTAAATGAAGTATTTCTGAGCCGGATCGGGATCATGAATCCCCGCGCGGCAATCGGACAAAGGGTCTATTTTGGCGACGGCAATGAATTTGCCACCATTGCGGGCGTTGCCCGGAATTTCCATGTCAACTCGCTGCATCAGAAGATCGATCCCACTGCCATTCAGGTAGTTCCGAACAACTTCTATCAGGCTGGGATCAAGCTGCAAAGCGAGAATGCTACCGCCGCCTCCATTCAACAGGTATTGAAAGACATAGAAAAGGCGTGGACGGCCACATTCCCGGATCAGGTTTTTGAATACAGCTTCCTGGATGAAACCCTGGCACAAGCCTATCAATCCGAAACACGCACAGCACGGCTCGTGCAGGCAGCGACCATCCTGGCCTTACTGATCGCCAGTATGGGACTTTTCGGGCTGGCTACCTTCGCCGCCGAGCAGCGTACCAAAGAAATCGGCGTGAGAAAGGTGCTCGGCGCTTCCGTGACCAATGTCGTGGCCTTGCTTTCGAAGGATTTTCTGCGGCCGGTCATTGTGGCCATCGTATTGGCATCGCCCATCGCGTGGTACCTGATGAACCAATGGTTACAGAATTTTGAATTCAAGATTTCCATGTCCTGGTGGCACTTCCTGGCAGCGGGATTGCTGATGACGCTCCTGGCGATGTTGACGGTGAGCTTCCAGAGCGTCCGTGCGGCAATGCTGGACCCCGTCAGGAGTTTAAGGAATGAATAGGAGGGTTAAGGCATTATGCAAAACGGCATAACCCGGGCGCCACTGGTGCCCGGGTTATCGAAGCTGTTACGCCATATATTTAGTAAGCCATTTAGCCTTGATGTTGGCGCGGGCATCGATAAATTCCTGGTCGGTGCCTTGTGCGATGGCATCGAGCGGAAAGCGTAGTGGCCGCTGTCCGGCAGGCATTTCAACGAGCGAAAGCACACCGTCGGCTATCGTCTGAGGGTTCATGTCGAAAGCCGTCATTTTCCCGAAAAGGCCCTGTCCGAGCGCATTGAACTGTTCGGTAGCGAGCGGATCATATTGCTGCGCAATTTCGGGTTTGTCGCCATGGATCCCCGCCTTGGCGCCCGTGTTCATTTCAGTCGGATATACGCCGGGCTGGATCGACACATTTTCGATCCCGAATTGCTTCAACTCGTCCTGAATGCCCTCGGTAATGCTTTCCACACCGAATTTTGATGCGAGGTAAGGAACCATAAAAGGCAGTGTGTGGCCGCTCGCGCCGGATGTAAGGTTGATGATCAGCCCGCTGCGCGCTGCACGCATGGACGGCAAAACCGCCTGATAAGTCCGGACAACCCCA